>NZ_JBHWES010000014.1:66628-181660 GCF_042734105.1 Streptomyces sp. NPDC059679 | reverse complement strand
TGGTGGTGGTGGGGCGAGGGTCGCTCGCCGGAGGGCTCAGCCGCCTCCGCCGCCTCCGCCGAACCAGCCGCCGTTGTCGCTGCTCGGAGGCTCCGTGGTCGGAGTACTGGTGCTGCCGCCCGGGCCTCCGTTGCCTCCGTTGCCTCCGCCGTTGTTTCCTCCGTTGCCGTTGCCTCCGCCGTTGTCGTTGCAGCTGATGTCCAGCGGGTCGCAGGTCTGCGTCGGGGACGGGCTGTTGGACGGCGTCTCCGAGGACGGCGTCTCGGACGGGGACTCGGAAGGCGTCTCGGACGGGGGCTTCGTGGTGGTCGTGGAGGGCGGCGGGGTCGGGCTCGCGCCGTCGCCGAAGACCTTCTTCCCGATCGGGCCGGGCTTCGGGAAGTTCACGACTTCCTTGCCCTTCATCGCCTCGCGCATGTAGTCGGCCCAGATCTCGGCCGGGAACGAGGCTCCGTGGATCGACGCATTCGGGTCGCCGGTGCCCACGCCGCGCATGGAGAGGAATTCCTGCTTCTTGGCCTTGTCGTCCACTCGCCACATGCCGATCGCGGTGGACAGCTGCGGGGTGTAGCCGGAGAACCAGGCCGACTTGTTCTCGTCGGTGGTGCCGGTCTTGCCCGCGGCGGGACGGCCGATCTGCGCCGAGGTACCGGTGCCGTGCTCGACGACGTTCTTCAGGACGTCGGTGACGTTGTCGGCCACCTCCGCGTCGAACGCCGTCGTGAGCTTCGCCTCGTCCTCGTGGTTGTAGACCTCCTGGCCCTTGTGCTCGATCGTTTCGATCGAGTACGGATCGGCCTGCTTACCGCTGGCCGCGAAGGTCGCGTACGCACCGGCGAGCCGGATGGCGCTGGGGGCCGAGGTGCCCAGGGAGAACGTCGGGGTGATCGAGGCCATCTGGTCCTTGCTGAGACCCGCGGCGATCGCCGCGTCCCGCACCTTGTCGGTGCCGACGTCCATGCCGAGTTGGATGTATGGAGTGTTCACCGAGTACTGCATCGCGGTGCGCAGGGTGATCTTGCCCCGGTCCTCGTTACCGTCGTTCCGCTGGTGCCACTCCTTGCCGTCCTTGTCGTGCCAGACAGTCCCGTTGTAGTCCCGCAGCGTCAGCTTGTTGTCGCCGTCGTAGACGCTGTTGGGGGAGACGGGGGTACGCATCGAGTCGGGTTGCTCGCGATCCCCGTCCTTGTCGCGCACGCCGTCCTTCATGGCGGCGGCCAGCACGAAGGGCTTGAAGGTGGAGCCCACCTGGACACCGGTGTAGTCGGCGTTGTTGGTGTAGTGCTCCAGGGCGTTCTTGCCGCCGTATATGGCGACGATCTTGCCTGTCTTGGGTTCCACCGAGGCCCCGCCGAACTGCACATACTTGTCGTACTTCGGCCGCAGCTTCGGGTTGATGTTGTCCTTGGTCACCTTCTTCACGGCCGTCTCGAGCTGCTTCATCTTCTTGCGGTCGAAGGTGGTGTGGATCTGGTAGCCACCCTTGTCCAGCATGCCCTTGGTGATCTTGGTGTTCGCGACGATGTAGTTGTCGGCGAGCTGGGTGAGATAGCCGATCTGGCCTTCCTTGTTCGTCGCGATCTCCAGATCCCGGGGCATCGGGAACTTCGCGGCCGCCTTCTGCCGGTCGGCCTCCTTCATCTTCCCGACCTCGACCTCGCGCTTGAGGATCCACGCCCAGCGCGTCTTGGCCCGCTTGAGGTTCGCCTCCTTGCTCGCGGCGGGGCCGTAGCCGCCGGCCGGGTCATAGAGGTCGGGTCCGTTGAGGGTCGCGGCGAGGAAGGCGCTCTGGCTCGGCGTCAGACTCTTGCAGTCCGTGTTGTAGTAGGCGCGGGCCGCCGCCTGGCAGCCGTAGGCGCCGCGCCCGTAGTACGCGGTGTTCAGATAGCCGGCGAGAATGTCGCCCTTGTCCATGGTCGCGCCGACCTTGACGGAGATGAACAGCTCCTTGACCTTGCGCGTGAGCGTCTGCGACTGGTCCAGGTAGGTGTTCTTCACGAACTGCTGGGTGATGGTGGAACCACTCTGTGTGGCCCCGCCCTTGGCCATGTTCACGACCGCGCGGGCGATACCCATCGGGTCGACGCCGGCGTCGTCGTAGAAACTGGCGTTCTCCGCGGAGATCACCGCGTTCTGCAAGTCCTTGTCTATGTCGTTCAGCGGCACGATCTGGCGGTTGAGGTCACCACTACCGCCCGAGACGACCATCTGCGTGTTGTCCGACCAGTAGTAGACGTTCTTCTCGACCTTGGACGCGGCCTGTGCCGTGGGAACCTCCACCAGCCACAGCCCGATGCCCACGGCACCGACAAGCATCACGAAGAAGAAGAGGAAGGTCCCGGTCACCAGCTTCCAGGACGGGACCCAGCGCCGGAAACCGTCCTTGCCCGCGCGCGGGTAGTCGATGAAGCGCTTCTTCGCGGGGCGCCCATCACCCCCCGCTCCACGGCCGCGACCGCCACCGCCGCCGGCACGCCGGCCGCCGCCGTGGCCACCGCGGCCCGCGCCCCCGGCATCGGGATCGGCTCCTCGTCTGCGGCCGGTGCCGCGCTGTGCGGCGCGCCGGGCTTCGGCCCGGCCGCCATAAGGACGCTCCTCCCCATGCGGGGCGGATTCCGACCCGGTGGCGCTATGCGGTTGGGCCGCGCGGCGGCCTGAAGACTGCTGCGCGGCGCGCCGGGCCGCTGCTCGTCCGCCGCTCTGTGGCTGCGGCGGCTTGCGACGGTGCTCGCTCATGGAACGACTACTCCTCGGGCAGGCGCTATCGCCTGAAAGCGGCAGGTGGCTTCCGGTCCCCCCGATGTGCGCTCCGGCCGCCACCGGCAACCGGGCACACTGCATCCAGGACGAGGACGCCTGCGGGCGTCGCTTGGTTCCCAGTGCTGTGCATGGCGAACAGAGTACGCACGGTCAAAACCCGCGAAGGCGTGATCTTCACTCCATAACAGTCAGTTCGCGTCCCACGAATTGGTGATGTGACGCCGTTCACCATGGCTGCCCTTGTTCCCACCAGGATCACGGTTCTATCGTCTGGATGTATCGAGCCGATACATCAGCTCGGCATAAAGGACTGGGAGACAGGAGAGGCGGGAATGGGCAGACGCTCGGGCATCCTTGAGTTCGCCGTCCTCGGCCTGCTCCGCGAGTCCCCGATGCACGGTTATGAGCTGCGGAAACGCCTCAACACCTCGCTTGGGGTGTTCCGTGCGTTCAGTTACGGCAGCCTCTATCCATGCCTCAAGACGCTGGTCGCCAATGGCTGGTTGATCGAGGAGCCCGGCAGCGCGCCCGAGGAAGCTCTCGCGGCGACGCTCGCCGGCCGCCGCGCGAAAATCGTCTACCGGTTGACGGCGGAGGGGAAAGAGCGCTTCGAGGAGTTGCTCGCCCACACCGGCCCGGACGCGTGGGAGGACGAGCACTTCGGCGTCCGCTTCGCCTTCTTCGGGCAGACGTCGCGGGATGTGCGGATGCGGGTCCTGGAGGGGCGGCGCAGCCGCCTCGAGGAGCGCCTGGAGAAGATGCGCGCTTCTTTGGCCCGTACCCGTGAGCGGCTCGACGACTACACCCTCGAGCTGCAGCGGCATGGCATGGAGTCGGTGGAGCGTGAAGTCCGCTGGCTGAACGAGCTGATTGAGAGCGAGCGGGCCGGGCGCGATCAGCGCGGCGGCCCCGCGGACCAGGACCGGTCTCAGGAGCAGGAGCTGGACCGGTCACCCGAGCTGGCCCCGCCAGGAGAGCAGGACCAGTCAGGAGATACGGGCGGCCTGCCCCGGCACCGGGGTGGTTCCCGGCCGGATCCGTCCGATGACACCGCCAAGTGAGGCCCCGCATCCCGCAGGGCTTCGTCGAGTACACACAGGGAGCAACCGGAATGGGTTCGGTTCGTGTAGCCATCGTCGGCGTGGGCAACTGCGCCGCCTCGCTGGTGCAGGGCGTCGAGTTCTACAAGGACGCCGACCCGGATACCCGCGTGCCGGGTCTGATGCACGTCCAGTTCGGCGACTACCACGTGCGTGACGTGGAGTTCGTGGCCGCGTTCGACGTGGACGCGAAGAAGGTCGGCCTCGACCTCGCCGACGCGATCGGCGCCAGCGAGAACAACACCATCAAGATCTGCGACGTGCCCTCGACCGGTGTCACCGTCCAGCGCGGCCACACCCTCGACGGTCTGGGCAAGTACTACCGCCAGACGATCGACGAGTCCGAGGAGACCCCGGTCGACGTCGTCCAGATCCTCAAGGACAAGCAGGTCGACGTTCTGGTCTGCTACCTCCCGGTGGGTTCCGAGGACGCCGCGAAGTTCTACGCCCAGTGCGCCATCGACGCCAAGGTCGCCTTCGTCAACGCGCTTCCGGTCTTCATCGCCGGCACCAAGGAGTGGGCGGACAAGTTCACCGAGGCGGGCGTGCCGATCGTCGGAGACGACATCAAGTCGCAGGTCGGTGCCACGATCACGCACCGGGTGCTGACCAAGCTGTTCGAGGACCGCGGTGTGGTCCTGGACCGCACCATGCAGCTGAACGTCGGCGGCAACATGGACTTCAAGAACATGCTGGAGCGTGAGCGCCTGGAGTCCAAGAAGATCTCCAAGACGCAGGCCGTCACCTCCCAGATCACGGACCGCGAGCTGGGCGCCGACAACGTGCACATCGGCCCGTCCGACTTCGTGGCCTGGCTGGACGACCGCAAGTGGGCCTACGTCCGGCTCGAGGGCCGCGCGTTCGGCGATGTCCCGCTGAACCTGGAGTACAAGCTCGAGGTGTGGGACTCCCCGAACTCCGCGGGCGTCATCATCGACGCGGTGCGCGCCGCGAAGATCGCCAAGGACCGCGGCATCGGGGGCCCGATCCTCTCGGCCTCCTCGTACTTCATGAAGTCGCCGCCGGTGCAGTACTTCGACGACCAGGCGCGGGAGAGCGTCGAGAAGTTCATCAAGGGTGAAGTCGAGCGCTAGCGAGACAAAGCGCTGTGCGCTGAGCGAGAGCAAGCGCTGCGCGTTAACACGGCTTGATCACGGGCCTCCGGGTAATCCACCCGGAGGCCCGTGTGGTGTGTGAGGCTGGCGCCATGCCCGTTGTGCGTGACCTCCGCGTACTGCTACAGCTGCGCGACTTCCGGCACCTTCTGGCCGTTCGCCTGCTGTCCCAGACGGCCGACGGCGTCTACCAGGTCGCGCTGGCCGCCCATGTGGTCTTCTCCCCCGAGAAGGAGACCTCAGCCGCGGCGATCGCCTCCGCCATGGCGGTCCTCCTGCTCCCCTATTCCCTGCTGGGCCCCTTCGCCGGGGTCCTGCTGGACCGGTGGCGCCGCCGCCAGGTCCTCCTCCATGGCAACGCCCTGCGTTCCGCGCTGGCCGCCGGGACGGCCGTTCTGATCCTCGCGCAGGTTCCCGACTGGCTCTTCTACGTCTCCGCCTTGTCGGTCACGGGCGTCAACCGCTTCGTGCTGGCCGGGCTCTCCGCCTCGCTGCCGCGCGTCGTCGACAGCCAGGAGCGCTTGATCATGGCCAACTCCCTGTCCCCGACCGCGGGAACGCTCGCGGCCACCCTTGGCGGCGCCCTGGCCCTCGTCGTGCGCATCGCGGTCCCGGACGGCGCGTCGTCGGACGCCGTTGTGGTCCTGATGGGCGCGACGCTCTATCTCAGCGCCGCGATCGCTGCGCTGAGGATGGCGCCCGGACTTCTGGGGCCCGACCCGTCGGCGCTCCAGCCGCGTCTGCGTGCGGCCCTGTTGAGCACCGTACGCGGCCTGGTCGCCGGTGTGCGCCATCTCCTGGAGCGCCGAGATCCCACGGTGGCTCTGGCGGGGATGACAGCGATGCGCTTCTGCTACGGCGCGCTGACGGTGATGGTGTTGATGCTCTGCCGATACGCATGGGCCAAGACCGAGTCGGACGGCTTGGCACTCCTGGGATTCGCCGTGGCCCTCTCGGGCGCGGGCTTCTTCGCGGCGGCAGTGGTCACGCCCGGGGCGGTGGCCCGGCTGAGCCCCGCCTCCGACCCGGACGGCCGACTGCGCTGGATGGTGACGTGCGCGGCGGCGGCGACCGTTTTGGTGCCGGGGCTGGGGCTGTTCTTCGAACCGGCTCCGATGCTCGCCGCCGCCTTCGTCCTCGGACTCGTCACCCAGGGCGCCAAGATCTCCACCGACACCGTGGTGCAGTCCTCGATCGCCGACGACTTCCGCGGCCGGATCTTCTCCCTGTACGACGTGCTCTTCAATGCGGCCTTCGTCGGGGGAGCGGCGGTCGCCGCACTGACGCTGCCCCCCGACGGACGCTCGGCCACCCTGGTGATCCTGGTGGCCGTGCTCTACGCAGCGACCGCCCTCGTCGCCATGTTTCACGTGAAACATGGCGAGCGCGAGGCGGGGCGGACCGATGTTTCACGTGAAACCTGATGCGTCAGCTCCGCAGACGCTTCAGCCCTGAGGCTGAGCCGCCCACCAGTCCTGGAGCGCCGTGACTGCGGCGTCCCGCTCCATGGGGCCGTGCTCCAGGCGCAGCTCCAGAAGATGCTTGTACGCCTTGCCGACCTGCGGGCCCGGTCCGATCCCGAGAATCTTCATGATCTCGTTGCCGTCCAGGTCCGGCCGGATGGCATCCAGCTGCTCCTGCTGCTGCAACCGCGCGATGCGCTCCTCCAGCCCGTCGTATGCGCGCGACAGAGCGCCGGCCTTCCTCTTATTACGCGTGGTGCAGTCCGAGCGGGTCAGCTTGTGCAGCCGCTCCAGGAGCGGTCCCGCGTCCCGTACATAGCGCCGTACCGCCGAGTCCGTCCATTCGCCGGTGCCATAGCCGTGGAAGCGCAAGTGCAGCTCGACCAAATGGGAGACGTCCTTCACCAGCTCATTGGAGTACTTGAGCTTGGTCATCCGCGACTTGGTCATCTTGGCGCCCACCACCTCATGGTGGTGGAAGGAGACCCGGCCGTCCTTCTCGAAGCGGCGCGTCTTGGGCTTCCCGATGTCGTGCAGCAGGGCCGCCAGCCGCAGCACCAGATCGGGCCCGTCCTTCTCCAGGGCGATGGCCTGCTCCAGCACGGTCAGCGTGTGCTCGTACACATCCTTGTGACGGTGGTGCTCATCACGCTCCAGGCGCAGCGCCGGAAGCTCCGGGAGGACATGGTCGGCAAGCCCGGTGTCGACCAGGAGCCGCAGCCCCTTGACGGGGCGGGCGGCCAGGATCAGCTTGTTGAGCTCGTCACGTACCCGCTCCGCCGAGACGATCTCGATCCGCCCGGCCATCGCCTTCATCGCGGCGATCACCTCGGGCGCCACATCGAAGTCGAGCTGGGCCGCGAAGCGCGCGGCGCGCATCATCCGCAGCGGGTCGTCGGAGAAGGACTCCTCAGGGGTGCCGGGTGTGCGCAGCACCTTCGCGGCGAGGTCTTCCAGGCCGTTGTGCGGGTCGATGAATTCCTTCCGCGGGAGCGCGACGGCCATCGCGTTCACCGTGAAGTCCCGACGGACCAGGTCTTCGTCGATGGAGTCGCCGTACGAGACCTCGGGCTTCCTCGACGTGCGGTCGTAGGCTTCTGACCGATAAGTCGTGATTTCGATCTGGAAGCTCTGACTCGACCCGTTTCCGTTCCCGCCCTCCTTACGGCAGCCGACCGTGCCGAAGGCGATGCCGACCTCCCAGACCGCGTCGGCCCACGGACGGACGATCTTCAGCACGTCCTCCGGACGTGCGTCCGTGGTGAAATCCAGATCGTTACCAAGACGGCCCAGAAGCGCATCCCGTACCGATCCGCCGACCAGGGCAAGGCCGAACCCCGCCGCCTCGAAGCGGCGGGCGAGGTCGTCGGCTACGGGAGACACCCGCAGGAGCTCGCCCACGGCGCGGCGCTGCACCTGGCTGAGCTCGTTGTTCGACTGCGGGTAGTGGCTGTCAGTGTTGGCGTTCGGCACAACAGAACAGGGTACGTGTCCGCACGCCCGGGAGCCTCCTCGCCGACCCGACGCATCGAACCGGTGACGATCTTGTGGAGCCCTCCACAGCACTTCATCACAGCGGACATCGTTACCATTTCGTGGACGCATTTTGTGGGACGACTGACGATCACTGACGACGAGGGACGGGCGAGCGCGTGGCCGAGCCGGCAGAGCTCCAGGGGACAACTTCCGCTCGCGCCCGTCGTTGGCTGCGGCGCACGGCAGCGGTGCTCACCGCTGCGCCCGTGCTCGCGGGTGTGCTGCAGATCCCGGCGGCTCCCGGTGCCCACGCCCGGACCGCCCCGGCCCGGACCGCGCCCACCCAGCAGACCGCACCGGCTCAGGCCAAGGCCACCGGTTCGCGCACCGTCGATGTCGCCATCGACTCGCTCACTCCCACCACACCGTCCGGGAACGACACACTCACCGTCAGCGGCACCGTCACCAACCACGGCAGCTCGACGATCAGCGCCTCCTCCGTCGGCCTCACGGTCGGCCCGACCATGAACGGCCGCAACGACATCGATACGGCCGCCAAGCGGAAGGGCTATGAGATCGGCCTCGACGGCACCGAGGTCTCCGACAAGTACAAGCAGAAGATTGGCAAACTCCCCGTCGGCATCAGCCGTGACTTCACCCTCTCCATACCGGTCAGGGAGCTCCACCTCGGCGGGAACGGCGTCTATCAGCTCGGTGTCACCCTCAGCGGCCAGACGCGGAGCCAGCCCTGGTCGCAGGTCATGGGCATCGAGCGGACCTTCCTGCCCTGGCAGCCGAGCGCCGCCACCAAGAAGAGCAAGCTCACCTTCCTGTGGCCGCTCATCTCCTCCACCCACCTGGCCGCCCGGACGGGTACCGGCGCCAATGAGCAGCAGACGCCGATCTTCCAGAACGACGACCTCACGGCGGAGCTCGCCCCCGGCGGACGGCTGCACCAACTCGTCGCGCTCGGCAAGAACCTGCCGGTCACCTGGGTGATCGACCCGGACCTGCTCGCCACGGTCGACGCGATGACCAAGCCGTACGAGGTCCAGAGCCAGACGGAGAACGAGACGACGGACGGCCGGGGCCAGGCCGTGGCCAAGCAGTGGCTCAACGACCTGCAGCAGGCCGTCGAGGGACACCAGGTGGTGGCCCTGCCCTTCGCCGATCCCGACCTCGCCTCGCTCGCGCACCGCGGCAAGAACTCGGGCGCCCTCAGCCACCTCCAGACCGCCACCGCGCTCGCCTCGACGACCGTGGACACCGTTCTCCATGTGAAGCCCCGTACGGACTTCGCCTGGCCGGTGAACGGCGCCATCGACTCCTCGATCGTGGACGTCGCCACCTCCGCCGGCGCGCACAACATCATCGCCCGCAGCGACAGCCTGCGCGAGACGGGCAACCTGCCCTACACCCCCACAGCGGCCCGCCAGATCGGCGGAGGCAACACGGCGGTGGTCGCGGACGCACGGCTGTCCACCGCTTTCATGGGCGACATGACGCGGGCAGAGAACGCCACGCTGGCCGTCCAGAAGTTCCTCGCCCAGACCCAGATGATCACCCTGCAGGCGCCGGACAAGCAGCGGAGCATCGTCGTGGCTCCGCAGCGGACGCCCACCACCAGCCAGGCGCAGGCCATGGCGGCGGCCCTGAACGGCCTGTCCGGAAGCTGGACACAGCCGCTCAGCCTGGGGCAGGCCGCCAAGGCCCAGCCCGACCCGCTCGCCACCCACCGGGTTCCCGCCGCCCGCTCGTACCCGGCCGCGCTGCGCCGCCAGGAGCTGCCCACCGACGGATTCGAGAAGATCCGGCTGACCCAGGCCGCCCTCGACAAGTTCGAGGTGATCCTCACCGCCAAGGACCGCGTGGTCACCCCGTTCGGCGCCGCGATCATGCGGGAGATCTCCACATCGTGGCGCCAAGACCTGCGAGGCTCGACCGGCTTCCGCGACTCCGTCCAGGCCTACCTCCAGGACCTCACGGAGAAGGTGCGCCTCATCAACAAGACGGACATGACCCTGTCCGGGCGCAGCGCCACGATTCCGGTGACCGTCCAGAACAACCTGCTGCAACCCGTCGAGCTGCGGCTGGTCCTCCGGTCCCAGCAGGGCAACCGCCTGGAGGTCAGCGACCCCCAGGTGGTCACGGTCCAGGGTGGACACAGCCAGTCGGTGAAGTTCGGCACCACAGCCAACGCGAACGGACGCGCCTGGGTGACGGCCCAGCTGTACACCGTGGACGGCCAGGCATACGGCCCCGAGATGTCGTTCAAGGTGAATGTCACCGAAATCACGTCCACGGTCATTCTGGTGATCGCGGGCGGGGTGCTGCTGCTCGTTCTCGCCGGGATCCGGATCTACCTCCAGCGCAAGCGGTCCGCCGCCAGGAGTGATGAAGACGCTGCGGGGAACGGCGAGAAGCAGGACGGAGAGACGGCGGAGGACGAGCCGACCGAGCCCGGCGAGGGGGAGCGCCCGGGCACCCTGGTGCCCGGGCAGGCGAGTGACCCGGCGACGGACACCGGATCGCAAAGCGCTGGCCCCTCCGGCTCAGGTGAGAAAGTGGACCATTGAGCGATGGCGTGGCCGACCGGCCGCAGCGGACTATGAGGTGGGGTAGCGATGAACGCGCCGTATGACGGTGATCGCGGCCAGGGCGCGGGCAACGACCCCGCCGGCCGGGTACCGCCGCCGCAGAGCGGCCCGTACGCCCACCAGAGCCCTTACGGACCGGAGCCGCATCAGCAGGATCCGTATCTGGGGGACCCCCGCGACATCTCGTACAGCCAGCTGCCGTACGTGCAGGACCCCTATATGCAGGATCCGTACGTCACCGGTTCGTTCACGCCCTATCCGTACACGGCGCAGGACCCCTACGCCGCGCGCCAGGACTCCTACGGCCACGATCCGCTGACGGACCCGCTGACGGATCCGCTGTACGACCAGGGCCAGGGCGCATACCACCAGCCTCAGTCCGGCGGCTACCAGCAGCCCTACCAGCACCAGCCCGCGCCCCCGCAGGGCCACGATCCGCGGCTGTGGTCGGCCGAGGCCGCCGCCCCCGAGGGCCCCGCCCACCAGCAGTACGGCGGCGACATCGAGGCCACGCAGTATCTGGGTACCGGCCCGCAGGCCGGCTACGCCGCCGGGGAACAGCAGCAGCCGGACGCCTTCGCGCACCTCTTCCGCGACCAGCAGCCCTACGAGCCCCAGCGCCCCCAGCAGCAGCCCCCGGCCGGGTATCCGCCCGCGGGATCCCCGCAGGGGCAGGCGCCGCTGTCCGGACCACCCGGCCCCGTTCCCGCCCAGCCGGCCGCCCCCGCGGGGGCGGCCGCGGCGGTGGCCGAGCCCGAGACGGCTGAGCCGGAGAAGAAGCGCTCGGGCGGCCGCGCGGGAAACCTGCTCAAGTCCAGCGCGGTGATGGCGGCCGGAACGCTGGTCTCCCGGCTCACCGGATTCGTCCGCCAGCTGGTGATCGTCGCCGCCATCGGCGCGGCCACCCTCGGCGACACCTACGCCGTCGCCTACCAGCTGCCCGCGATGATCTACTTCCTCACTGTGGGCGGCGGCCTCAACTCCGTCTTCGTCCCGCAGCTCGTCCGCTCCATGAAGGAGGACGAGGACGGCGGCGACGCCTACGCCAACCGTCTGCTGACCCTGGTGATGGTCGTCCTCGCGGTCCTCGTCGCGGTATCGGTGTTCGCGGCCCCCACCCTCGTCCGCATGCTCTCGCCGTCCATCGCAGGCAATCCCCAGGCCAACGAGGTGGCGGTCACCTTCGCCCGCTACTGCCTGCCCACCATCTTCTTCATGGGCGTGCACGTCGTGGTCGGTCAGATCCTCAACGCCCGCGGCAGCTTCGGCGCCATGATGTGGACCCCGGTCCTCAACAACATCGTCGTCATCGCCAGCTTCGCCATGTTCATCTGGGTGTTCGGCACCTTCAGCTCCTCCGAGTTGGGCGTCACCAACATCACCGACGAGGGGGTCCGGCTGCTGGGCGTGGGCACCCTCCTCGGCCTCACCGTCCAGGCGCTGGCGATGTTCCCCTATCTCCGTGCGGCCGGCTTCCGCTTCCGGCCCCGCTTCGACTGGCGCGGCCACGGCCTGGGCAAGGCCGCCAAGCTCGCCAAGTGGACCGTACTGTTCGTGCTCGCCAACCAGGCGGGCAACGTCGTGGTGACCCGGCTCGCCACCGCGGCCGGTGCGAAGGCCGACAACCAGGGCTACCCCGGCACCGGCCTCCTCGGCTACCAGAGCGCGCAGCTCATCTGGGGTATGCCGCAGGCGATCATCACCGTCTCCGTCATGGCCGCCCTGCTGCCCCGGATCTCCCGCGCGGCGCACGACGGGGACACCGGCGCGGTCCGCGACGACATCTCGCAGGGCCTGCGCACCTCCGCCGTCGCCATCGTCCCGCTCGCCCTCGGGTTCGTCGCGCTCGGCATCCCCATGTGCACCCTGATGTTCGGCTCCTCCGGAACCGAACAGGCCCGCTCCATGGGCTACATCCTGATGGCCTTCGGTCTCGGACTCATCCCGTTCTCGGTGCAGTACGTCGTCCTGCGCGGCTTCTATGCCTACGAAGACACCCGCACCCCCTTCTACAACACGGTGATCGTCGCCGCCGTCAACGCCGCTGCCTCCGCACTCTCCTACCTCGTCCTCCCCGCCCGCTGGGCCGTGGCGGGCATGGCCGCCTCCTACGGCCTGGCCTACGCCATCGGCGTGGGCGTGGCCTGGAAGCGCCTCCGCAAGCAGCTGGGCGGCGATCTGGACGGTCGGCACGTCGTCCGCACCTACACCCGTCTGGTGGGTGCCGGCATTCCGGCCGCCCTCATCGGCGGAGCGGCCGCCTACGTCATCACCGGGGCCGTGGGCTCCGGCGTGGGGGGATCTCTAGCGGCTCTGGCCGGTGGTGGTCTCGTTCTTATCGCGGTCTTCTACATTGCGGCGAAACGGATGCGCATTGAAGAGCTGACCGCCATGGTCGGTATGGTCCGCGGACGACTTGGTCGCTGATCGTTCAGCACAACCATCGTCTGCCACCGTGTGTCGTGCATAGCGGCGGACTGTGGGCACAATTGTCTTGGCTCGGAGTAGGCGCAACGGATGGGGAGGCAGGAACGACGGTGGCGGAACGGAGCACGGCTGCCGTCGACGTGGCCGACAACAGCGGAGATGAGCCGCTGACCGCCGAGGCGGGCAAGGCCACGTCCGACGGGGTGGGAACCGAAACGAAAGCCGAAAAGGAAGCGCAGGCCGCGGGCACCGACACCAAGGGCGCCGCGGCCGATACGAGCGCCCCCGAGCTGCACAGCGGCCACAAGCTGGCCAGACGCTACCGCCTGGAGGAATGCGTCACCCGTCTGGACGGATTCAGCAGCTGGCGTGCCGTGGACGAGAAACTCCGCCGCGCTGTCGGAGTCCATGTGCTGCCGGCCGACCATCCGCGGGCCCGCCCGGTGCTGGCCGCCGCCCGTTCGGCGGCGCTGCTCGGTGATCCCCGCTTCGTCCAAGTCCTCGACGCCGTCGAGGAGAACGACCTCGTCTACGTGGTCCACGAGTGGCTTCCCGACGCCACCGAACTCACCGCCGTACTCGCCTCCGGCCCGCTCGAGCCGCATGACGCCTACCAGCTCGTCAGCCAGGTGTCCCAGGCCATGGCCGCGGCCCACCGCGAAGGCCTCGCGCATCTGCGGCTGAACCCGGGCTCCGTGCTGCGCACCGAATCGGGCCAGTACCGCATTCGCGGCCTCGCCGTCATGGCCGCCCTGCGCGGCATCAGCTCCGACCACCCGCAGCGCACCGACACCGAAGCCATCGGCGCGCTGCTGTACGCCGCCCTGACCCAGCGCTGGCCGTACGAGAGGGACGCCTACGGCCTGTCCGGGCTACCCAAGGGCGTCGGGCTGATCGCGCCCGACCAGGTCCGCGCGGGGGTCCACCGCGGCCTGTCCGAGCTGGCGATGCGCGCGCTCGTCAACGACGGCGCCACCGCCTCCCGGCAGGACCAGCCCTGCACCACCCCCGAAGAGCTCTCCAAGGCCGTCGCCGCCATGCCGCGGATCCGCCCGCCGGAGCCCACCTTCACTGCCCCGGACGCCTTCCAGCGCACCACGTACCAGCAGGGCGTCTACGGCCGGCCGCCGCACCACGGCCGGCCGTCCCCCGCCACCGGCCAGGCCGTCCCCGTGCCGCCTCCGCCCCCGCTGCAGAGCCGCACCGGCAAGGCCCTCAAGTGGACCGTCTCGGCCCTGCTTATCGCGGCCCTCGGCCTCGGCAGCTGGCAGCTCGCGGACACCCTCCTCAAGGAGGAGAAGAAGTCCCCTCCGAGCCGGTCACAGCAGAAGGGGAACGACGACAAGCCCACGAAGCCGACCAGCAAGCCGATCAAGATCGTCAAAGCTCAGGAGTTCGCCCCTGGCACCCAGGCGCAGAACCCCGCTGAGGTCAAGCTCACCTACGACAGGGACCCATCGACGTCCTGGCGCACCAGCAGCTACATCGACGGTCCGGAATTCGCCCCGACCGTCAAGAAGGGCGTCGGAATCATCTACGACCTGGGTTCCGAGCGGACGCTGGACAGCGCCACCCTCGGGCTGCAGTACGGAGGCTCGTACACGAAGGTCTCGCTGTATGCCACGGGTTCCCTCTCCCCGTCCGTCTCGGCGTCCGACCCCGTCGCTTCGTTCCAAAAGCTTGGCTCGGCCAAGGTCGAGAGCAAGTCCGCCGAGCTGAAGATCAAGAGCAAGGTGAAGACCCGCTACGTCCTCGTCTGGCTGACCGCGCTTCCCTACTCCGACCCGGAACCCAATTACGAACACCCCTACAAGCAGGCCATCACGGACGTGAAGTTCACCGGCTGAGTCGGCCGGACGGGGAGGGGCTCCAGGGTGGACAACGCCAGGTTCGGCGACACGAGCGACGGCGAGCTCCTCAAGCGCCATGTCGCCGGCGACCCGGATGCCTTCGGTGAACTCGTGCGACGCCACCGCGACAGACTCTGGGCGGTGGCGCTGCGCACGCTCGGCGACCGTGAGGAGGCTGCCGACGCGGTCCAGGACGCGCTCGTGTCCGCCTACCGGGCCGCTCACACCTTCCGCGGCCAGTCGGCCGTCACGACCTGGCTCCACCGCATCACGGTGAACGCCTGCCTGGACCGGGCCCGTAAGGCCGCCTCCCGTCGTACCTCCCCCGTGGCTGAAACGGAACGGCTCGAGCAGCTTCTGGAACCCCACGAGTCGGCCGCCGCACCGGCGGAGCGTGGAGACCTCCACCGAGAGCTGCTTGGCGCGCTCCGCACCCTGCCCCCCGAGCAGCGGGCGGCCCTCGTACTCGTCGATATGCAGGGCTACCCCGTGGCCGAAGCCGCGAGAATCCTGGAGGTCCCCACCGGCACGGTCAAAAGCCGCTGCGCCCGGGGACGCGCACGTCTGCTGCCCATGCTGACCCATCTCCATCCGAACGGGAGGGGTAACGACTCGCCGAGCGGGGCAAGGAACCGGACGCAGGGGACATCCGTCCCACCGACGGCAGGACCGAACGACACAGATGCCGTGAAGGGCGGAGGTGGCCGAGCGTGACATCGTCGACCGACACGGACGAGCACCCGGAGGTCACGGAGATCTCCGCACTCGCCGAGGGGCTGCTGCCCCCCGACCGCACTGCCGATGTGCGCGGCCACCTCGCCGCCTGTGAGCTGTGCGCCGACGTACAAGCCTCCCTGGACGAGATCCGGTCGCTGCTGGGCACCCTCCCGGGTCCGGTGCAGATGCCCGCCGATATCGCGGGGCGTATCGACGCGGCGCTCGCCGCGGAAGCCCTCCTCGATGCGACCACCCCGGATGACTGCGTCGATGTTTCACGTGAAACTTCGACCCTCGACTCCTCGGCCGAAGCGGCTCCGAACGTTTCACGTGAAACATCGGAGCCGACCCGCCCCCGGAAGACGAGCAGCGACTCGACACCTTCGTCCGGCGCTGCCGAGCGACCGGCGGGGCGTCCGCGAGCCGCCACCGGACCGGGCCGTACGAAGTCCCGGCCCGACGCCCGGCGCCCGCAGCCCCGGCGCTGGCCCAGGGCCGTCCTCGGCTCCGCCTGCGCGGCTGCCGTGATCGGTCTCGGCACCTTCCTCATGCAGTCGGGCTCCACCGCCGGCAACGATGCGGGCAGCACACAGGCGTCGGAGAGGCAGCCCTCGTCCACTACGGAGACGCTCTCCGCGGCGACCCTCCAGGCCCGGGTGCACGCCCTCCTCGCCGACCAGAAGCCCTCGACCGCCTCCGGCGATGTGCGGGCACAGGACACCCCGGACATGCCGTTGCGCGCCGAGGACCCCCCGGTGCCCAGCTGTGTACAGGCGGGCACCGGTCGCTCGGAGACCCCACTTGCCGCGCAGGAGGACACCTACGCCGGCAAGGAGGTCTATCTTGTGGTGCTGCCGCACGAAGCCGACAACAAGCTCGTCGACGCCTTCGTGATCGAATCGGCGTGCGTCGCACAGTCACCGTCGAATGCCGGGACCCGCCTCGTGGCCCGCACCTACCCGCGAGACTGAGGCGCGCGGCACACGGCACACGGAAGGCCGCCTGACGCCACCCGGGAATGCGCGACCCGTAGGATCCGTTGGGTGGGGTGGTAGCGGTTTTCCGGGGGACTCCGGATGTCGCCGCCCTCAGTCAGTACTCGGCACTCGGCAGAGACAAGGAAGACATCCGTGAGCGACGTCCGCAACGTGATCATCATCGGTTCCGGGCCCGCGGGCTATACGGCCGCGCTCTACACCGCCCGGGCTTCCTTGAAGCCGCTGGTCTTCGAAGGCTCCGTGACCGCCGGTGGTGCCCTGATGAACACCACCGACGTGGAGAACTTCCCCGGCTTCCGTGACGGGATCATGGGCCCCGACCTGATGGACAACATGCGGGCCCAGGCGGAGCGCTTCGGCGCCGAGCTGGTCCCGGACGATGTTGTCTCGGTCGACCTCACCGAGGACATCAAGACCGTCACCGACTCCGCCGGTACGGTCCACCGGGCCAAGACGGTCATCGTCACCACCGGCTCGCAGCACCGCAAGCTGGGCCTGGCCCATGAGGACGAGCTCTCCGGTCGTGGCGTGTCCTGGTGCGCCACCTGTGACGGGTTCTTCTTCAAGGACCAGGACATCGCCGTCATCGGTGGTGGCGACACCGCGATGGAGGAAGCGACCTTCCTCTCCCGCTTCGCCAAGTCGGTCACCGTGGTCCACCGCCGTGACACGTTGCGGGCCAGCAAGGCGATGCAGGAGCGCGCCTTCGCCGACCCCAAGATCTCCTTCATCTGGGACAGCGAGGTCACCGAGATCCGCGGCGACAACAAGCTCGCCGGGCTGACTCTGCGGGACGTCAAGACCGGCGAGACCTCCGAGCTGCCGGCCACCGGTCTGTTCATCGCCATCGGCCACGACCCGCGCACCGAGCTCTTCAAGGGCCAGCTCGACCTGGACGACGAGGGCTACCTGAAGGTCGCGTCACCCTCGACCCGGACCAACCTGGCCGGTGTCTTCGCCGCGGGCGATGTCGTGGACCACACCTACCGTCAGGCGATCAGCGCGGCCGGCACGGGCTGCTCCGCGGCACTCGATGCCGAGCGGTACCTCGCCGCTCTCGCCGATGGCGCGAACGCCACCGCCTGACCCCACCTACCCCCCTCTGCACCAAATCGATAAAGGAGATGAACCATGGCCGGTGCCACGGTGACCGTCACAGACGCCGACTTCGAGGAGACCGTCCTCAAGAGCGACAAGCCTGTGCTCGTCGACTTCTGGGCCGCGTGGTGCGGTCCGTGCCGCCAGATCGCCCCGTCTCTGGAGGCCATCGCGGCTGAGCACGGCGACAAGATCATCATCGCCAAGCTCAACATCGACGAGAACCCGGCGACCGCCGCGAAGTACGGCGTGATGTCGATCCCGACGCTGAACGTCTACCAGGGCGGCGAGGTCGCCAAGACCATCGTCGGCGCCAAGCCCAAGGCCGCCATCGAGCGCGACCTGGCCGACTTCATCGGCTGACCCCATCAGCCATCGCTCCACCACGAAGGGGCTGCCCCGCTTGGGGCAGCCCCTTCGTGTTTCACGTGAAACCACGGCCCGTACGCACCGGCTTTCACACGCACCGCCCTCGTACGCACCGCCCTCACACGAACGGCCCTACAGCGGCCGGAGCGCCGGCTCCTTCTGAACCGCACCGAGTAGCCGGTCCAGCGCCAGCTCGACGTCCTCCTTCCAGGAGATCGTCGTCCGCAGCTCCAGCCTCAAACGCGGATACCGCGGATGCGGCCGCACCGTCTTGAAGCCCACGGCGAGCAAATGGTCCGCGGGCAGCACACAGGCCGGTTCCTTCCAGGTGGCGTCCCCGAAGGCCTCGATCGCCTTGAACCCGCGCCGTATCAGATCCTTGGCCACCGTCTGCACCATCACCCGGCCCAGCCCCTGCCCCTGGTACCCAGGCATCAGCCAGGCCGTCATCAGCTGCACGGCGTCCGCCGCGACGGGGCTCGTCGGAAAGGCCGTGGATCGCGGCACATACGCCGGGGGCGCGTAGAGCACAAAGCCCACCGGCACATCGTCCACATAGACCACCCGGCCGCAGGAGCCCCACTCCAGCAGAACAGCCGAGATCCAGGCTTCCTTCTCCAGCTCCGGACGTCCGGCCCTTACCGCGGCTTCGCCGCTGACCGGGTCGAGCTCCCAGAAGACACAGGAGCGACAGCGCTTCGGGATGTCCGGGAGGTTGTCCAGTGTGAGCGGTACGAGCCGACGCCCCATGAAGCCAGTCCCTCACTTCCGTCGTCGGCCGCGCTCCGAGCGGCCGCCAGCGCACTACGCCCCCTGAGCAGACTGCCGACGAATCCGCCGACGGCCCCCAGGCCCAATCCCGTTGCCAGCAGCCCCGTGCGACTCACCGATCGCACGGCCTTGCCCTCCGCATAAGACGCCTCCACATGGATCCGCCCTACCTGATCGCATCGTATCCGTGCCGAGATTGCACCGATACCGCCCTTGAGCAAAGAGCGGGTCGTGTTCCGACCACGCCGGAATACGACCCGCCCCGCTCTGCCCGTAAGACCGGTGTCCTACTCTTCTGCCACTTCCGATTCTGTTGCTTCCGAGAGTCGCTGCTCCAGAACCGGTCCCTCGCCCGGGGCGAGCGTGCCGAGGATGCGCTCCAGATCGTCCATCGAGGCAAACTCGACGACGATCTTTCCCTTCTTCTGACCGAGGTCCACCTTCACCCGGGTCTCAAAGCGGTCGGAGAGCCTGGAGGCGAGATCCGTGAGCGCGGGGGAGATCTTCGTGCCCGCGCGCGGCCCCTTCGCCTTCGTCTTGTTCCCCGACCGTGAGCCCATCAGGGTCACGATCTCTTCGACCGACCGCACCGAGAGCCCTTCGGCGACGATCCGATACGCCAGCCGGTCCTGCTCCTCCGGGTCATCGACGCCGAGCAACGCACGGGCGTGGCCCGCGGAGAGCACGCCCGCCGCGACCCGGCTCTGCACCTTGGGGGACAGCTTCAGCAGCCGGAGCGTATTGGAGACCTGGGGGCGGGAACGCCCGATGCGGTCCGCCAGCTCGTCATGCGTGCAGTCGAAGTCCTTCAGCAGCTGGTCGTAGGCGAATGCCTCTTCCAAGGGGTTGAGCTGTGCGCGATGCAGATTCTCCAGCAGCGCGTCCAGCAGAAGCTTCTCGTCCTCGGTCGCCCTGACGATCGCCGGAATCTTCTCCAGCCCCGCCTCCCGGCAGGCCCGCCAGCGGCGCTCGCCCATGATGAGCTCATAGCGCTCGGGAGCCAACTGCCTGACGACGATGGGCTGGAGAAGCCCGACCTCCTGGATCGAGGTGACCAGCTCGGCAAGAGCGTCCTCGTCGAACACCTCACGCGGCTGCCGCGGATTGGGGGTGATGAAGTCCAGCGGCAGCTCGGCGAAGTGTGCTCCGGCCACCTCCTCCACGACGGGCGGCAGGGCTTCCTCCTGCTGCTGTTGCGGCACGGCTTCCGTCTCCGGCGGAAGGCCATGAGACGGCAGCGAGGTCACCTTGGCCGCAGCCACGCCACGTTCCTGGGTCAGCACCGGGACCGCCGACGGCGAGGTGGAGACCGCCGTCGCCGTGACCGGTCCCGCCGCCTGCGCGGGCCCGGAGCCATCCGTCCCCTTCGGCGCGGGAGGGATCAGAGCCCCGAGCCCACGGCCCAGTCCTCTGCGTCGCTCACTCACTGAATCCCCTCCTGCATGCTGCTGTGCTGGTCGTGCGGGCTGATCTCTGGGACGGTATGTGCCCGCTGGGCGTCATAGTGGACGTTGGCCCCTCTGAGCGCGATCTCTCGGGCCGCTTCCAGGTAGGACAGCGCTCCACTGGACCCCGGGTCGTAGGTGAGGACTGTCTGCCCATAGCTGGGAGCCTCGGAGATGCGCACCGATCTGGGGATGCTCGTCCGCAGGACTTCATGGCCGAAGTGGCTGCGGACCTCGTCGGCGACCTGCGACGCCAGCCGGGTCCGGCCGTCGTACATCGTGAGCAGGATCGTCGAGACATGGAGCTTGGGGTTGAGATGCCCCCGCACCAGGTCGACATTGCGCAGCAGCTGCCCCAGCCCCTCCAGAGCGTAGTACTCGCACTGGATCGGGATCAGGACCTCGGCTCCGGCGACGAGCGCGTTGACCGTCAGCAGGCCCAGCGACGGAGGGCAGTCGATGAGGATGTAGTCCAGTGGCTGCTCATATGCCTGGATAGCCCGCTCCAGCCGGCTCTCCCGCGCCACGAGCGAGACCAGTTCGATCTCCGCACCTGCCAGATCGATCGTGGCCGGGGCGCAGAACAGCCCCTCCACATCGGGAACGGGCTGCACCACGTCGGACAGGGGCTTGCTGTCCACCAGCACGTCATAGATCGACGGCACCTCGGCGTGGTGATCGATTCCCAGTGCCGTCGAGGCATTGCCCTGCGGATCGAGGTCGATGACCAGCACCCGGCCGCCGTGGAGGGCCAGAGAAGCGGCCAGATTGACCGTGGTGGTGGTCTTGCCGACCCCGCCCTTCTGATTGGCGACCACGATCACCCGGGTCTGTTCCGGCCTGGGCAGTCCCTCGCCCGCGCGGCCCAGGGCTTGGACCGCCAGTTCGGCGGCACGACCAATGGGGGTGTCGTCCATCGGGGGCGGTGTTTCACGTGAAACATCCTCCCCCGCCGATTCAGTACGGGGGCCGGGGACCGGATCGGTCATCGGCCCCGCGATGTTGGCGTCGGACCGCAAGGATTCACTCTCCTCGACATCAGGCTCGCGATGAACAGAGCCTGCCATGCTTTTGGGGTTGTGAACCAGCGAGGCCCGTTCTCCTGTGGATGAATCCACATCCCGTCGGGGCCGACGGTCGCGCGGCAGTGCGGCCGCGCGCCCACGACTGATGATTCCATGCAACAAGGAGCGACGTTTCACGTGAAACACGATGCACGGACAGCCTCACCGATTCGTCACGACACTCCGCTATGCGTAGTTTTGGAAGCTTGTATGGAGTAGCCGAGCCCGCCCTATGGAGCAATGCCGGCCCAGGGAAGATCCTGGATGGGCCTCGGCCCCTCAGCGGCGGCGCCGGGGACCCTTGCGGGCCGCCTTGGCCCGCTTGGCGGCGAAACGCACGCCGCCGGGGCTCTCCCCGACCTCGACCCGCACCACGGTGGAGAGTGGATCGACGATCCCCTCCCCGACATGGAGGACCGAGGTCCCGACCACCCCGAGCTTGCTCAGCGCGGCGCGGGCGTGCTTCAGCTCCTCCTCCGCCGTGTCCCCCTTGAGCAACAGCATCTCTCCGTACGGGCGCAGCAGCGGAACTCCCCAGCCGGCCAGCCGGTCCAGCGGAGCCACGGCACGCGCCGTCACCACATGCATCGGGGGCAGCTTCCCCAGGACCTCCTCGGCCCGACCCCGCACCACCGTCACATGCTCAAGACCCAGCAGCTCGACCACTTCCTGGAGGAAGTTCGTACGGCGCAGCAGCGGCTCCAGCAGCGTGATCCGCAGATCCGGGCGGGTCAGGGCCAGCGGGATGCCGGGCAGCCCGGCCCCCGAGCCCACATCGCATACGGTGACGCCCTCGGGCACCACCTCGGAGAGCACCGCGCAGTTCAGCAGATGGCGCTCCCACAGCCGCGGCACCTCGCGAGGCCCGATCAGACCGCGGGTCACCCCGACGTCGGCGAGCAGTTCGGCGTACCGGACGGCCTCCAAGAAGCGCTCACCGAATACCTCCCGCGCCTCCTCGGGGGCCGGGGGGAGCTCCGCTGCTTCCGTCACGGGGACCGTCCTTCCATACCGAACACTGTGGTGAACGCTGATGCTGCGAGGGCTGACAGCTGATGCAAGGCTGACAAGATTCGGCCCCGTCTGCGAGCAGACGGGGCCGTGTGGATCATGAGGCTGGACCGGTTCAGACCGGAAGCACGACCACGCGACGCTGGGGCTCCTCGCCCTCCGATTCGCTGCGCAGTCCGGCGGCGGCCACCGCGTCGTGCACGACCTTCCGCTCGAACGGCGTCATCGGCTTCAGCTTCACCGGCTCACCGGTGCCCTTGGCCTCCTCCGCGGCCTTGGTGCCCAGCTCGGTGAGCTCGGCGCGCTTACGGGCCCGGTACCCGGCGATATCGAGCATGAGCCGGCTGCGGTCGCCGGTCTCCCGGTGCACCGCGAGCCGGGTCAGCTCCTGGAGCGCCTCCAGCACCTCACCGTCCCGGCCCACCAGCTTCTGCAGGTCCCGACTGGTCGAATCACTGATGATCGACACCGCGGCACGGTCGGCCTCGACGTCCATGTCGATGTCACCGTCGAGGTCCGCGATGTCCAGCAGCCCCTCGAGGTAGTCGGCCGCAATCTCCCCCTCCTGCTCGAGGCGGGTCAGGGTGTCGACACCCTCGGCAGCCGGGGTGGTGCCTTCCGTCACGGATGGACTCCTTCTTACTTCTTGGACGGGTGCTTGGGGCGCTGCTGGCCCTTGCGCTGCCCGGACTTGGCGGTGCGGGAGGAGCCGGAAGCCGAGCCGCCGGCCGGCTTACCGCCCTGCGCGCCCTTCTTCTGCGCCACGCTGGGCTGCTGCTTCTGCGAGCCCGACTCCTCCGAGTCGGACTTGTCCAGCGAGGTCTTGGCGACCTGCGGCTGGGACTGCGCCCTGGCGTGGCCCGTGGCGCCCGACTGGCGCCGCGACTTGCTCTGCCGCTTGGGCTGCTGCCGGTTCGCGCGAGCCGTCTCGGCCGCCTGCTTGGCCTCGACCTCGGCCGGCTCCTCCTTGAGCTTGCCCTGGGCCCGCAGCCGCTCCTGGCGTGCCTTGAAGGCGACGCTGCCGGGGGTCGGGTTACGGCGGATGACGAACATCTGCTGACCCATGGTCCACACGTTGGTGGTCAGCCAGTAGACGAGGACACCGACGGGGAAGTTGATACCGAAGACGGCGAACATGACCGGGAAGACGTACATCAGCATCTTCTGCTGCTGCATGAACGGCGTCTTCACCGTCAGGTCGACGTTCTTGGTCATCAGCTGGCGCTGGGTGAAGAACTGCGACGCCGACATCAGGACGATCATGACGATCGTCACGACCCGGACGTCCGTCAGCGAGGCGCCGAGAGACTCGACCTTCGAGGCGGACGACATGAACTTCACGGACAGCGGAGCACCGAAGATGTGCGCCGAGCGGGCGCTGTCCAACAGCGACTGGTCGATGAAACCGACCGTGCGGTTGTTCGCGATGTGGTTCAGGACCTGGTACAGCGAGATGAAGAACGGTGACTGCGCCAGAATCGGGAGACAGCTCGAGAGCGGGTTGGTACCCGTCTCCTTGTAGAGCTTCATCATCTCTTCGGACTGGCGCTGCCGGTCGCTCTTGTAGCGCTCCTGGATCGCCTTCATCTTCGGCTGGAGCGCCTGCATGTTCCGCGTCGCCTTGATCTGCTTCACGAAGAGCGGGATCAGGCAGATACGGATCAGTACCACCAGCGAAACGATGGACAGACCCCACGCCCAGCCACTGTCCCGGTCGAAGATGAGGCTGTAGAACGCGTGGAACTGGACGATGATCCAGGAAACTACGTCATAAAGAGGACCGAGGATCGTGTCCACGAATCAGGCTCCTTGGGCGTTGGGCTGGGTCTCGGGCTGTGGGGCAGGCTCCCCGGCGGAGTGCCCGCCGAGGCGGTTGCGCAGCCGCTGGTGCCAGACCGGGCGCTTCCGGGGAGGAACGTGGTCGACGCCACCGAGCGACCACGGGTTGCAGCGCAAGATGCGCCACGCCGTCAGCGCCGTTCCTTTCACCGCGCCGTGCCGGTCAATGGCCGTGTAGCCGTAGTGCGAGCACGACGGGTAGTACTTGCAGACCGGTCCCAGCATCGGGCTGATGGTCCACTGGTACAGCTTGATCAACCACAGCAGCGGGTACTTCATCGCGGCACCCCTCCCAGTAGCCGCCGCACTGCGGTGTCGAGGTCACGGGCCAGCTGGTCGTGGCCCGCTTCGCCCGCACCGGGCAGCGCCCGTACGACCACAAGGCTACCTGCGGGAAAAAGTTCGAGGCGGTCGCGCATGAGATGGCGCAGCCTCCGCTTCACCAGGTTGCGTACGACGGCACCGCCGACCGCCTTGCTTACGACGAAACCCGCACGCGCAGGGGGAGCACTCTCCCCAGGTGCGTGCGGGTCCGTTTCACCGCTGGCAAGGCCGCTGCGATAGTGCACGACGAGGAGCGGGCGTCCGGCCCGGCGCCCTCGGCGTACCGCGGCTGCAAAGTCCTCGCGCCGCCTCAGCCGTTTTTCGGTAGGCAGCACGTCATGGACCTTGGGTCAGGCTGCTCAGGCCGACAGACGGGCGCGACCCTTGCTACGGCGGGACGCGAGAATCGCGCGGCCGGCACGGGTACGCATACGCAGCCGGAAGCCGTGGGTCTTCGCGCGGCGGCGGTTGTTCGGCTGGAAGGTGCGCTTGCTCACTCGGGGGCTCCAGAAATGAATCGGGTGGTGGCGGGACATCGCCTGGCTGTCACCGTGCGCCCACGAGTAGCTCGCAATACGCCCGAGTGCACCGCTTCATAATCGCCGGACCTGGGGTCCGCGACCCTTGCCCATCGGAGGCAGGCGGCAGCAGCCATCGACAACTCGACCTGGTTACGGTACGCGCGATTACGCCATCCGGTCAAACCGGCGCCGCCCGGTGGCGCGGCCGGGTGGCGCCCCGCGAAGACGCGGCCCCCTTGGGCCCGGGGGCAAGGGAACGCGCGGCGACATCGCATGGCACATTTGTACACACCCTGTGGACAACGACTTGAACCGCACAGCCCGGCCTGACTACCGTGGCTGGGCTCCGATTCCTTCCCGCCCGTCCCGAGAACCGCATATTCGTGGGACCTGTCGGCGTCCCCCCACCCAGCGAGTGAGAGAGCGTGCCCTGTGGCTGACGTACCCGCCGATCTTGCCGCAGTGTGGCCACGTGTGCTCGAGCGGCTGCTCGGAGAGGGCGCGGGCCAGGGCGGACAAGGCGTCGAGGCCAAGGACGAACATTGGATCAAGCGGTGCCAGCCGCTCGCCCTCGTCGCCGACACCGCGCTGCTGGCCGTGCCCAATGAATTCGCCAAGGGCGTGCTGGAGGGCCGGCTGGCCCCGATCGTCAGCGAAACGCTCAGCCGCGAGTGCGGCCGCCCGATCCGGATCGCGATCACCGTCGACGACTCCGCCGGCGAGCCGATGGTCCCGCAGCAGCCACAGCGCGACACGTACGAAAGTCGCGACACCCGCGAGAGTCGTGACTCTTACGAGAATCGTGACTCGTATGAGAGTCGCGACGCCTACGAGGGCTACGACAACCGCGACAGCTATGGCAGCCGGGACGGATACGGCCGTCCGGCGGGCGATGAGCTGCCGGCGGCCCGCCCCGCCTACCCCGGCTATGACCAGCACCGGCCCGAGCCCGGCGCCTGGCCCCGGCCGCGCGACTACGGCTGGCAGCAGCCCCGGCTCGGCGGCTTCCCCGAGGGCGACCCGTACGCCACCCAGCGTCCCCAGCCCGGCTATGACCAGCAGCTCTACGATCAGCAGCCGCACTCGGACTACCGGGGCGCGGGCGCGGAGCGGCCTGGGCCCGGACCTGGCCCGGGTTCCGGCCCGGGGCCCGACCGGTCGCCGTACGAGCAGCCGCGCCGGGAGCTCCCCGACCCGCTGGATCGTTCTCGCGGCGGCCCGCCCGTGCTGCCCTCGCAGACCGGTGCCCCCGGCCCGCTCGCCGCGCAGCCGGCGCCGGCGCCCGGCCCTGGTGAGCCGACCGCGCGCCTGAACCCGAAGTACCTCTTCGACACCTTCGTCATCGGCGCGTCGAACCGCTTCGCGCACGCCGCGGCGGTCGCCGTCGCCGAGGCGCCCGCCAAGGCGTACAACCCCTTGTTCATCTACGGGGAGTCCGGGCTCGGCAAGACCCACCTGCTGCATGCGATCGGGCACTACGCGCGCAGCCTCTACCCGGGGACGCGGGTGCGCTATGTGAGCTCCGAGGAGTTCACCAACGAGTTCATCAACTCCATCCGCGACGGCAAGGCGGACGCGTTCCGCAAGCGCTACCGCGACATGGACATCCTTCTGGTCGACGACATCCAGTTCCTCGCGAGCAAGGAGTCGACGCAGGAGGAGTTCTTCCACACCTTCAACACGCTCCACAACGCGAACAAGCAGATCGTGCTGTCCTCCGACCGGCCGCCCAAGCAGCTGGTGACCCTGGAGGACCGGCTCCGCAACCGCTTCGAGTGGGGACTGATCACCGATGTGCAGCCGCCGGAGCTGGAGACGCGTATCGCGATCCTGCGCAAGAAGGCGGTGCAGGAGCAGCTGAACGCCCCGCCGGAGGTGCTGGAGTTCATCGCTTCCCGTATCTCGCGCAATATCCGCGAGCTGGAGGGGGCGCTGATCCGGGTCACGGCCTTCGCCAGCCTGAACCGCCAGCCGGTGGACCTCGGCCTGACCGAGATCGTGCTGAAGGACCTGATCCCCGGCGGCGAGGACGCGGCCCCGGAGATCACCGCCACCGCGATCATGGCCGCGACTGCCGACTACTTCGGGCATACGGTCGACGATCTGTGCGGCGCCTCGCGCAGCCGGGTGCTGGTCACCGCGCGGCAGATCGCGATGTATCTGTGCCGTGAGCTGACCGATCTGTCGCTGCCCAAGATCGGGGCGCAGTTCGGCGGCCGGGACCATACGACCGTCATGCACGCCGACCGCAAGATCCGGGCGCTGATGGCCGAGCGGCGCTCCATCTACAACCAGGTCACCGAGCTGACCAACCGCATCAAGAACGGCTGACGCGGCACAGGGCGCGGCACACGGCGCGGCTCTCGCGCCGGATTCCGCCCAGGGCGCTTGGGGAGGAACGACTCCCGCAAGCGCCCTTCGTCGTTTCCGGGCCCGTTCCGTCGCTCCGGAGCCGCCCCGGCCGGGCTCCGCTCCGCCCGCCGGCCGCCCCGGCCCGGCCGTCCGCGCCCCGGCGACGCCTCCGCGACACGGACGGCCTGTTCGATTCCATGCCCTCGGAGGCCGCTTCTCCACAGGTCAGCGGCCAATCCACCATCCACACCCTGGGGATGTCCCGGCTGTCCAGACTGTGTCCACAGGGGCGGCTGCCGACAGGACATCGGAGGAGGTCAGGGGGGTGTGGAATTGTGACAATCAACAGTCCACAGACTGTGGACGACGGAGTTACCCACAGGGCGGTCTCCGCGTTGTCCACCGCCCGCCCACAGCCAAGGCCCCGTCACCCACAGCTTCTCCACACCCTCATCCACTGTTCGGCAAGGAAACGGGCGTGGTCACCGAGACGAGTGAAAGGCGTCACACCAACGAGCCGGGTTGGGCTGTGGGGAAGGTGGGTAAAACTGGGGACACAGCTGGGGAGAACCGGGGCTCGCCTGTGCATCGGGTGTGCAGAACTCGGCGGCATCCACAGCAGAGCCTGTTTGTCCACTGCCGTCGCCCACAGGCCCGGTGGATAAAAAACTGATGCTGACCTGCGAGAAGTCAGTTGTCCACGGTTTCCACAGGCCCTACTACTACGACCACTTAGTTAGAGCGAGAAATTCGTTTCGAAGTGGGGCCTGTGCACAACCGGGCTCCGAGCCGCCCGACACCTCGGGCGCCGATTTGACCCCGAGCCGCACCGACTGTCGGCGGCGTACGTCAGACTGGTCTCCGGCGATTGCGCCGACGACGAAGGCCAGCAGGGCGAGCCAGCAACAGCAGGAGGCGGTTCCGGTGAAGATCCGGGTGGAGCGCGATGTACTCGCGGAGGCAGTGGCCTGGGCGGCCCGCAGCCTTCCGGCCCGTCCGCCGGTGCCCGTCCTCGCGGGGCTGCTGCTGAAGGCGGAAGAGAGCACCCTCAGCCTCTCCGGCTTCGACTACGAGGTCTCGGCCCGGGTGTCGGTGGAAGCCGATGTGGAGGACGACGGCACGGTCCTGGTCTCCGGCCGCCTCCTCGCCGACATCTGCCGCGCCCTCCCCAACCGCCCTGTGGAGATCTCCACTGACGGTGTGCGGGTGACCGTCGTCTGCGGCTCGTCGCGATTCACACTCCACACCCTGCCTGTGGAGGAGTACCCCGCCCTGCCGCAGATGCCGACGGCGACCGGCACCGTGCCCGGCGATGTCTTCGCCTCCGCCGCCGCCCAGGTGGCCATCGCGGCCGGCCGCGACGACACCCTGCCGGTGCTCACCGGTGTGCGGATCGAGATCGAGGGCGACACGGTCACGCTGGCCTCCACCGACCGCTACCGCTTCGCGGTCCGCGAGTTCCTGTGGAAGCCCGAGACGCCCGACATCTCCGCGGTCGCGCTCGTGCCCGCCAAGACGCTCCTGGACACCGCCAAGTCGCTGACCAGCGGTGACACCGTGGCCCTCGCCCTGTCCGGCTCGGGCGCCGGGGAGGGCCTGATCGGTTTCGAGGGCGCCGGGCGCCGCACCACGACCCGGCTGCTCGAAGGCGACCTCCCCAAGTACCGCACGCTCTTCCCGACCGAGTTCAACTCCGTCGCGGTGATCGAGACCGCTCCGTTCGTGGAGGCGGTCAAGCGCGTCGCCCTGGTCGCCGAGCGCAACACCCCGGTCCGGCTCACCTTCGAGCAGGGCGTGCTGATCCTGGAGGCCGGGTCGAGCGACGACGCACAGGCTGTGGAGCGCGTCGACGCCCAGCTCGATGGCGACGACATCTCGATCGCCTTCAACCCGACCTTCCTGCTGGACGGGCTGAGCGCGATCGATTCTCCGGTCGCCCAGCTGTCGTTCACCACCTCGACCAAGCCCGCTCTGCTCAGTGGCAAGCCGGCCATGGACGCCGAGGCGGACGAGGCGTACAAGTACCTGATCATGCCGGTGCGGCTCAGCGGATGAGCGGGTGTGGCCCACAGTTGAGCGACAACCCCTGGGCGTAGGCTCGGACTCAGGTGCGAAACGCAATGACTACGGCATAAAGGATCACTGATGGAGCTCGGTCTCGTCGGTCTCGGCAAGATGGGCGGCAATATGCGCGAGCGCATGCGCCGCGCAGGTCACACCGTCATCGGGTACGACCGCAACCCGGACCTCGCCGACGTCCACAGCCTCGACGACCTTGTGGACAAGCTCAAGGGACCGCGTGTGGTGTGGATCATGGTGCCGGCCGGCATCGCGACCCAGACCACCATCGAGGAGCTGGCCGAGCTGCTGTCGCCGGGCGACATCGTGGTCGACGGTGGCAACTCCCGCTGGACCGACGACGAGCGGCACGCCGAGCAGCTGAACGCCAAGGGCATCGGCTTTGTCGACTGCGGCGTCTCCGGCGGCGTCTGGGGCCTGGAGAACGGCTATGCGCTGATGTACGGCGGCGCGGCCGAGCATGTGGCGCGGGTCCAGCCGATCTTCGATGCGCTCAAGCCCGAGGGTGACTTCGGGGCAGTTCACGCCGGGCGGGTCGGTGCCGGCCATTTCGCGAAGATGGTCCACAACGGCATCGAGTACGCGATGATGCAGGCCTACGCCGAGGGCTGGGAGCTGCTGGAGGCCGTGGACTCGGTCACCGACGTCCGCGAGGTCTTCCGCTCCTGGCAGGAGGGCACCGTCATCCGCTCCTGGCTGTTGGACCTCGCGGTCAACGCCCTGGACGACGACGAGCACCTGGAGAAGCTGCGGGGCTACGCGGAGGACTCCGGCGAGGGCCGCTGGACCGTCGAGGCGGCCATCGACAACGCCGTGCCGCTGCCCGCCATCACGGCCTCGCTCTTCGCCCGGTTCGCGTCCCGCCAGGACGACTCCCCGCAGATGAAGATGATCGCCGCACTGCGCAACCAGTTCGGCGGCCACGCGGTCGAGAACAAGAAGTAACCAGCCCCCGTAAGGGAGCCGCCGGGGGAGGTCGGCGCGCCACCATGCATGTAACGCATCTGTCGCTCGCCGACTTCCGCTCATACGCCCGGGCCGAGGTCGCTCTCGGCCCGGGCGTCACGGCTTTTGTGGGCCCCAACGGCCAGGGGAAGACCAACCTCGTCGAGGCCGTCGGCTATGTGGCCACGCTCGGCAGCCATCGCGTCTCCGCCGACGCCCCGCTGGTGCGGATGGGCGCGGACCGGGCGATCGTGCGGGCCGCGATCGTCGAGGGCGACCGGCAGCAGCTGGTCGAGCTGGAGCTGAACCCCGGTAAGGCCAACCGCGCCAGAATCAATAGATCCTCGCAGGTCAGACCGCGCGATGTGCTTGGCATCCTGCGCACGGTCCTGTTCGCGCCCGAGGACCTGGCCCTGGTCAAGGGGGATCCCGGGGAGCGTCGGCGCTTCCTGGACGAGCTGGTCACCGCGCGCTCACCGCGCATGGCCGGGGTCCGCGCCGACTATGAGCGGGTGCTCAAGCAGCGCAACACCCTGCTCAAGACCGCCGCGTTGGCCCGGCGTCACGGCGGCGGCCGTGGTTCCGGGGGCGACGGGGCGCTGTCCACTCTCGACGTATGGGACCAGCATCTGGCGCGCGCCGGTGCGGAATTGCTCGCCCAGCGCCTCGATCTGATCGCCGCGCTGCAGCCGCTGACCGACAAGGCGTATGAGCAACTGGCGCCGGGGGGCGGCCCGATCGGTTTCGACTACCGCAGTTCCATGGGCGACGGCCTGGCGGCCGCGGGCACCCGCGAGGAGCTGTACGAGCAGCTTTCGGCCGCGCTCACGGCCGCCCGTAAGCAGGAGATCGAGCGCGGGGTGACGTTGGTCGGCCCGCACCGCGACGATCTGATCCTGCGGCTCGGGGAGCTTCCGGCGAAGGGCTATGCGAGCCATGGCGAGTCCTGGTCGTATGCGCTGGCCCTGCGCCTGGCCTCGTACGACCTGCTGCGCGCGGACATCTCATGGGCACCCGGCGGGCCTTCCGCCGAGGCAGCCGAGGTCGGCGGGGGCGGTGAGGCCGGGGCGGTCCGGCGGGCGGGCGAGCCCGTGCTGGTGCTGGACGACGTCTTCGCGGAGCTCGACGAGCGGCGCCGGGAGCGGTTGGCCGAGTTGGTCGCGCCCGGCGAGCAGGTGCTGGTGACGGCGGCCGTGGAGGACGACGTCCCCGGAGTGCTGGCGGGCGCCCGCTACGCGGTGTCCGAAGGGGAGGTGCGGCCCCTGTGACCGAGCAGCCCGCACAGCCGCCCACTCCGCCGGAGCCCTCGGGGGTCGACCTGGCGCGGGTGGCGCTGCGCGCCGCCAAGGAGCAGGCGCGCGCCCGTGGTGCGGCGGCGCAGCAGAAGAAGCAGGCGCGCCGAGGGGGCTTGCGCTCCGGTGCGCGCGCCGACGGGCGCGATCCGCTGCCGCTCGGTGCCGCGATCAACCGGCTGATCACCGAGCGGGGCTGGGAGACCCCCGCCGCGGTGGGCGGGGTGATGGGCCGCTGGCCCCAGATGGTGGGACCGGAGGTGGCGCAGCACTGCGAGCCGCAGCGGTACGACGAGGAGGCTCGGGTGCTGACGGTGCGGTGCGACTCGACGGCGTGGGCGACCCAGCTGCGGCTGCTGGCCCCGCAGCTGGTGGCCCGGCTCAACGCGGACCTCGGCCAGGGCACGGTCAAGCTGATCAAGGTCTTGGGTCCGGGCGGCCCGGCCCGTCGTTATGGATCGCTGCGCGCCCCCGGCTCCACGGGCCCGGGCGACACCTACGGCTGAGGCAGTCCTCCGTGCGCCCCCGTTGCGCAGGTGGCGGGGCGGCCGTGAAGGGGGTGGCCGCTGGGGCGTCTGTCATGGTTGCCGGTGGTTGACGACCCGAAGCGCTGAGTGGCGGTGTGAGCCTCTTAAACCCCATCCCCAGATATGGGGAGTCGGCGACGACCGGTTCAGGGCGGCACATGCGTACTCAGGCACCGGCAAGCCCCCATTCTTGTCGGCGCTACCGGTAGACTGGGCGCGTACACCGTCGCCGCTTGCGCACCGAGCGCTCGCGGACACATGTTGAACGACGCAGCCGCTCCCGCCTGCCCCGGAGACGGCTCGTGCTGTGCCAGAAAGGGCGCTTCGTGGCCGATTCCGGCAACCCCAACGAGAACATCCCGTCCGAGATCCCGTCCGAGGACGTCGACGGGGCTTTGGCCCCGCCGTCCTATGACGCCAGTGCGATCACCGTCCTGGAGGGCCTGGACGCGGTCCGCAAGCGACCCGGTATGTACATCGGTTCCACCGGTGAGCGCGGCCTCCACCACCTTGTCCAAGAGGTGGTGGACAACTCCGTGGACGAGGCCCTGGCCGGTCACGCGGACACCATCGAGGTGACGATCCTGGCCGATGGCGGGGTTCGCGTGGTCGACAATGGCCGCGGTATCCCGGTCGACCTGCATCCGGTGGAGAAGAAGCCGGCCGTCGAGGTCGTGCTGACCGTGCTGCACGCGGGCGGCAAGTTCGGCGGCGGCGGCTACGCCGTCTCCGGCGGTCTGCACGGCGTCGGCGTCTCCGTGGTCAACGCGCTGTCGACGAAGGTCTCGGTCGAGGTCAAGCGGGACGGCTACCGCTGGACCCAGGACTACAAGCTTGGCGTGCCCACCGCGCCGCTGGCCAAGAACGAGCAGATCACGGAGACCGGTACGACGGTCACCTTCTGGGCCGACCCGGATGTCTTCGAGACGACCGAGTACTCCTTCGAGACGCTGTCGCGGCGCTTCCAGGAGATGGCGTTCCTCAACAAGGGCCTGTCCATCTCGCTGACGGACGAGCGCGAGGCCCATGTGGACGAGGAGGGCAAGCCGCTCTCCGTGACGTACTGCTACGAGGGCGGCATCGTCGACTTCGTGCAGTACCTGAACTCCCGCAAGGGGGAGCTGGTCCACCCCACGGTCATCGGCTTCGAGGCCGAGGACAAGGAGCGGATGCTCTCGGTCGAGATCGCGATGCAGTGGAACACCCAGTACACCGAGGGTGTCTACAGCTTCGCGAACACGATCCACACCCATGAGGGCGGCACCCACGAGGAGGGCTTCCGCGCCGCGCTGACGTACTTGATCAACAAGTACGCGCGGGACAAGAAGCTGCTCCGGGAAAAGGATGACAATCTCACCGGTGAGGACATCCGCGAGGGCCTGACCGCGATCATCTCGGTCAAGCTCGGCGAGCCGCAGTTCGAGGGTCAGACGAAGACCAAGCTGGGCAACACGGAGGCGAAGACCTTCGTCCAGAAGATCGTCCATGAGCACCTGGCCGACTGGCTCGACCGCTACCCCAACGAGGCGGCGGACATCGTCCGCAAGTCCATCCAGGCGGCCACGGCCCGGGTCGCGGCCCGTAAGGCCCGCGATCTGACCCGCCGCAAGGGGCTGCTGGAGACCGCGTCACTGCCGGGCAAGCTGGCCGACTGCCAGTCCAACGACCCGTCCAAGTGCGAGATCTTCATCGTCGAGGGTGACTCCGCCGGCGGCTCGGCCAAGGCCGGCCGTAACCCGCAGTACCAGGCGATCCTGCCCATCCGAGGCAAGATCCTCAACGTCGAGAAGGCGCGGGTCGACAAGATCCTCCAGAACAACGAGGTCCAGGCGCTGATCTCGGCGTTCGGCACCGGTGTGCACGAGGACTTCGACATCAGCAAGCTCCGCTATCACAAGATCATCCTGATGGCGGACGCCGACGTCGACGGCCAGCACATCAACACCCTGCTGCTCACCTTCCTCTTCCGCTTTATGCGCCCGCTGGTCGAGGCGGGCCATGTCTTCCTGTCCCGCCCGCCGCTCTACAAGATCAAGTGGGGCCGGGACGACTTCGAGTACGCGTACTCGGACCGCGAGCGGGACGCGCTGATCCAGGCGGGCCGTGAGCAGGGCAAGCGCATCAAGGAGGACTCGGTCCAGCGCTTCAAGGGTCTGGGCGAGATGAACGCCGAGGAGCTGCGCGTGACCACCATGGACGTGGACCACCGCGTCCTGGGCCAGGTCACCCTGGACGACGCCGCGCAGGCCGACGATCTGTTCTCGGTCCTGATGGGCGAGGACGTCGAGGCCCGGCGCTCGTTCATCCAGCGCAACGCCAAGGACGTCCGCTTCCTCGACATCTGAGTCGGCCCCGAGCAGCCGCAGACGACAGAAGGACTTTGACCAGCAATGGCCGACGAGAACACCCCGAACACGCCAGAAGACCAGACCCAGGGGGCCACCCTCCGCGTCGAGCCGGTGGGCCTCGAGACGGAGATGCAGCGCTCGTACCTCGACTACGCGATGAGCGTGATCGTGAGCCGTGCGCTGCCCGACGTCCGGGACGGCCTCAAGCCGGTGCACCGCCGTGTGCTGTACGCGATGTACGACGGCGGGTACCGCCCCGAGAAGGGCTTCTACAAGTGCGCCCGCGTCGTCGGCGACGTGATGGGCACGTACCACCCGCACGGCGACTCGTCCATCTACGACGCCCTGGTGCGGCTGGCCCAGCCGTGGTCCATGCGGATGCCGCTGGTCGACTCCAACGGCAACTTCGGCTCCCCGGGCAACGACCCGGCGGCGGCCATGCGCTACACCGAGTGCAAGATGGCGCCGCTGTCCATGGAGATGATCCGGGACATCGACGAGGACACCGTCGACTTCCAGGACAACTACGACGGGCGTAACCAGGAGCCGACGGTTCTGCCGGCCCGCTTCCCGAACCTGCTGATCAACGGCTCGGCGGGGATCGCGGTCGGCATGGCCACCAACATCCCGCCGCACAACCTCCGCGAGGTGGCCGAGGGCGCCCAGTGGTTCCTGGCCAACCCGGAGGCCACACCGGAGGAGCTGCTCGACGCGCTCATCGACCGGATCAAGGGCCCGGACTTCCCCACCGGCGCCCTGGTCGTCGGCCGCAAGGGCATCGAGGAGGCGTACCGCACCGGTCGCGGCTCGATCACGATGCGCGCGGTCGTCGAGGTCGAGGAGATCCAGGGCCGTCAGTGCCTGGTGGTCACCGAGCTGCCGTACCAGGTCAACCCGGACAATCTGGCGCAGAAGATCGCCGACCTGGTGAAGGAAGCCAGGATCGGCGGCATCGCGGACGTCCGCGACGAGACGTCCTCGCGGACCGGGCAGCGCCTGGTCATCGTGTTGAAGCGGGACGCGGTCGCCAAGGTCGTGCTCAACAACCTCTACAAGCACACCGACCTCCAGACCAACTTCGGCGCGAACATGCTGGCGCTGGTCGACGGGGTGCCGCGCACCCTCTCGCTGGACGCCTTCATCCGCAACTGGGTCACCCACCAGATCGAGGTCATCGTCCGCCGGACGCGCTTCAGGCTGCGCAAGGCCGAGGAGCGGGCCCACATCCTGCGCGGTCTGCTCAAGGCGCTGGACGCGATCGACGAGGTCATCGCGCTGATCCGGCGCAGTGACACGGTGGAGATCGCGCGCGGGGGCCTGATGGACCTGCTGACGATCGACGAGATCCAGGCCAACGCGATCCTGGAGATGCAGCTGCGGCGGCTCGCCGCCCTGGAGCGTCAGAAGATCATCCAGGAGCACGACGAGCTGCAGGCCAAGATCAATGAGTACAACGCGATCCTGGCCTCGCCCGAGCGGCAGCGGCAGATCATCAGCGAGGAGCTGACCGCGATCGTCGAGAAGTACGGCGACGACCGGCGTACCAAGCTGATCCCCTTCGACGGTGACATGTCCATCGAGGACCTGATCGCCGAGGAGGACATCGTCGTCACGATCACCCGTGGCGGCTATGTGAAGCGTACGAAGACCGAGGACTACCGCTCGCAGAAGCGCGGCGGTAAGGGCGTGCGCGGCACCAAGCTCAAGCAGGACGACATCGTCGACCACTTCTTCGTCTCGACCACCCACCACTGGCTGCTGTTCTTCACCAACAAGGGCCGGGTCTACCGGGCGAAGGCGTACGAGCTGCCGGACGCGGGCCGGGAGGCGCGCGGCCAGCACGTCGCGAACCTGCTGGCGTTCCAGCCGGATGAGCAGATCGCGCAGATCCTGGCGATCCGCGACTACGAGGCGGCGCCGTATCTGGTGCTGGCGACGAAGTCGGGTCTGGTGAAGAAGACCCCGCTCAAGGACTACGACTCCCCGCGGTCGGGTGGTGTGATCGCCATCAACCTCCGGGAGACGGAGGACGGCCGGGAGGACGAGCTGATCGGGGCCGAGCTGGTTTCGGCCGAGGACGATCTGCTGCTGATCAGCAAGAAGGCACAGTCGATCAGGTTCACGGCCACGGATGAGTCGCTGCGGCCGATGGGACGGGCGACCTCCGGCGTCAAGGGCATGAGCTTCCGCGAGGACGACGAGCTCTTGTCGATGAATGTCGTCCGGCCCGGTACGTTCGTGTTCACCGCCACCGACGGTGGGTACGCGAAGCGGACGAATGTCGACGAGTACCGTGTCCAGGGCCGCGGCGGCCTCGGTATCAAGGCCGCCAAGATCGTGGAGGACCGCGGTTCCCTCGTCGGGGCTCTGGTGGTCGAGGAAAGTGATGAGATCCTTGCCATCACGCTCAGCGGTGGCGTAATCCGTACCCGTGTGAACGAGGTCAGGGAGACGGGCCGTGACACCATGGGCGTCCAACTGATCAACCTGGGCAAGCGCGATGCCGTCGTCGGTATCGCCCGGAACGCCGAGGCCGGTCGTGAGGCTGAAGAGGTCGAGGACGAGTCCGAGACCGTGAGCGAAGCAGCCGAGGGGGCCGCGTCCGAGGCGGCCGAGGGCACAGCGCCCCCGGCCGACGAGACCGAGGAGTAGGTCGTGAGTGGAGCCACGGGTCCCGCGGCGGGCGGCGGCGGAATGGATACCGGCCATGGGCCGGTGCCGGGCGCCGCACCCGCCGGGAGCGGATCACCCGCTTCGGCAGGCGCCCGTGGCCCCTCCACCGACTCCCATGGGGGTACCGTGACGGACATCAGGCAGCCGCAGCCGCCGTACGAGAGCTACCCGGGCAGCCCGCTGCCCGGTGAGCGGCCGGGCCAGCCACAGCCCGCGCAGCCGTACCACCCGCCGCAGGCGTATGCGCCGCCGAGCACCCCGCCGAGCACCGGCGGGGCCGCCAGGGGCGGCTCGGGGCAGCAGCAGACCGCGGTGCGCCGCCCGCGCACCGAGTCGGGCGCCCGCTCGGCCCCGCGTACCCGCAAGGCGCGGCTGCGGGTCGCCAGGGCGGACCCGTGGTCGGTGATGAAGGTCAGCTTCCTGCTCGCGATCGCGCTGGGCATCTGCACCGTGGTCGCCGCGGCGGTGCTGTGGATGGTCATGGACGGGATGGGCGTCTTCAGCGCCGTGGGCGGGACGATCAGCGAGGCCACGGAGTCGAAGAAGGGCACCGGCTTCGACCTGGAGTCCTTCCTGTCGCTGCCGCGAGTGCTGGCCTTCACCGGGGTCATCGCAGCGATCAATGTGGTGCTGGCCACGGCGCTGGCCACCCTGGGGGCCTTCATCTACAACCTGTCGGCGGGCTTCGTCGGCGGTGTGGAGCTCACGCTCGCCGAGGACGAGTAGCGGCCGCCTGTAACCGATTTTGGGACAGGGCTGGTCGTGCGCTAATCTTTCGGTGCAGCGCGGGGCTATAGCTCAGACGGTTAGAGCGCTTCCCTGATAAGGAAGAGGCCACAGGTTCAAGTCCTGTTAGCCCCACCGGTGCGATCAGCCCGGACGGAGATCCTCTCTTCGTCCGGGCTGATTCCGTAACGGCGCCCGGGCAGTTGATGAACGGCTGTCGGCCGGCCAATGCCGGGCATAGGTCACCGAACGGTATCGGCCGGTGTGTATCATCGGGCGCCAGAGGTCCCCTACGTCAAGGAAAGAGACGAGGTAGCGCGGTGAAGAAGCTTCTCCTGGTCGCACTGGCCGCCATCGGCGGGCTCCTCGTGTACCGCCAGATCCAGGCGGATCGCGCCGAGCAGGATCTGTGGACGGAGGCGACCGACTCCGTGCCCGCAGGTTCGGGTGTGTGAGACCAACAGCTCTGTACAGGGCCCCGACCGCTGGAGCGGTCGGGGCCCTGTCGGCTTTACTGGCGGCTGTCGCGGGACTCCTCGCGGCAACCGTCTTCTTTGTTCACTCTTGCAAATGAAATGCTTGCATAAGCAAAGTTGAACGGGCTGTGCGGCCGGTACGACGAGGAGTGACCCGCGATGGATGACCGCAGCAAGGTCAGGACCGGCCTCGCCGCGGTGGCCGCGCTGTGCGCGGTGGCCACGGCGCCAGGACCGGCCGGCCAGGCCTGGGCCGCGCCCGCGGACGGGGCCGCCGGGGCGCGGCCGTACCGGACCGAGGGGACCTTGATCCACGGCACCGACGCCGCCGAGGGCGCCCCGCTGCTCAAGCCGGGGCTCGGCTACGTCGACAGCATCGCGGCGGGCCAGAAGCGGTACTACAGCGTCCGTCTGGACACCGCGTCCGGCGCGTATGTCTCGGCGGTCGCGGCGCCCCGCCCGGGGGCGGGCGTCGTCTCGTACCAGGACCGGGTCAAGGTGACGCTGGAGAGCCCCGACGGCACCACCTGCGACAGCTCCGACCGGAAGATCGAGGCGAACGGTGTGGCCTATCCGCTCGCCGACTACGCGGCACGCCAGGCCGCGTCGGGCTCGGTGGCCTCCTGCCGGAAGTCGGGCCGGTACGTCGTCACGGTGGAGCGCGGAGCCGGCTCCCAGGACCCCGACAGCTGGCCGCTGGAGCTCAGGCTGATGGTGGAGCCGCCGGTGAAGGGCGGGGACACCGGGCAGGCCCCGGAGGGCAGTTGGCACGCCACCCCGCCCGAGCTGCCCGATGGCAAGGCGCGGTGGCGGCCGGGCGGCACGGGGTTCAACGACGCGCGTCCGTTGTCCACCGGGGTGTGGGCGGATCAGATCAGGCCGGGCGAGACCCACTTCTACCGGGTGCCGATCGACTGGGGACAGCGGCTCGACGCCACCGCCGAACTGCCCGCCGCGAAGACCGGAGAGACGGCCGGGGTCAACGACGCGCTGGGGCTTCGGGTCTTCAACCCGGCGCGCGGCCTGACGAAGAAGGGCTCCTTCGAGGCATACGAGGGCCGGAAGGCGCAGGTGGAGGCGGACACCGTCCCCGTGGCGTACGGCAACCGCTCGGCGCGGGCCGACTACTCCGTGCGCAAGATGAGCTTCGCCGGGTGGTACTACCTGGCGGTCACGGTGAATCCGGACGTCACGCGGTTCTTCAAGGACACGGTGCCGCTCACCCTGCGGGTGCGGATCTCGGGCACCGCGAAGGCCGGGCCGACGTACGACGGGGACGCGGTCCGGGCGGGCTTCGGCCTCACGGACGCCGAGCGGCGGGGGGCCGCCCAGGGACCGGCGACCGGGGACGATGCCGGGGCAGCGGTGGCCGACGCCACGGCCGAGGGCCGGCTGCGGCTGGTGGGCTATGTGAGCTACGCCGTCGGCGCGCTGCTGCTGCTCGGGCTCGGGGGGTGGACGCTGGCGGCCCGGCGCCGTGCCCCGGCCGCCGCGGCCCCGGCATCCGGGCCGGGCAGGCACCGGCGGTACGGGCCGCCGCCTGCCTGGTAGGTGGCGCCGGCGCGGTGGGCGGCGGCCGCTTGGCGGGTGACGCCCGCTTGGCGGACGGCGCCCGCCTGGTGGGTGGCGCCTGCCTGGTGGGTGGCCACGGCCCGTGGCCGTCGGGTCAGCCCGCGGTCAGTAACGCCCATGTGCCGACCGCGAAGCACACGGCCGCGGCGATCAGGATCGCGATCGTCGTCTTCCGGGACGGTCCGGGGCGGCGTCGGGCGGTGGGGGGAACCTGCGGCTGCGGAGCGGTGTATGGACGAGTAGGAGGGAATTCGTGCTGGGCCGCCGGGGCGGAAGCCGTGGCCGGAGTGGGAGTGGGGGTAGGCGTATGCGCGGGCGGGGGGCCTGGCTGTTGCCGCGGATCGGGCGTGGCCTGCGGCGGCTGTGCGGGTCGTACGGGCCGTGGAGGCGTCGTGGGCTGCGCGGGCGCCGGCTGGGACGCCGGCGGCTGCGGAAGGCCGGAGTACGGCGTGTGGGGGGCGTGCGGGGGGTACGGGGTTTGGGGCTGCCCGGTCGGGAACTGGCCGGTGTGCGGCTGCCCGGTGGGCGGCTGGGGGGCCGAGGGCGGTGGTGGGGCCGGGTGCTGCGGTATCCCGGTGTGCGGCGTCTGGGGCTGGGGCGGCGGCAGTTGGAAGCTGCCGGTGTCCGACATCGACGGTTGCGAAACGGACGGCTGCGAAACCGACGATTCGGATGGTTGTGGCCGGGACGGCTTGGACGGGGGTGGCGTGCTGGGCCCCTGGGGGCCCGGTGGCTGGGGTGTCGGGCCGCTGTGCGCGTGGGCCGTGCTGGTGCTGGTGCTGGTGCTGGTGCCGGTGCTGGTGTCAGCGTCGGCCTCGGTGTGCGCGCCCGCCCGTTGGATCGTCCGGAAGGGACCCTCGGACCCGAACCCCTCGGGGAGCGGCCCGAGATGGTCGAAGACCTCGATCACCTCGTCGTCGATGCCGGGCTCGGGCAGCATCTCGGTGGCCGCGAGAAGCGCCTTGCGCGCCCCTGTGGCCGTGCGGAACCGGTCCTCGGGATCGGGCTGCAGCAGATTTGCGATCACCTGCCACAGCGGCTCGGGCACCCCCGTGGGCGCGTTCGGCACACCCTGCTCGAACAGCTTGATCAGGGCTTCCGCGTCCGGTTTGTGCCCGCTGAGCAGATACAGCGCCACCAGCCCGACCGCGAAGAGGTCGGCGGGGAAGTCCGGCTCCTCGCCCATCATCTGCTCGGGCGCGAAGTAACCGGGCGTACCCATCACGTAGTTGGCCTCGGTGAGCCGGGGTTCCCCCTTCGTCAGCGCGATGCCGAAGTCGGACAGCCGCACATGCGGCCGGCCCGTCCCGGTGGCCTCCAGCAGGATGTTCGCGGGTTTGATGTCGCGGTGCACCACGCCTTCCGCGTGCACCGCCGCCAGGCCGGAAAGCAACTGGTCGAGCAGCGTGCACACATAGCGCGGCGGCAGCGGGCCGTAGTCCCCGATGAGGTGGGCGAACGAGCCGCCGCCCACCAGGTCCATGGTGAACAGCACCTTGTCGTCGTCCGCCGCCCAGCTGGCCGGTGCCAGCACATAGGGGTGGTCGATGCGCAGCGCCTGTTCCCGTACGAACCGCAGCAGGGTGTGCGCATCGCGCTGCTGCAGCACCTTCGCCGCGACGTAGCGGCGGCGCCGGTGGTCCCAGACGCGCCATACGGCGCCCACGCCACCGCGCCCGATCGGGTCGACCAGCTCGTACCGGCCCGCGAAGACTTCACCCATCGCGCGGCCCCCGCCCACTCATCGGCTCGTCAGCAGTCCGTCAGCCCATCAGTTCTGGTGCGCCTCGTAGTGGGCGACCGCCTCGGCGGTCCGCCCGGCGCCGTACACCCGGAGGAACTCTGCCAGCTCCGGGTGGGTGGGGGCGAGGGTGTCGGCGGCGTCGATGATGTCGCCCGCGGCGGACACCGAGCGCAGCAGCGACTGGATCTCGCGGACCACGCGCCGCACGGTGGGGGCGCCGGTGCTCGCCGTGGTCTGTGTGGTGTTCAGCACGGAGCCCCCCGCGGACTTCTTGATCTCCTCCATGCGCTCGGCGGCCTCGGCGGCGCTGACCCGGCCGTCCGCCGCCTGGCTCGACAGCTCCTGCAGGGCCTGTACCCGCTGGACGACGGCCGGGTTGCCGATCTTGGCTCGCTGGCCGCTCATCAGCTGCGAGAGCATGGGCGCGGACAGACCGAGGACGGCGGCGAGGCGGGCCTGGTTGAGGCCGAGGTCGTCGATGAGACGGCGGAAGAGCGCCCCCAGCGGTTCCCCGTACCAGCTGCGCTGCAGCTCCCGTGCGCGGGCGGTGGCATCCTGCTGTGCTGCGTCCATTCGCTCTCCCCTTCGCTTCGCTGCAGCGAATCTTGCGTGGCATCCTACGGAGGGCGGTACGCGCGAGCGATACCCGGTCGGGAAAGGTGGCCACAACCAGGTATCCTGATCGGCGACGGGGCCTTAGCTCAGTTGGTAGAGCGCCGTCTTTGCATGGCGGATGTCAGGAGTTCGACTCTCCTAGGCTCCACTTTCGTCACCGGCCAGGACACCAGAAGCGTGCCCTGGCCGGTTTTTCTTGCCGCCCAAGTCCCGCGGGTCCCTTGGTGCGGTTGGCCCGCGCGGGCCCGCAGCGCCGTTCCGGGGCATTGTCCTCCCACATGTTGCCCGGTGTTGCCGCTCTCGCCGTTGTCGCGTGCAACACCTCCGGAATGCCTCACGCTGGCCTCAACTCGGGCATGTGGTCCGGGAGTCGTCTGGTCGGCGCGATCCGCCGTGCGGGGAGACAAGATGCGTGAGCTGCGGCCCTTGGGTGAGGGTCTGAGCCAGGAATGCCGGGATTTCGCCTTGGCGCTGCGGGACCTGTTCAAAGGGCTGGACGTCTCGGTACGCAGATATGCCGCGCGCAGGTATCGCGATCCGGGCACGCTCTCGCGCTATCTGAGCGGGACGCGCATCCCGCCGTGGGAGTTCGTGCAGGACCTGTTCACCGATCTCGCCGAGCGGCGGGGCACCGCGGCGACCCCGGCCGCGATCGAGCTGGTGCGGGAGCTGCACCGGGCCGCGGTGCACACGAGCGGATCGCCCGGCCACGCCATGGAGATCCTCCAGCATCAGCTGGCGGATGCCGACCGGGAGGCCAGGACGTCAAGCGTGACGGAGGACGTGCTGGGGGAGGCGCTGCTCGACCGGCAGCACCGGATCGCCGATCTCGAGGTGCGGCTGAACCAGCTGGAAGCGGCGTGGGCGACGGAGCGCACCCGGGCGGACACGCTGGAGCTGGGTCTTCCCGACCAAGCGGAGCTGATCAAGGAGCGGGACATGCTCCAGCGCGAGGTGAAGCGCCTCACGGAGGAGCTGGAGGATGTGCGGCTGCGCGGGTTACTGGCGGAGGACCGCTGCCAGATGCTGGAGCGGCAGCTGGCCATGGTGGAGTCCCAGCGCCCGGCCGCGGCCCCGGCGCCGGACGGGGTGCCCGACGCCCCCGCGGAGCCCGTGATGTCCAGGCCCTGCTCGGGGCCTCGTCCCAAGATCCTCGTGGTCGACGACCAGCACAACAACCTGCTGGCCATGGCAGCCGTGCTGGCCAAGCTGGACCAGGAGCTGGTGACCGCGTCCTCGGGGCAGGAAGCTCTCAAGGCCCTGCTAGACCACGACGACTTCGCGGTGATCCTGCTGGACGTGCAGATGCCGGAGATGGACGGCTATGAGACCGCGGCCCATATCCAGCGGCGGCGCCGCAACCGGGACATCCCGATCATCTTCATGACCGCGATGGGCGCCGACCCGGAGCACTCCTCCCGGGGATACGCGGCCGGTGCGGTGGACTACATCGCCAAGCCGTTCGACCCTTGGGCGTTGCGCGCCAAGGTCTCCGTCTTCACGGAGATCTTCCTGGAGCGGCGCCGGTACAGCGAGCGCGTTGCCGCCCACTGACCGGCCGGGGGAGGCCGGCAGCGGGAGGGGAATGGCGAAGGGCGGGGACGCGGTGGTCTCCCGCCCTTCCGGGTGTGCTGCCCGGCGCCCGGCCCGGCTCAGCGATCGTTCTCGTTCGCCTGCTTGCTCTGCGCCTCCGGGTCGAGTGTGGACTGGTCGCTGCCGTCCACCGACGTCAGCGGCTCGCGCCCGCTCAGCTCGGTCGCAGCCGGGGGCTCGACCAGCCAGTCGGGGTTGGCCTGCCTGTCCCACCACTTCCACGCGGTGAAGATCCCGGCGCCCACGAGGCCGACGAAGGCGGTGCGCTTGGCGATGCGGCCGGTGCGGTCCCTCCTGCGGCGGCGCCTGGCGAGCTTGTGGATGTCGGCCGCGGTCACATGGTCACGCAGGGCGGCGAGAGCCGCGGTGCTGCGGGTGACGGCCTCCTCGCACACCGGCCCGGCGGTGGCGCGCGCCTCGGCCACCGCGTGCTGGACGCGCGGTGCGGTGTACCGGGCGGCCTTGCGCGCCGCCTTGCGGGTGCGGGCGGCCGCCCGGGTGGCCGCGTCGTCGACCCCGCGCGGCAGGGTGCCGCGGGCCTGGGTCAGCCGCGGCGCGATATGCACGTGGTACTGACTGCCTGCGGTGTGGCGGGCCTGGTGCGCGGCGTGCGAGACCTTCGGCCCCAGCTGTACGCGAGCCGTGTGCGCGTAGCGCGTGGCGGCGTCCTTGGCCGTACCGGCGTAGGGCGCCACCACCTCCGCCGCGTGCAGGACGCTGCCCTTGGCGGTGCCGGTCGCGGCTCGCACGCTCTCCATGCGGGTCACGGGATCCTCCCCTTTCCGTTTCATGGAAGATCATGCCTATTTATGACGATCATGCCTGTGCACAGGATGCCGGGCACGCGCGGCCGGGCATCCGGGGCACGTACGGGTTCCCGTCCGGGTCGGCATGAATCGTGTGTGCCGCGCGCCGCTTCGTGGGTACGCGTCGTCGCGGCGTCCGTGCGAGGATCAAGGGACCGCAATGAAAACTATGGAAGGTAGATCGTGGCTGAGCAGCTCTACGCCACCCTGAAGACGAACAATGGCGACATCGTGGTCCGGCTGCTGCCGAACCACGCTCCCAAGACGGTCAAGAACTTCGTGGAGCTCGCCGAGGGCACCCGTGAGTGGACCCACCCGGCGACGGGCAAGCGGGCCAAGGAGAAGCTGTACGACGGCACCGTCTTCCACCGCGTGATCAGCGGCTTCATGATCCAGGGCGGTGACCCGCTGGGCAACGGCACTGGTGGCCCCGGCTACGAGTTCGGCGACGAGTTCCACCCGGACCTGGCGTTCAACAAGCCGTACCTCCTGGCGATGGCCAACGCCGGCCCGGGCACCAACGGCTCGCAGTTCTTCATCACCGTGGCGCCGACCGCGTGGCTGACCGGTAAGCACACCATCTTCGGCGAGGTCGTCGACGAGGCGAGCAAGAAGGTCATCGACGCGATCGCGGGCACCTCGACCAACCCGCGCACCGACCGCCCGCTCAACGACGTCGTCATCGAGTCGGTCGTCGTGGAGACCCGCGAGGGCTGAAACCGAGGGCTGACCTCGAGGCCGTCATCGCCACGCGGCGGAGCCGCATGTCGACGCAGCCGGCTGCCGCCGCGTTGGCGGGCCCGCGCCGGGCCGCGCCGGACCGGTGGCGGGAACTCCGCGCCCCGCCTGTCCGTCTTGACGGCAGGCAGGCGGGCACGTGGGCCCGGTGCGAGCATGGAGTGCAGGGCAAGGGGAGACGATGGAGGACCAGGCGGTCTGCTGCTATCGGCATCCGCAGCGGGAGACCGGCATAAGCTGTGTCCGCTGCGAGCGGCCGATCTGCCCGGAGTGCATGATCAGCGCCTCGGTGGGTTTCCAGTGCCCGGAGTGCGTGCGCGGTGGTGGGCAGGGCTCCTCCGGCGGGCCTGTCCCGGCGGGTCACCCGGTGCGGGACGCCCGGCCGCGCACGATAGCGGGCGGCGCGCTCACCGCGGACCCGCGGCTGGTGACCAAGATCCTCATCGGCCTCAATCTCGCCGTGTGGTTCGTGGCGCTCGCGATCGGCGACCGGTTTGTGAACGCGCTGGACCTGGTGGGCCGGGCGTACGACCCCACCGCGGCCGATCTTGTGGGGGTCGCCGAGGGCCAGTGGTATCGGCTGGTCACCGCGATGTTCCTGCACCAGCAGGCGTATCACATCGCCTTCAACATGCTTTCGCTGTGGTGGCTCGGCGGGCCGCTGGAGGCGGCGCTCGGCCGGGCGCGCTATCTCGCGGTGTATCTGCTGGCCGGGCTGGGCGGCAGCGCGCTGTCGTATCTGCTCGCCGCGCAGAACCAGCCCTCGCTCGGCGCCTCCGGGGCGATCTTCGGCCTGCTCGGCGCGACGGCGGTCCTGATGCGCCGCCTCAACTACGACATGCGGCCGGTCATCGCGCTGCTCGTGCTCAACCTGATCTTCACATTCGCCTGGTCCCGTATCGCCTGGCAGGCCCATGTCGGCGGCCTGGTCGTGGGCACGGCGGTGGCGTACGGGATGGTGCACGCGCCGCGCGAGAAGCGCGCGCTGGTGCAGCGGCTCACCTGCGCGCTGATGCTGCTCGCGATCGTCGCGGTGGTGTGGCTGCGGACGGTCCAGCTCACCGGCTGACCGGGCGGCACCGGCCGTACGCAACCGGCCGTACGCAAGCGCCGCTGCCGCGGCCCCGGCCGTATTGGGGATATCCACAGCACAGTTGTCCACAGCAAGTGCCTGATCTTGTGCAAGCTGTGGAGAACATCAGTGCGGGCCCGCACTCATCTGCGTTTCCCCAGGCAGAGGCAGGTGTGAACGGTCGAACGGATGTGTTCGGCCGATCACACCGGCGTCAATGCGGCGGAAGTTATCCACAGATCTTCTGAGTTTTCCCCGGCTGTGGATAACTCTGTGGACGACCGGGGCGCGGAGGATCGGAGGGACGATCCTACTTCCACTGAGTGGAGACCACGAACCCGGCGGCGATGAAGCCGAAACCGACCACGATGTTCCAGTTGCCCAGGGAGTCGACGGGCATATCCCCGGTCGTCACGTAGAACATCACGATCCAGGCGAGGCCGATGAGGAACATCGCCAGCATCAACGGAGCCACCCACCGGCGGCCGCTGTGCAGGCTGATGTTAGTGGCCTGCTTCGCCGGCGGCGGAGTGAAGTCGTCCTTCTTGCGGATCCGTGACTTCGGCACGAGGAACTCTCCTGTCGATGCGCTGCGTGACCGCGCGGTATTGATACGGACGGCACCGGGTCGGGGCTGGGGCGGGGGACCAGACCCTTCACTCGGGGCGTCCGTTAGCGTAGTCCTTCCGCGGCGTCGTAAGGAGTAAGGGTACGTTGAGCAATTCCGCCGGCACCCCCGACCCAGGCCCCCGCCGCCCCGCCTTCCGCCCCGTCCGGCTGCTGACCGCCGCGGTTTTCGCGCTCGCCGGACTGATCTTCTGGACCAGCTTCGACACCGCGCAGGGCACCAATCTCCGCAGCGACGAGTCGATGCTGAGGCTGTCCGACCTCATCCAGGAGCGCAGCCGCAAGAACGCCGGGCTCGACGACAGCACCGCCCAGCTGCGCTCGCGGGTCGACGCCCTCGCCCGCCGCGACAACGGCGCCACGGACGCCGAGCGCCGCAGGCTCGCCGCGCTGGAGCGAAACGCGGGCACCCAGAAGCTCACCGGAACGGGGCTCTCCGTCACCCTCACCGACGCCCCGCCGAACGCGACGGCGAAGATCCCCGGAGTGCCCGAGCCGCAACCCAACGACCTGGTCATCCACCAGCAGGACCTGCAGGCCGTGGTCAACGCGCTGTGGCAGGGCGGAGCGCGGGGGATCAAGGTCATGGACCAGCGGCTGATCTCGACCAGCGCGGTGCGCTGCGTCGGCAACACCCTGATCCTCCAGGGCCGGGTCTACTCGCCGCCGTACACCATCACCGCCGTCGGCGACCGGGGCAAGCTGCGCGCCGCGCTGGCCGCCTCCCCCGCGATCGAGAACTACCGCAGCTATGTCGAGGCGTACGGGCTCGGCTGGAAAGTCGCCCAGCACGACAGGGTGACTCTTCCCGGCTACTCCGGCACAGTGGACCTGCACTACGCCCAGCCCCGGTGAAACGCGTCATCGCGAGAACGCGACAGGCGCGGTGAACATGGACAGGTGTGCGGTCGATGAGGGTGCGACTGATCGTCAGGACGCTCAGTGAGATCTGTCTCACCGTGGGCACCCTGATCGTCCTCTTTGTCGTCTATGTCCTGTACTGGACCGGCGTCCTCGCCGACCGCGCGATGGACGGGGAGATCGACCGGCTCCAGGACCGATGGGCGACCGGCCCGGTCGCGGGCGCCGAGGCGACGGAGCCCCCGGCAGTCCGCCGCCCCGGGCCGGAGCCGTACCGGGACGGCGCGTCATTCGCGATCATGTACATCCCCCGCTTCGGCGCCGACTGGGCCAAGCCGGTCCTTCAGGGCACTGGGACCGACACCCTGAAGAAGGGCCTTGGCCACTACACCCGCACCGCCCAGCTCGGTGCCCGCGGCAATTTCGCCGTCGCCGGGCACCGCCGCACCTACGGCGACCCGTTCAAGGACTTCCCCCGGCTGCGCCCCGGCGACGCCGTAGTGCTCAGCGACGGCACGACCTGGTACACGTACCGCATCGACAAGCGGCCCTACCGCACGCTGCCCACCGACGTCGGCGTCATCGACCCGGTGCCGCGCGCGTCCGGGTTCCGGGGGCCGGGCCGCTATCTGACCCTCACGACCTGTGAGCCGGAGTGGGGGCACAGCCATCGGCTGATCGCCTGGGCACATCTGGACGCCACCCGTCCAGTGACCGAAGGCAAGCCGGAAGCTTTGCTCAGCTGACCCACCGGCCCCGGGCCCGGCCCCTTACTCTGGTGCTGCAGTCGACTTCTTCGTCGTGAGTAGGGATGGCATGTACGGCTGGATCTGGCGGCATCTGCCGGGCAACGCATGGGTGCGGGCGCTGATTTCGCTCGTACTGGTGCTGGCGATCGTCTTCGTGCTCTTCCAGTACGTCTTCCCGTGGGCGGAGCCCCTGCTGCCGTTCGGCGATGTGACGGTCGACGAGGGAATGGCGGGCCCCCGGTGAGCGCGCGCATCCTGGTCGTCGACAACTACGACAGCTTCGTCTTCAACCTGGTCCAGTACCTCTACCAACTCGGCGCCGAGTGCGAGGTGCTGCGCAACGACGAGGTGGCCCTCGGCCACGCCCAGGACGGCTTCGACGGCGTCCTGCTGTCCCCGGGCCCCGGCACCCCCGAGGAGGCGGGCGTCTGCGTCGACATGGTGCGGCACTGCGCGCGCACCGGCGTGCCGGTCTTCGGTGTCTGCCTGGGGATGCAGTCCATGGCCGTCGCGTACGGCGGGGTCGTCGGGCGCGCCCCCGAGCTGCTGCACGGCAAGACCTCGCGCGTGACGCACGAGGGCACCGGCGTCTTCAAGGGCCTTCCGTCGCCCTTCACCGCCACCCGCTACCACTCGCTGGCCGTCGAACGGGACACCGTCCCGGACGAGTTGGAGATCACGGCCTGGACGGAGACGGGCATCGCGATGGGGCTGCGCCACCGTCGGCTGCCCGTGGAGGGCGTGCAGTTCCATCCCGAGTCGGTGCTCACCGAGTGGGGGCACCGGATGCTCGCCAACTGGCTCGAGGAGTGCGGCGACACGGGGGCGGTGGGGCGGTCGGCGGGTCTGGCCCCCGTGGTGGGGGCGGTCGGCGGTAAGGCCGGCGAGTGACCGCACTGCGCCCCGAGCGCGAGGGCGCGCCCCAAGGCGCCCAGGAGCCCGACCCATACGCGCCGTACGAGCCGAATGAGCCGCCCGGCGCCTACGGGGGCACGGACGCGTTCGCGGCGGCGGTGGAGCGGCTGGACGACCCCCTGACCGATCCGCTGCCCAGATCCTCGCCCGGACTCGTACCAGGGACCGTGACCGGGCCCGGCGCGGGGCCCGCCACCGGGCCCGCTACGAGGCCCACCGCCGGGCCTGCCGCGGGGCCTTCGACGGGGCCCATGACGGGGCGTACCACCGGGCCCATGACGGGGCCCATGGCCGAACCTCCGCCAGGGCCCGTCAGAACGCCCGCTGCCGGGCCTGTGGCGGGTCGGGCGGCGCCGTCCGTGCCTGGAGCGCCTGGACCCGCCCCGACCGCTGAGCGGCCTCCTGGAGGCCCGCCCAGAGCCCGCCATCGCCGCCCCGCCCCCGCGGCGCCCGCCGGGCCCGCCACACCCGCTGACGCGGACGCGACGGCCGTGCTGCCGCGGGTGTCCGGGGCGGGGGCTCCGGCACAGGCGCCGACTGGGCAAACGCCGACTGGGCAAACGCCAGGCGGACAGGCGACAGGCAGGCGACGGGCGGCGCGCGACGACGAGACCGTGGCGCTGCGCGCGGTCCGGGCGGGGACGGCCGACGGGCCCAAGGCCGCCGCTCCCCCTCCGGGCGACGACGAGACGGTGCTGCTGCGGCAGATCGCGGCCGACCCCGCCGAGGAGGCTGCCGCGGACGGCCCGCAGGAGCCGCCGCCCGGGGGCCGGGCCGCGCGCAGGCGCGCCGCTCAGGCGGCGGCCAAGCGCGGCGGCGGCAGACGGGGAGCCCGCGCGCGCGGCGGGGCGGGGGGCGCGGGCGACGATACGGGCACCGCCACCGCCACCCCGGCCGGAAGCGGGCCACAGACGGCGAAGCCCCGCACCCGTATGGAGGCCAAGCGCGCCGCCCGGGCGCGCAAGGACAGCCCGGCCGTCATCGCGAGCCGTGTCGTCGGTGAGCTGTTCATCACGGTCGGCGTGCTGATGCTGCTCTTCGTGACCTACCAGCTGTGGTACACCAACATCCTGGCCCATCAGCAGGCGAACGGCGCCGCCAACAGCCTCCAGAAGAAGTGGGATCGGGAGGGCGGGGCGAACCGTGATCCCGGTACGTTCTCGCCCGGCGAGGGCTTCGCGATCCTCTACATCCCCAAGCTGGACGTCAAGGCCCCCATCGCCGAAGGGATCAGCAAGCAGAAGGTCCTCGACCACGGCATGGTCGGCCACTACGGCAGCGGCAAGCTGAAGACCGCGATGCCGTGGGACAAGAAGGGCAACTTCGCGCTGGCCGGGCACCGCAACACCCATGGTGAGCCGTTCCGGTACATCAATAACCTCAAGCCCGGCGACAAGATCGTCGTGGAGACGCAGAACGCGTTCTTCACCTACGAGATGACCAGCATCCTGCCGCAGACCCAGCCCTCGAACACAGGAGTGATCGGTCCGGTGCCGCCCGGCTCGGGCTTTACGGAACCGGGCCGCTACATCACCCTGACGACCTGCACCCCCGAGTTCACCAGCAAATACCGCATGATCGTCTGGGGCAAGATGGTCGACGAGCGGCCTCGGAGCAAGGGCAAGCCGGACGCGTTGGTCCAGTGAGCGAGCGCGGCCGGGAAGGCCAGAACGACCAGGTAGTCAGAAAGACCGGGACGACCGGAAAAAGGGGTAGGACGCGGTGGCACGGACCGACCAAGACGAGCGGCCGGGCGAACTGCCCGCCGCGCCCGCGCGGCAGGGCCGCCCCCGCCGGGGGCGGATAGCCGCGGCCGTCGGCATTCTGGGCGAGCTGCTGATCACCGTGGGGGTGCTCCTCGCCCTCTTCGTCGTCTACTCGCTGTGGTGGACGAATGTGCTGGCCGACCGCGAGGCGAAGAAGCAGGGCGACCGGGTGCGCCGGCAGTGGGCGCAGCAGGAGGGGCCCGGCCGGCTCGACACCAAGGACGGCATCGGCTTTCTGCATGTGCCGGCCATGCACAACGGCGAGGTGCTGGTCAAGAAGGGCACGGCGACGGAGACGCTGAACGACGGCGTCGCCGGCTACTACACCAAGCCGGTGAAGTCGGCGATGCCGTGGGACAAGAAGGGCAACTTCACCCTGGCCGCGCACCGGGACGGGCACGGCGCCAAGTTCCACAACATCGACAAGCTGGACAAGGGTGACGCGATCGTCTTCGAGACCCGGGACGTCTGGTACATCTACAAGGTCTACGCGGAGCTGTCCGAGACCTCGAAGTACAACGTGCGGGTGCTCAGCCCGGTCCCCAAGGAGTCGGGGAAGACGAAGCCGGGCCGCTACATCACGCTCTCGACATGCACACCGGTCTACACCTCGCGCCACCGGTACATCGTGTGGGGCGAGCTGGAGCGTACGGAGAAGGTCGACGCGGACCGTACGCCGCCCAAGGAGCTGCGTTAACCGCCAGGCCCGACCACGGGGAAGCCCCGGCCGCCCGATTCCCGGGCGCCGGGGCTTCTTGCCGAGGCGACTGCTGCCGCGCGGAGCGCGCGTCCTAGGGCCCGCCGGTGGGGCCGCCGAACGGGATGGTGCCGCCGTCGCCGCCGCCGTCACCGCCCCCGTTGTTGCCCTGGCCACTGTCGAAGGTGGTCAGGTTGACGACCTGGCCCTTGGGCACCTGCTGGCCCTCCGCCGGGTCGGAGAACAGCACCCTGGAGTCCTCGTTCTGCGATCCGGAGACGGTGCCGACGGTGAGGCCGGCGTCCTCGAGGGCCTTCTTGGCGTCCTTGAGCTTCTGGCCGCGCAGCTGGGGCACCGCGACGTTCTGCTGCTGCGCGGGGGCCTTGGCGACGGTCAGGGTGACGGTCGTGTTGGGCAGGACCTGCTCGTTGGGCTGGGGGTTCTGGCTGATGACCGTGCCCGCCTCGACGTCGGCGTTCTCGACCTCCGTGGTCTGCACCTTCAGGCCCGCGCCCTCGAGCGTGGAGGTGGCGTCCGCGAGCTTCTTGGTGGTGACGTCAGGGACGGTGACCTTCGACTGGGCCCGGGCGACGGTCAGGGTGATCTCGGTGCCCGGCGCGACCTTCTTGCCGCCCTTGGGGTCCTGGTCGATGACCTTGTCCGCGGTCTGGTCGGACTCCTCGGTCGTCTTGTTGACCTTGAAGCCCTTGGCCTCGAGCTGCTGCTTGGCGCTCTCGAACTGGATGTTGATGACGTCGGGGACTTCGACCTTCTCGGCGGGCTTGGGGCCCTTGGACATGGTCAGCCGGACCGTGCCGCCGCGCTCGATGGCCTTCTCGCCCTTCGCGCTCTGCTCGCAGACCGTGTTCTTGTCCGCATCGCAGAAGATGGGGCTGCCGGTCACCTTGACCTTGAAGTCCGCGTTTACGCCCTGTTGCCTGGCCTCTGAGAGGGTCAGCCCCTTCAGCGACGGCACATCGACGTTCTCGCTGTTGTTGTTCCCACTGAAGATCTCCTTGCCGATGAAGATCGCTCCGACCAGCACCAGGATGCCGGCCAGGACCAGCAGGATCGTCGAGAGGTTGCTCTTCTTCTCGGGCCCGCGCCTGCGGTCGGGGCGCTCGTCGTAGCCGAAGCCCCCATCGTCGTCGCGCATCGGCGGCAGCATCGAGGTCTGGGCGCCGACGTCCTGCGACCGCAGCATGGTCGTGGGCTGGTCCTCGCCGCCGTAGCCGACCGCGCCCAGCGCGGCGGTGGCGGCGACGGGCTGGCCCTCCAGGGCCGCTTCGATGTCGGCGCGCATCTCGTCGGCGGACTGGTAGCGGTAGTCCGGGTCCTTGACCAGGGCCCGCAGCACGATCGCGTCCATTTCCGGGGTGATCTCCGGATCGAACGTGCTCGGCGGCTGCGGCTCCTCCCGTACGTGCTGATAGGCGACGGCGACCGGTGAGTCGCCGATGAACGGCGGGCGCACGGTCAGCAGCTCGTACAGCAGACAGCCGGTGGAGTAGAGGTCGCTGCGCGCGTCGACGGTCTCGCCCTTGGCCTGCTCGGGGGAGAGGTACTGGGCGGTGCCGATCACGGCGGCGGTCTGCGTCATGGTCATACCGGCGTCGCCCATGGCCCGGGCGATGCCGAAGTCCATGACCTTGACCTGGCCGTTCCTGGTGAGCATGACGTTCGCCGGCTTGATGTCACGGTGGACGATGCCGTTGCGGTGCGAGTACTCCAGAGCTTGGAGAATCCCGACGGTCATCTCCAGGGACCGTTCGGGGAGCAGCTTTCTGCCGGAGTGCAGCAGCTCCCGCAGGGTGGATCCGTCGACGTACTCCATCACGATGTACGGGATCGAGACCCCGTCGACGTAGTCCTCGCCGGTGTCGTAGACCGCGACGATCGCGGCGTGGTTGAGCGAGGCGGCCGACTGGGCCTCTCGGCGGAACCGGGCTTGGAAGGACGGGTCGCGGGCCAGATCCACCCGGAGCGTCTTCACGGCGACAGTGCGGCCGAGGCGGGTGTCATGCGCGAGGTAGACCTCGGCCATGCCACCGCGGCCGAGCACAGAGCCCAGCTCATACCGGCCGCCGAGGCGACGCGGCTCTTCCATAGCTACTCCAGCCCTCTTCCGTCATTCCCGGCCGCACCCGTAGGGGCCCGGCGGTGTGCTGCTCGGGCATACCGTACCCGGGACGCCGTGCCGGACCCGGCCTCGGTCGCTACTTGATACGTGACCGGTACGGCGACGTGCGGGATCGGCACCAGGACGTGACCGGGGTCACTTCTCTCCGGCGAGCACCGCCTTCATCACGTCCTTGGCGATCGGCGCGGCGAGCCTGCCGCCGGCGATGTCGTCACGGACGGTGTCGGAGCCCTCGATGACGACCGCGACCGCGACCGGCGAGGAGCCGTCCTTGCCCTTGGCGTAGGAGATGAACCACGCGTAGGGGTTCTTGCTGTTGGCGACGCCGTGCTGGGCGGTACCGGTCTTGCCGCCCACCGTGACGCCCGGGATCCTGGCGGAGGTTCCGGTGCCGACCTGGACCACCGTCTCCATCATCTCCTGCAGCTTCTGGGCGTTGTCCTCGGAGAGCGGCGTGCTCATCTGCTCGGGCTGCGTCTGCTCGATGACGTTCAGGTTCGGGGCGCGCAGCTTGTCGACCATGTACGGCTTCATGAGCTTGCCGTCGTTGGCGACCGCGGCGGCGACCATGGCCATCTGCAGCGGGGTGGCGCGGTTGTCGAACTGGCCGATGGAGGACAGGGCGTTGGACGGCCGGTCCATCTTCTCGGGGTAGACGCTGGCGTCGGCGCGGACGGGCGTGAACTGCTCCTTGTTGAAGCCGAACTTCTCGGCCTCCTCGCGCATCTTGTCCACCCGGAGGTCGTCACCGACCTTGCCGAAGACGGTGTTGCAGGAGTAGCGCAGGGCGACGCGGAGGCTGGCGTTCTCGCAGGGGATGTTCCCCTCGTTCTTCAGGTTCTGGGTGGACAGCGGCAGTTTCCACGGCAGCGGCGACCGGGTGGGCTCGTCGATGTCCTTGTACAAGCCGTTCTCCAGCGCCGCGGCCGCCGTGACGACCTTGAAGGTGGAGCCCGGCGGGTAGGTCTGACGCAGCGCCCGGTTGAGCATCGGGTCGTCCGGGTTCTGCTTCTTGTCGAGCGCCTTCCAGGCGGCCCCGTCCTTCTTGCTCGCGCCGGCGATGGTGGAGGGGTCGTAGCTGGGGGTGCTGGCGAGCGCGAGGATCTTGCCGGTGCGCGGGTCGATCGCGGCGACGGCGCCCTTCTTGTTGCCCAGGCCCTTGAACGCGGCTTCCTGTGCCTTGGGGTTCAGGGTGGTGATGACGTCACCGCCCTTCTTCTCCTTGCCGGTGAGCATGTCGACGGTCCGGTTGAAGAAGAGGCGGTCGTCGTCGCCGGTGAGGATGCCGTCCTCGAGGTTCTCGAGCTGGTTGGTGCCGTAGACCTGCGAGGCGTAGCCGGTGACCGGCGCCCACATCTCGCCGTTCTTGTAGGTGCGCTTGTACTTGTAGTCGATGCCGTTGGTCTCGACGGAGCCCGTGATGGCGTCGCCGCCCTCGACGATGATGTTGCCTCGCGGCTGGCTGTAGCGGGCGATGTCGACACGGTGGTTGTGCTTATGGTTCTTGAGCGTGTCGGCCTGGACGTACTGGATCCAGTTGTCCCGCAGCAGCAGGGCGAAGACGAGGAGTCCGCAGAAGATCGCGATTCGGCGCAGGGGCTTGTTCACGGTCGGACCACCTGGGTCATCTCGGCGTCGGTGGACGGCGCGGGGGCCGGCGCCGGGCGGCGGGCGGTGTCGCTGATCCTGATGAGGATCGCGATGAGCGCCCAGTTGGCGAGCACGGACGAGCCGCCGTAGGCGACGAACGGCATGGTCATACCGGTCAGCGGGATCAGGCCCATCACACCGCCGGCGACGACGAAGACCTGGATGGCGAAGGCCGCGGACAGGCCGATGGACAACAGCTTGCCGAACGGGTCGCGGGCGGCGAGGGCGGTGCGCACGCCGCGCTCCACGATCAGGCCGTACAGCAGCAGGATCGCCATGGTGCCGGCCAGGCCCAGCTCCTCGCCCACGGTGGCGAGGATGAAGTCGGAGTTGGCGGCGAACCCGATGAGGTCGGAGGCGCCCTGGCCGAGGCCGGTGCCGAAGACGCCACCGGAGCCGAAGGACATCAGGGCCTGGGCGATCTGGTCGGTGGTGGCCCAGCTCGGGGGGTGCTCCTGATAGACGGCGAAGGGGTGCAGCCACGCCATCACTCGGACCTTGACGTGCGGTTCGAAGGACGCGACGCCGACCGCGCCGGCCGCCGACATCAGCATGCCGAAGACGATCCAGCTGGTGCGCTCGGTGGCGACGTACAGCATGACGACGAACATGCCGAAGAACAGCAGCGAGGTGCCCAGGTCGGTCTCGAAGACGAGGATGAGGATGCTCATCGCCCAGACGACGAGGATCGGTCCCAGGTCGCGGCCGCGCGGCAGGTACAGGCCCATGAAGCGGCGGCTGGCCAGGGCGAGGGCGTCCCGCTTGACCATCAGGTAGCCGGAGAAGAACACCGCGATGATGATCTTCGCGAACTCGGCCGGCTGGATGGAGAAGCTGCCGACCCGGACCCAGATCCGGGCGCCGAAGACCGGCGGGAAGAAGACCGGGAGGATGAGCAGGATCAGCGCGCCGACCATGGAGATGTAGGTGTAGCGCTGGAGGATCCGGTGGTCCTTGAGGAAGATCAGGACGCCCACGAACAGGGCCACGGCCATCGCCGAGTAGATCAGCTGGTTGGGGGCCGCGGCCGAGAAGACCTGGCCGGCGTTCTCGGCGCGCTGGGCCAGTCGCCGGGACTGGTCGAGACGCCAGATGATCACCAGGCCGAGGCCGTTGAGCAGGGTGGCGATCGGCAGCAGCAGCGGGTCGGCGTACGGGGCGAACTTACGCACCACCAGGTGGCCCACCCCGGCGAGCAGGCCGAGGCCCAGGCCGTAACTGAGCATGCCCGAGGGCAGCTCGTCACTGAGGGCCAAGCCCGCGTTGGCGTACGCGAAGACCGGGACGATCACCGCGAAGACCAGCAGCGCGAGCTCGGTGTTGCGTCTGCTCGGCGGGCCGATCGTGCTGATGGTGGTCGTATTGCTGGTACTGCTCATGGATCAACGGCCCCCTACGGCTTCACTGCTGGGCACTGCTGCACTGCGGGACCAACTTCTGCTCTTCCTCGGAGAGGGTGGGGCCGGGCTTGGGCGTGGCGCTGGACGAGGGCTTCGACGAAGGCGTGGACGACGGCGACTTCGTGTCCTTGTCGTTCGTGTTCGGCTGCTGCTGCTGACCACCCGGCGCCGGCGGCGTCGTGGCCTCTCCCGCGTTCGTCGTCAGCTCGTTGTCGGTCTGGGCCTTGCCGCCGGCGGAACCGCCCGCCTTGTCCTTGTTCTTGTCCTTGCCGTTGGTGAGGTCCTGCTGCTTCTCCTCGGCCTGGCGCTGCGCATCCGACTTCTTGCAGGCGCTGGCGAGGGTGGCCAGGTCCTTGGTCTTGTCCTTGGCCTGGTTGAGGCTGCCGACCGCGATGGTGTCCTCGACCCGGCTGCGCTGGTCCACCGGGAGGTACTTGAGTTCGATCTCACGGTGGTCCTCATGGACCTTGTTGAGCTTGATCCAGGCGAGGTCCTGGCTGATGCCCTGGTAGATCGCCACATGGTCGCCGTTGGCGCCCACGTAGTACTGCGTCTGCGTCCAGCGGTAACCGCCGTAGAGGCCGCCGCCGACCACTGCGAGGCCCAGCGCGATGTACAGCGACCGCTTGATCCACTTCTTGCGGCCGCCCTTCTTGGTGAAGTCGCCGTCCGCGTACGCCCCGTAGCTGCCCTCGGGCGGGCCGCCGAGCGACGGGTCGCCGCTCCCCGGCGGGCCGAAGCCCCCCTGGGCCTCCCCCGGCGCCATCCCCCGGTTGCGCCCGAGCTCCGCGGCCCGGCCCGCGGGAGTGTGCGCGGCGCCGCCGTCCCCGAGGGAGGTCTGGTTCTCGGCGACCGCGCCCACGATGACGGGGGTGTCGTTGAGCTGCCCGGCGAGGGTGTCGCTGCCGTCGACGTCGAGGACGTCGGCGACGATGCAGGTGATGTTGTCGGGGCCACCGCCGCGCAGCGCGAGCTGGATGAGCTCCTGAATGGTCTCGTGCGGGCCGTGGTAGCTGGCGAGGGTGTCCTCGAGGGTCTGGTGGCTGACCACGCCGGACAGGCCGTCGGAGCAGATCAGATACCGGTCCCCGGCCCGGACCTCCCGGATGGACAGATCGGGCTCGACATGGTCGCCGCTGCCCAGGGCGCGCATCAGCAGGGAGCGCTGCGGGTGGGTGCCCGCCTCCTCCTCGGTGATCCGGCCCTCGTCGACGAGGCGCTGCACCCAGGTGTGGTCCTGGGTGATCTGGGTGAGCACGCCGTCGCGCAGCAGATACGCGCGCGAGTCGCCGACGTGGACGAGGCCGAGCCGCTGGCCGGTCCACAGCAGGGCGGTGAGCGTGGTGCCCATGCCCTCCAGCTGCGGATCCTCTTCGACCATCATGCGCAACTGGTCATTGGCGCGCTGCACGGCGCTGCCCAGGGAGGTCAGGATGTCCGAGCCCGGGACGTCGTCGTCGAGCTGGACGAGAGTGGAGATCACTTCCGAGCTGGCGACCTCACCGGCGGCCTGGCCGCCCATGCCGTCGGCGATGGCGAGCAGCCGGGGGCCGGCGTAGCCGGAGTCCTCGTTGCCCTCCCGGATCATGCCTTTGTGCGATCCGGCGGCGAAACGCAGTGACAGACTCATGCGCACCTCGCCCGTCGGCTCCGGGTACAGCCCCTTGCCAACCACGCTGCCCACCCTCCGGTCGTCATGGTCGTACTACTTCCGCAGCTCGATGACGGTCTTGCCGATACGAATCGGCGCGCCCAGCGGAATCGGTGTCGGTGTGGTGAGTCGGGTCCGGTCGAGATACGTGCCGTTGGTGGACCCGAGGTCCTCGACGATCCACTGACCGTCGCGGTCCGGGTAGATCCTGGCATGCCGGCTGGAGGCGTAGTCGTCGTCCAGCACGATGGTCGAGTCATGGGCCCGGCCGAGGCTGATGGTCTGCCCCTGGAGGGCGACCGTGGTGCCCGCGAGCGTGCCCTCGGAGACGACCAGCTTGGTGGGTGCGCCGCGGCGGCCGCGGCTCGCGCCCCGGCCGGCCGGCTGCTGGCGCTGGGGCGGAGGCGTCGCTGCCTGCCGCTGCTGCGGCCGGTCGGGGGCGCCGCGCCGCGCCGAACCGCGCTGGGTCACGCGGGTCCCGAACAGGTCGCTACGGATGACCTGGACGGCCACGATGACGAACAGCCACAGTACGGCGAGGAAACCCAACCGCATGACCGTGAGGGTCAGCTCTGACATTGCCCCCGCTTCACCCTTCGGCTTGCCGGTAAACGATGGTGGTGCTGCCCACGACGATGCGCGAGCCGTCGCGGAGCGTAGCGCGTGTGGTGTGCTGTCCGTCTACCACGATGCCGTTGGTCGAGCCCAGATCCTGGATGGTGGAGGGCGATCCGACCCGGATCTCGCAGTGTCGGCGCGAGACTCCGGGGTCGTCGATCCGCACGTCGGCGTCGGTGCTCCGGCCCAGGACCAGGGTGGGCCGGGAGATCTGGTGGCGGGTGCCGTTGATCTCGATCCACCGGCGGGTCTGCCCGTACGACTGCGCACCGACGCCGGAGCCGCCGGCGCGGGGCGCGGAGCGGGCGCCGGACGGCGGCGCGGCGGGCATGGGGGGTGCGCCCGAGGGCTGCGGGGGGTAGCCGTAGCCGCCGGGGCGCTGCTGGGGCGCGGCGGGGCCGCGGCCCCCTTGCGGGCTCTGGGACTCGCTGGACGCCAGGGTGCGGCTGCGCACGCGGTACAGGCCGGTGTCGAGGTCGTCGGCCTTCTGCAGATGGACCTTGATGCCGCCCATGAACGTGTAGCGCTGCTGCTTGGCGTAGTCGCGCACCATGCCCGCGAGCTCATCGCCGAGCTGGCCCGAGTACGGGCTCAGCCGCTCGTAGTCGGGCGCGCTCAGTTCGACGATGAAGTCGTTGGGGACGACGGTCCGGTCGCGGTTCCAGATGCTGGCGTTGTTGTCACACTCACGCTGGAGCGCGCCCGCGATCTCGACGGGCTGGACCTCTGACTTGAACACCTTGGCGAAGGTGCCGTTCACGAGACCCTCGAGACGCTGCTCGAAGCGCTTCAGTACTCCCACGGGGCACCTCCTTCCTCAGTCGTGCTCAGTGTCGTCCTCATACTGCTTACTGATCGTATCCACGCGTCGGGAAATCGGGTGGTTCCCCTTCCTGGCCCTGCGGAGCAGTGTCACCTCTCACAGGGATCGTAGAGGTGCCTTCATGACAGTGTCCCGCAACCGGGTCGCTATCCGGTCGGGCGGGTGCTGGGGCGTCGGGAACGCGTGTGAATCCACCCTGGACGGCGTGCTAATGTTCTGGATGTCGGAAGGCGCACCGCACAGCTCGGTCGAACCGGAAGGTTCGGTTCGGGAAATCGGCGGTGATTCGGTCGGCAGCACCCATGCGCGGGTGGCGGAATAGGCAGACGCGCTGGATTCAGGTTCCAGTGCCCGAAAGGGCGTGGGGGTTCAACTCCCCCCTCGCGCACCAGTCGGAGCGGGCCTCTCCTGTGTGACGAAAGTCGCGCCGGAGGGGCCCGTTTCGCGTTTGGGCGCGCTGTTTCGGGCGCCCGCTGTTTCGGGTGGGTGGGTTTCGGCGTGCGGGTTTCGGTGCGCGGGTTTTGGCGTGTCTCTTCCCCTGTGCCGCAGGTCACGGCGGTTTCGGTGAACCGGCCCGGTGGCGCGGTGCGTACACCCCGATGCCGGCCGCCAGGACGGCCGTGAGTGGGGCCTCCCCCGCTGCGCGCTGTCGCAGTCCTCGCGGTGCGTGGCGGTGCCGGCGGACGGAGGAGGCCCTGGGGCCCGCCGGGCGGTCGGGCCGGGGCCGGCGGGTGGTGGGGTAGTGGTGCGCTACCCGGTACGGGTCAGGCGGCGAGGCGTGCGGTGACGGTCTTGGCCTTGGCGGCCGCCTCCTCGTGCGCCTTCGCCTTGGAGGCGTCGGAGAGGTCGACCAGGTCGGCCATGGCCGGGTTGGTACGGGCCAGGGTCAGCTCCGGGACGATGAACTCGACGTCCAGAGAGAGCATTTCGGTCAGCGTCTTGCCCAGGTAGTTGAGGACGAATTCAAAGCTCTCGCGCGGGGTGCCGGGGCCGTAGCCGCCGCCACGGCTGGCGACGACGACCGTCGGGGTGCCCGCCGTGGTGGACGGCTGGGCCATCGACGTACGGCCCGCGATGATCACGTGGTCCAGCCAGGCCTTGAGGGAGGAGGGGATCGTGAAGTTGTACATCGGGGCGCCGATCACAACCGCGTCCGCCCGCTCCAGCTCGGAGGCCAGGCTGTCCCGCAGGGCGAAGGCGGCCTCGAGTTCCGGCGTGCGCTGCTCGGCGGGGGTGAAGCCCGCGGCGGCGGCGAGGCCGTCCAGGTGTGGCAGGGGCTCGGCGGCCAGGTCGCGGTAGATGACCGTGCCGTCGGGGTGCTGGGCCTCCCATTCCTTGCGGAAGGTGGCCGTGACGGCGCGGGAGGCGGAGGCGTCGGCAGGGAAGAGGGAGCTGTCGATGTGCAGAAGCGTGGGCATGAGGACCTTCCGGATAACGGGGCTCGGTGCCGGGGCGGCTTGGTGGCCGGACCGGCAGTGAGCGCGAAATATTTCTACGTAGCTATGAATAGCACAGGAGCTTACTTTTCTGCAGTGTGGGTTGGAGTGGCAGTACGCTGTGCTCCATGGCGGGTGGCGGCGGGCGCGCGGAGCACGACGAGAAGACGTGCATGAAGGTCGACGGGACGATGACCCGCGTCTTCGAACTGCTCGGCAAGCGGTGGACCGGGCTCATCGTGACCGTCCTGATGACGCGGCCCGCGTACTTCGCCGAGCTGCGGCGGGCCATCCCGAAGATCAGCGAACGCATGCTGACCGACCGGCTCACGGAACTGGTGGCGGCGGGGCTGGCGCTGCGGGAGGTCGATGCGGGGCCGCCGTTGCGGGTCACCTACCGGCTGACGGAGAGCGGCAGGGCGCTGGAGCCCGCGCTGAGCGAGCTGGCTCGGTGGGCGGAGCGGTACATGGCCGAGGACGAGGAGTGCCGGTAGTCGGCCCTCACCTGCTGAGCGGGTTCTGAGCAGGGCGTTCGTGGCGGTCGGCGAGGTTATCCACAGGCCGTGACGGGTTTTCGCGGCGGGCTGTACGGTCATGGCAGTCGAAGTCTTCGGGCCTGCGTCCGGGGCCGGTTGTCGGTCTGGTCGTCGGTCTCGTCGTCTTCGACGTCTGCGATATCTGCGACATGGCCGGTGGTTGTGCCGGCGGGGAAATGGGGGGCGCGTGTTGAACGGGGGGCGCGTGATGACGGACGGCGGACGCGGCGAGGAGGCGGTGCGGCGGCTGCCGCATGTCCCGGGGTTCTCCCAGTGGCCGGGGAGCGGCGCGGCCCGGCAGGAAGGGAAGGCGCTGCGGGAGCGGGTGCCCCGCTCGGCCCATCGCGAGCTGCCGCGGGGCGCGGGGCGGCCGGACGCGGTGGAGGCGGTCGAGCGGTCCAACACCGGGCGGCTGCCGGAGCTGACCCCGATCCGAGTCGGGCGAATGGCCGCCTCCCCGTTCTCCTTTCTGCGCGGGGCGGCCGGGCTGATGGGCCACGATCTGGCGGCCACGCCGGTGACCGGCGTCGGCGCGCAGCTCTGCGGGGACGCCCACGGCGCCAACTTCGGTCTGTACGGGGACGCCCGCGGCGGCCTGGTCATCGATCTCAACGACTTTGACGAGACCATCCACGGCCCGTGGGAGTGGGATGTGAAGCGGCTCGCCGCCTCGCTGGTGCTGGCCGGGCGGGAGGCGGGAGCGGACGAGGACACCTGCCGGGCGGCGGCCCATGACACGGTGGGTTCCTACCGGCGCACGCTGCGGCTGCTGTCGAAGCTCCCCGCCGCCGACGCGTGGAACGCGATCGCGGACGAGGAGTTGGTCTCGCACGCGGACGCCAAGGACCTGGCCGGTACGTTGCAGCGGGTCTCGGAGAAGGCGCGGCGGAACACGAGCGCGCGGTTCGCCGCCAGGTCGACGGAGGCTGTGCCGGACGGGGAGAATCCGTCCGGGCGACCGGTGGCGCGGCGCTTCGTGGACGCGCCGCCGGTGCTGCGGCGGGTGCCGGACGCGGAGGCTGCGGCCGTGGCGTCGGCGCTGGGCGAGTATCTGGGGACGCTGCCGGAGGACCGGCTGCCGCTGCTGGCCCGTTATGCGGTGCACGATGTGGCGTTCCGGGTGGTGGGCACCGGAAGCGTGGGGACGCGGTCGTATGTGGTGCTGCTGCTCGACCACCGAGGTGAGCCGATGGTGCTGCAGATCAAGGAGGCGCGGCCGTCCGCGCTGCTGCCGTATGTGCGGCAGGTCGGCTTCGAGGTGCCCGCCGTCGAGCATGAGGGGCGGCGAGTGGTGCTGGGCCAGAAGCGGATGCAGGTGGTCAGCGACATCCTGCTGGGCTGGGCCACGGTCCAGGGGCGCCCCTATCAGGTGCGGCAGTTCCGCAACCGGAAGGGAAGCGTGGACCCGGTGGCGTTGGCGGCCGACCAGATGGATGACTACGGGCGGATGACGGGCGCGCTGCTGGCGCGGGCGCATGCGCACAGCGTGGACCCGCGGCTGCTGTCGGGGTACTGCGGAAAGGGGGACGAGCTGGACGAGGCGGTCGCCGAGTTCGCGGTGGCGTACGCGGACCGCACGGAGGAGGACCATGCGCGGCTTCTCGCCGCGGTGCGGGGTGGGCGGATAGCGGCCGAGTTGGGGGTGTGACTCCTCCCCGGCCCGATCGCCGCCGGACGTAGGGTGAGCGGGTGACGAACCCGGAAGCGCAGCAGCAGGCCCGGCAGCCGGTGCCGGAGGCAGAGCCCCAGGCTGAATCGCAGGAGCGATCACACACCCGGCCCGAAGCCCGATCAGAGGAGCCGTCGGAGTCGGCGGCGGGAGTGCCGTCGGACGCGGGTACGGACGCGCATGCGGAGGCCGGGGCGGCGGAGGCAGAAGCCACCGCGCGGCTTGAGCGGGCCGTGCGGGCGGCGGAGCAGGCGCTGATCGAGTTCGAGATCGCGGTGGAGACCTTCCGCATCGAGGTGGAGAACTTCTCCCGGCTGCACCATCAGCGGCTCGGGCCGATGTACTCCCGCCTCGACGAGCTCGACGCGCTGATCGCCGAGGCGGTGGCGGCGCGCACAGGTGACCCCGAGGACATCCGCAAGGCGCGGGAGGCGCGGGGGCTGGTGCTGCCGATGCCGCAGGTCGAGGAGCTGTTCCACGGCTGGCTCGACTCCGACGGGCTGTCGCCCGAAGGGGCGGCCATGCTCACCGAGCAGCCGGTGCAGCCGCCGCCGCGGGTGCGGCCGAGCGAGGAGGCGCGCCGCATCTACCGGGAGCTCGCCCGCAAGGCGCATCCGGACCTGGCGGAGGACGGAGCCGAGCGGGAGCGGCGCGGCGAGTTCATCGTGCGGGTCAACGCGGCGTACGCGGCCGGGGACGAGGAGCGGCTGAAGGCGCTGGCCGAGGAGTGGGCGGCCGGTCCGCCGCCGCCCGAGCGCCGGTGGAGCCGCAGCGAGGAGCTGTACGCCCGGCTGGAGTGGCTGGCCGCGCGGAAGGAGATGCTGGCCCAGGTCGCCGCCGAGCTGGAGTCCGGCGCGATCGGCGCGATGATCAAGATGGCGCCGGAGGACCCCGACGGGCTGCTCGATGAGATCGCCGAGCAGCTGCTGGCCAAGGTCGCCGAGAAGGAGAATCAGCTGGCGGAGCTCGTGCGGTAGTAGGTTTCCCTCAGCTGCCAGGTCGTGTGAGAGGTGTATGTGATGGGATTTGCCCCGCTTCCCGAGATGGAGGTCGCGGCGGTGCCGGCCGATGGGTTCCTGCTGGATGTGCGGGAGGACGACGAGTGGGCCGCAGGGCACGCCGAGGACGCCCTGCATATCCCCATGGGGCAGATCGTGGCCCGGTTCGGTGAGCTGACCGAGGCGCTGGGCGATGGCGGACGGGTGCATGTGGTGTGCCGGGTCGGCGGGCGGTCGGCGCAGGTGACGCAGTATCTGGTCGCCCAGGGTCTGGACGCGGTGAACGTGGACGGCGGCATGCTCGCCTGGCAGGCGGCGGGCCGCCCGCTGGTGAGCGGGCAGACCGCCGCGGCCGACGGGGCCTTTGTGCTCTAGTCGGATGCCCGGACAGGGCCCGCTGTGTACTGGCCGTGTGCGCTAGCCGAGCGGGTGGGCGGCGAGTAGGTCGCCCAGCGCCTCCTCGTGGGCGGCGGCGGGGCCGAGGGACAGCTCCAGCTGTTTGGCCCAGGCGTGGTAGCGGTGCAGCGGATAGTCGGTCGCCGCGCCGAAGCCGCCGTGCAGATGCTGTGCGGTCTGGACGACGCGGCGCACCCCCTCGGCGGCCCAGATCTTGGCCACGGCGACATCCCCCGCGACGGGCAGCGCCCCGGGCGCGGCCGGTGCACCCTCGCGGTCCGTGGCCAGCCGCCAGGCGGCCTGCCAGAGCGTGGCCTCCATCGCGCGCAGATCGATATAGCGGTCGGCGGCCTGGACGGCGACCGCTTGGAAGGTGGCGAGCGGGAAGCCGAACTGCTCGCGCTTGCTGGTGTAGGAGCTGGTCAGGGTGAGCACCGCTTCGCCGAGACCCAGCGCGAGCGCGCAGATGCCGGTGGTGAGGAGATGGCGCAGCCACTCCCAGGCGCCGTCCGCCGTCAGTACCTCTGAGCCGTCCAGCCGTACGGAGTCCAGGCGGATCTCGGCGAGCCGTTCACCGCTGGTGGAGATCTGTGGGCTGAGGGTGACACCGGTGAGGTCGCGGGGGACCAGCGCGAGAAGCGTCTGGCCCGCTTCGGTGTGGGCGGGGATGAGGATGCGGTCGGCGCTGTGGGCCCAGGGCACGGCGGTCTGAGCGCCGTCGAGGACCCAGGGGCCGCCGTCGCCGTCCGCGCCACTGTCTTGGCGGGCCTGTACGGCGAGTTCGGCCGCGTCGTGGCCGGTGCGGCCGTGGGGGGCGACGGTCAGCACGAGCTCGCCCCGGCCGACGCCGGGCAGCACGGCGGCGCACAGCTCCTCCCCGCCGTACCGCTGGACGGCGAGCGCGGCCGCGGTGGACTCCAGCAGCGGCACACGGGCCAGGACCCGGCCGGCCTCGCGGAGCACCAGGCACAGGGCGATGGGGTCCAGTCCGGCTCCGCCGTACCGCGGGTCCAGCAGGAGTCCGAGCAGATCGGCGTCGGCGGCCTTGCCCCACAGCCGGCGGTCGAGGTCGTCGGCGACGGCGCCGGGCGTGAGCGCGGGGCTGGGCACCCCGTCCGGCGGGGCGGAGGAGAAGACCGCCTTCGCCGCCTCGGCGGCCGCCTGCTGCTCCTCGGTGAAGGTGAAGTCCACTGTCCGTCCTCCCGCGCCATGGCTTGGTCTGACGGCCCGTCAAGATAGAACAGGTTCTACAAGAAGGGAACGCCCGCGCAAGCCCGCCCTTTCGGGAACGCCGTCCACCCCGTCGGGCCGCGCTGCGGCGGTTCAGCGGTCGAAGTCCAGCTCCACGCGCTCGTCGACCGGGTGCGACTGACAGGACAGCACATAACCGGCCGCCACCTCGTCCGGCTCCAGCGCGAAGTTCCGGTCCATCCGTACCTCGCCCGAGACCAGGAACGCCCGGCAGGTCCCGCAGACCCCGCCCTTGCAGGCGTATGGCGCGTCCGGGCGGTTGCGCTCCACGGCCTCCAGCAGCGATTCGCCCTCCCGTACCGGCCAGGTGCCCGACCGGCCGTCCAGGGTCGCCGTCACCATGGAGCGGGACGGGGCCGCGGTCGGGCTCGGCCCCGCCGGGACGGCCTCGCTGTCCCCGGCGTCCACATGGAAGATCTCCTGGTGGATGCGGCGGCGGGCGACCCCGAGGGCGCGCAGCGCCCGCTCGGCGCCGCGCACCATCCCGTACGGCCCGCACAGGAACCAGCCGTCCACCGACTCCACCGGCAGCAGCGCCGGCAGCAGCCCGGTCAGCCGCTCCTCGTCGAGCCGTCCGGAGACCGGCCCGGCCTGCCGCTCCTCCCGGGAGAGGACGCTCACCAGCTGGAGCCGGCCGGGCCAGCGGTCCTTCAGATCGGCGACCTCCTCCAGGAACATCGTGGAGGCGGTGGTGCGGTCACCGCGGATCAAGGAGAAGCGGGCCTGCGGCTCGCGGGCGAGCAGCGTCGAGGCGATGGACAGAACGGGGGTGATGCCGCTGCCGCCGACCACGGCGGCGAAGTGGCCGGGCCTGGGGTCCAGTACGAACCGGCCGGCCGGGGCCATCACCTCCATGACCTCGCCGACCGCCAGCTCCTTGAGGGCATACGTCGAGAACTCGCCGCCCTCGACCAGCCGCACCCCGACCCGCAGGGCCGAGGGTCCCTCGGGCGCCGGCGCCGGTGTGCAGATCGAGTAGGTCCGCCGTATCTGGGCGCCGTCGGCGAACCGCCGCACCGCGATGTGCTGTCCCGGAGAGAAGCGGAAGGTCTCGCGCAGCGCGGGCGGGACCTGGAGGGTGACGGCCACCGAGTCGTCGGTGAGCCGGTCGACCGCGATCACCCGCAGTGGATGGAAGGCGCCATGGCGGGGCACGGGCGCCGCCACGCCTTCGGCGGCCATCACAACTCCTTGAAGTGGTCGAAGGGTTCGCGGCAGGTCTCGCAGCGGCGCAGCGCCTTGCAGGAGGTGGAGGAGAAGCGGCTGAGCAGCTTGGTGTCGGTCGATCCGCAGTGCGGGCAGCGCACCGTCAGGTCGACGGCGACCGGCCCGCCCGCGGCGCGGGGGCCGGGCGGTGCGATGCCGGACTCGGCCAGCTTGCGACGGCCTTCCGCGCTGATCTCGTCCGTCGACCAGGGCGGGGAGAGGACGGTGCGGACCGTCACCTCGGGTATGCCGTGGTCGTGCAGCACCTGCTCGACGTCCGCGGCCATCGACTCCAGCGCGGGACAGCCGGTGTAGGTGGGGGTCAGCTCGACCTCGACCCGGCCCGGCGCCATGACGCGCAGCGCGCGCAGCACACCGAGCTCGGCCAGGCTCACCATGGGCAGTTCCGGGTCCGGCACGGCGCCCGCCAGCTCGCGCAGCCGGGTCTCGAGCGGGGTCGCGGGCGCGGGCGTCACCATGACGCCCCCGGGTGGCTGCGGTGCAGATGCTGCATCTCGGCCAGCATCCGGCCGAACGGCTCGGTGTGGACGCCCTGCCGCCCGGCGCCGGCCGCCCAGGCGCCGCGCCGCGGGCCCTCGGGCACGGCCAGGGTGGCCCGGTCCAGCACGGCCGTGATCCGCGCCAGCCACTCGTCGTGCAGGGCGGTCCAGTCCACCTCGCACCCCTCGACCGGCTCGAACAGCTCGCCGGTGAACCGCCACAGCGCCTCCAGGCCGCGCCGTATCCGCTCATGGCTCTCGGCGGTGCCGTCGCCCAGCCGCAGGGTCCAGTGCTCGGCGTGGTCGCGGTGGTAGGCGACCTCCTTGACCGCCTTGGCGGCCAGCGGGGCGAAGGGGCCGTCACCGCGCGCCAACCGGTCGTACAGCAGCTGCTGATAGGTGGAGAAGTACAGCTGGCGGGCGATGGTGTGGGCGAAGTCGCCGTTGGGCTGCTCGACGAGCTGGACATTGCGGAAGGCGCGCTCCTCCCGCAGATAGGCCAGCTCGTCCTCGTCGCCCGCCAGGGAGAGCAGCACCCGCGCCTGCCCGAGCAGGTCCAGGGCGATATTGGCGAGGGCGACCTCCTCCTCCAGCACCGGGGCGTGCCCCGCCCACTCCCCCAGCCGGTGGGAGAGCACCAGGGCGTCGTCGCCGAGGGCGAGTGCGGCGGCGGTCACAGGTGCCGCACCCCCTCGGGGATCTCGTAGAACGTCGGATGGCGGTAGGGCTTGTCGGCGGCCGGCTCGAAGAACGGATCCTTCTCGTCCGGCGAGGAGGCGGTGATCCGGTCGGACGGCACGACCCAGATGGAGACGCCCTCGGAGCGGCGCGTATACAGATCGCGGGCGCTGCGCAGGGCCATCTCGGCGTCCGGCGCGTGCAGGCTGCCGGCGTGGGTGTGGGACAGGCCGCGCCTGCCGCGCACGAACACTTCCCACAGGGGCCACTCACCGCTGGTGCCGCCGCTCATGCTCCGGCCTCTCCGTGCTTGGCCGCGTACGCCGCGGCCGCCTCGCGCACCCAGGCGCCTTCCTCATGGGCCCGGCGCCGCTGGGAGATGCGCTGGGTGTTGCACGGCCCGTTTCCCCGGAGCACTTCGCGGAACTCCTCCCAGTCGATCGGCCCGAAGTCGTAGTGGCCCCGGTCCTCGTTCCACCTCAGGTCGGGGTCGGGGAGGGTCAGGCCGAGCGCTTCGGCCTGCGGGACGCAGATGTCGACGAAGCGCTGGCGGAGCTCGTCGTTCGAATGGCGCTTGATCTTCCAGGCCATGGACTGGGCGGAGTGGGCCGATGCCTCGTCGGGCGGGCCGAACATCATCAGCGAGGGCCACCACCAGCGGTCCACCGCGTCCTGCGCCATCGCGCGCTGCGCCTCGGTGCCCCGGCTCAGGGTCAGCAGCAGCTCGAATCCCTGGCGCTGGTGGAAGGACTCCTCCTTGCAGATCCGGACCATCGCCCGTGCGTACGGCCCATAGGAGCAGCGGCACAGCGGCACCTGGTTGGTGATCGCCGCGCCGTCCACCAGCCAGCCGATGGCGCCCATGTCGGCCCAGGTGAGAGTGGGGTAGTTGAAGATCGAGGAGTACTTCTGGCGGCCGGAGTGGAGCTTGTCGAGCAGCTCGTCGCGGCTGGTGCCCAGAGTCTCGGCGGCGCTGTAGAGATACAGGCCGTGTCCCGCCTCGTCCTGGACCTTGGCCATGAGGATGGCCTTGCGGCGCAGCGAGGGCGCCCGGCTGATCCAGTTGGCCTCCGGCTGCATGCCGATGATCTCGGAGTGTGCGTGCTGGGCCATCTGTCTCACCAGCGAGGCGCGGTATTCGTCGGGCATCCAGTCGCGGGGCTCGATGCGCTCGTCCGTGGCCAGGGCGGCGTCGAACACCGTCTGATACGCCTCCGCGTCAGCCGCCATCGTCGTCATGCGAAGCCCCTTCGCCGTCCCCGCCGGGCTGTCGCCCGCGCCCGACCGACCGATCGTTCGGTTCAATGGTGTGCCGGGGGAACGTGGGGTGTCAAGCCTGTGGATAACTCCGGGGCGCTGTGCCCTGCGCGCGCTCATCGGTACCGTTCCGGGGCGTAAGGGCCGCGGAAAGCGCGGAAGGCGCGGAGAGCGCAGCGTGCTGCGCGCGGCCGGGGACCACGGGATCGGGGCGGGAATGGCGGATACGGGGCAAATCTTGGAGGAAGGGGAGAAGGGGGAGAAAGGAGAGAGAGCGGAGCAGGGGGAGGAAGGGGAGCATGAAGAGGGGGAGACGAGAGCGGGGAGCCTGCTGTCGCTGCCCTCGCAGCTCGTCGTGGCCGTGGGCCTCGCGGTGATCGTGGCCGCCGTGGCCGTCCACCTCGGGATGGCCTTCCTGAACGTCTCCCCGGCCAACACGGCCAGTAAGCAGTACAGCGAGGCGATAGACGACTACATATATCCAGAATTCGAACGGAACTGGAAGCTCTTCGCCCCGAACCCCCTCCAGCAGAACATCGCCGTCCAGGTGCGCGCCGAGATCCGCACCCCCGAGGGCGGTACCGCGACCACCGGGTGGCGAGACCTGTCGGCCCAGGACGGCGCGGCCATCAGGCACAATCCGCTGCCCAGCCACACCCAGCAGAACCAGCTGCGCCGCGCCTGGGACTTCTACCTTCTCTCGCACGACGCCCAGGAGCGGCCGAACGGGCTGCGCGGACAGCTCTCGGCGCAGTATCTGCGGCGGCTCGCGATACTCCGCCTGGGCCTGAAGCAGGACGGCGGCACGGTGCAGCGGATCCAGCTGCGTTCGCTCACCCGGCAGTTGGCCGCCCCGTCGTGGAGCGAGGAGAAGATCGACACCCGCCCCACCCGCCGGGAGCTGCCCTGGTGGCCGATTACCGACGCCGACCTGCCGGAGGCGAAGCGCCGGTGACGACCCCAGCCCTCCCGCCGCAGCCGCCGCTGCCCCCGCACCCTCCCCGCCCCTCCCTGCCCCCGGCGGCGCCCCGCGCCAAGGCCGCCGCCCGCGTCGAAGCAGCCGTCATCCGCGCCCACGGCCGCGTCACCGGATCGGCGCTCGGCCCGTACCAGACCGCCGTGGTGCGGATCGGCTTCTCCTTCACCTGGCTGCTGTTCCTGCTGCGCGAATGGCCCCACCGCCAGGAGTTGTACGGGCCCGAGGGCCCATGGAGCTGGGAGATGGCCCATCAGCTCATGGAGGGCAACGGCGCCTTCAGCGCGCTCATGTGGTCCGACAGCGGCCTGTGGTTCGACACCGTTTACGCCCTCGCCGTCGTCTCCAGCGCGCTGCTCCTGCTCGGCTGGCGGACCCGCACCATGTCCGTGCTGTTCATGCTCGGGGTGATCTCCCTGCAGAACCGCAGCGTCTTCGTGGGGGACGGCGGCGACAACATCATCCACCTGGTGGCGATGTATCTGACGCTGACCCGGTGCGGGCGGGTGTGGTCCCTGGACGCCCGCCGCGCGGCGCGGCGCGGGCCCGGGGCGCCGGAGCCGCGCGACACCACCGGGATCGTGCTGTGGGCGCTGACCGGGTCGGCCCTGCTGTGGGCGCAGCTGTTCACCGAAGCCCGTCTCGACTGGTCGGCCTACGGCCCGCTCCCCGGCGTCGGCTGGGCCATGGCGCTGTGGGGCGTCTGGGCGGTCCACGGCGCCTGGTGGCTCGTCCGGCGCTACGCACCCGGCGAGCCGCGCACCCTTCTGGACATCCTCGCCAACCTTGTGCACAACGGTGCCGTGCTGGTGATCATGGGCGAGGTCTGTCTGCTGTACGCCTCCGCCGGGTGGTACAAGGTCCAGGGCTCGCGCTGGCAGGACGGCACCGCGCTCTACTACCCGCTGCACCTGGACTACTTCTCGCCCTGGCCCGCGCTGGCCGATGTGCTGGCCGGCAGCGGCCTTGTGGTCATGGTGCTCACCTACGGCACCGTCATCGTGCAGGTCGCCTTCCCCTTCACGCTGCTGAACCGGCGGGTCAAGAACGTGATGCTCGTCCTGCTGGTGCTGGAGCACATCGGGATCGCGGTGCTGCTGGGACTGCCCTTCTTCTCCCTGGCCATGATCGCGGCGGATGCGATCTTCCTCCCGACGAACTTTCTGCGCTGGGTCGGGAGGCGGGCGGACAAGGTCCGCGACCGCGTCCGGGCGCAAACGGTCCGGCTGCCGCGCCAGCGGACGGAGAAGGGTGTCGAGGGCCGACCGTAGGCTGTGGGCATGGGTGACGACGAGGCCGTGACGGTCGTGCGGCGGTGGCATGAGGCCGCTGAGGGGACCGTGCTGCTGGATGGCTTCCATGCGCTGAAGCACGCGCTCCGGTTCGGCGCGGAGGTGCGGATCGCGGTCACGAGCGACAAGGCCGCCGCGCTCGCTCTCGCGGACGACCTGGCCGGGGACCTGACCGCGGTGATCGAGGAGCGCCTGGTCGAGGTGGCGGCCAGGACGCTGCGCGACCTTGTGCCGAGGGTCCATCCGACGCAGGTGGCCGCGCTGGCGGTCAGGCCCGATCGGCGGGGGAATCTGGACGAGCTGGCGGGGCCGTCCAGATCGGCGCCGGTCGTGGTGCTGGACAACCCGCGCAACCTGGGGAACGTGGGGGCCGTGGTGCGGCTCGCCGCCGGGTTCGGGGTCGCGGGGGTGGTCACCACCGGCGATATCGACCCCTGGCACCCGAACGCGGTCCGGTCGGGTGCGGGGCTGCACTTCGCCACCGCCGTGGAGCGGCTGGCGAGCGATGACCTTCCGCCGGGGCCGTTGTACGCCCTGGATCCGGAGGGGGAGGACATCCGGTCCGTGGTCATCCCCGATGACGCGCTGCTCGCGTTCGGATCCGAGCGGCACGGGATCTCGCCGGAGGTGCGCAAGCGGGCCAGCAGGCTGGTGGCCCTCCCCATGCGGCCTCAGGTGTCCAGCTACAACCTGGCCACCAGCGTGGCCATGGCGCTGTTCCACTGGGGAGGGCCGGCCCAGACCCCGCCGGCCCAGCCCGGGTGAGCGGCTGAGCCGGCGACGCGGAGAGCACCGGAGGCGCCGCGGTGCTACAGCGGGCGGCGGACCTCGATCATGCGGAAGCGGGAGGCCACGAACGCCCCGTCGCACAAGGTGGCGTTGGCCGAAGGGTTGCCGCCCGCGCCGTGGAAGTCCGAGAAGGCCGCCGTCTGGTTGACGTAGATCCCGCCGGTCAGATTCAGCGACAGCTGGGCGCACTCCTCCAGACACGCCTCCTCGATCAGCCGCTCGGCGTCCGGGGAGGTGGTGTACGCCCCGACGGTCATCGCACCCTTGTCGCGGATGGTGCGGCGCAGCAGGTCGACCGCGTCCGCCGTGGAGTCCATGGCGACGGCGAAGGACACCGGGCCGAAGCATTCGGAGAGGTAGGGCGCTTCCGCGTCGGCCGCCTCCCAGAACTTCCGGGCGCCGTCGGCCTTGACGATCACGGGGGTGCGGACCGTGGCGTCGGGGAAGTCGGGGTGGGTCACCGGGCGGGAGGCGAGGGCGGTCGCGCCGAGGCCGGGGGCGGCCTCGAGCCGCTCCTTGACCCCGGGGTTCACGATCGCGCCGAGCAGGGCACTCGCCCGCGCGTCGTCGCCCAGCAGCCGCTCGACGGCCGCCGCCAGATCGGCGACCACCTCGTCGTACGACTTGGGGCCGGCGTCCGTGGCGATGCCGTCCCGGGGGATCAGCAGGTTCTGCGGGGTGGTGCACATCTGGCCGCAGTACAGGGACAGGGAGAAGGCCAGGTTGCCGAGCATGCCCTGATAGTCATCGGTGGAGTCGATCACGACCGTGTTGACCCCGGCCTTCTCGGTGAAGACCTGGGCCTGGCGGGCGTGCGTCTCCAGCCAGTCGCCGAAGGCGGTGGAGCCCGTGTAGTCGATGACGCGGATCTCGGGGCGCACGGCGAGCACCTTGGCCAGGCCCTCGTCCTGCTGCTCGGCGGCCAGGGCCACCAGATTGGGGTCGAAGCCGGCTTCCCGCAGCACCTCGCGCGCCACCCGGACGGTCAGGGCCAGCGGCAGCACGGCCCGGGGGTGCGGCTTGGCCAAGACCGCGTTTCCCGTGGCCAGGGAGGCGAACAGGCCGGGGTAGCCGTTCCACGTCGGGAACGTGTTGCACCCGATGACCAGGGCGATGCCGCGGGGGACTGCCGTGAAGGTCTTGCGCAGCCGCAGCGGATCGCGCTTGCCCTGCGGCTTGGTCCACTCGGCCGCGGCGGGGGTGCGCGTCTGCTCCGCGAAGGCATAGGCCACCGCCTCCAGGCCGCGGTCCTGGGCGTGCGGCCCGCCGGCCTGGAACGCCATCAGATACGCCTGCCCGCTGGTGTGCATGACGGTATGGGCGAACTCATGGGAGCGGGCGCTGATCCGGGCCAGGATCTCCAGGCAGACCATGGCGCGCGCCTCGGGACCCGCGTCCCGCCAGGCCGGCATCCCGGCCCGCATCGCCGGGAGCAGCACCTCGATGTCCGGGTGCGGATACTCCACCCCCAGCTCGATGCCGTACGGCGAGGTTTCGGTGGCGGTCCAGCCGTCCGTGCCGGGCTGGTCCAGCTCGAAGCGGCGGCCGCGGAGCTCGTCGAAGGCCGCCTGGCCCTCGGCGGGGCTCAGGCTCTCCCGCCCGCTCGCGTCGGCCCCTCCGTAAGCCTTTGGGTGCTCGGGGTGCGGCGACCAGTACGCACGGGTACGGATGGCCTCCAGAGCCTGGTCGAGGGTGGGGCGGTGCTGCTCGGTCAACTGCGCTGTGGTGAGTCCGGCGGTCACGACTGACCAACTCCTCGTCGAGCTGGGATTGAGCTGAGCGTGAGACGACGGCCTGGCCGTCAGAGTTAGAGTAACCGAACGATCGGTCGGGACAAGAGGGCCTGGCGCACCTGTGGATAACTTCGTCCGAGAGGATCAGCGGCATGACTGCGATCGACCGGAGGATCGGACCCGCCGGCACCGTCGCCGTGGTCGGCACCGGCACCATGGGCCAGGGAATCGCGCAGGTCGCGCTGGTCGCCGGGCACCCCGTACGGCTCTATGACGCCGCTCCCGGCCGCGCCGCGCAGGCCGCCGACGCCATCGCCGCCCGCCTGGAGCGGCTGGTCGACAAGGGGCGGCTCGCGCCCGCCGCCCGGGACGCCGCCCTGGGCCGGCTCACCCCGGTCGCCGGGCTCGCCGGGCTCGCGGACGCCGAGCTGGCGATCGAGGCGATCCTGGAGGACCTGGGCGCCAAGCAGCAGCTGTTCACCGCCCTCGAATCGGTCGTCTCCGACGGCTGTCTGCTCGCCACCAACACCTCCTCCCTGTCCGTCACCGCCGTCGCGGGCGCCCTGCGCCGCCCCGGCCGCCTCCTGGGCCTGCACTTCTTCAATCCCGCACCGCTGCTGCCGCTGGTCGAGGTGGTCCGCGGCTTCGCCACGGACCAGGCCGCCGCCGACCGGGCGTACGAGACCGTCGCGGCCTGGGGCAAGACCCCGGTGCGCTGCGCCGACACTCCCGGCTTCATCGTCAATCGGATCGCCCGCCCCTTCTACGCAGAGGCCCTTCGCGTCCACGAGGAGGGCGCCGCCGCCCCGGCCACCGTCGATGCCGTGCTGCGCGAATGCGGCGGGTTCGCGATGGGCCCGTTCGAGCTGACCGACCTGATCGGACAGGACGTGAACGAGGCCGTCACCCGGTCGGTGTGGGACGCGATGTTCCACGATCCGAAGTTCACCCCCTCCCTCGCCCAGCGGCGGCTCGTCGACGCGGGCCTGTACGGACGTAAAGCGGGCCGGGGCTGGTACGACTACGCCGAGGGCGCGCCGCCCCCGAAGCCGCACACCGCCGAGCCGTGCCGGGCCCCTTCGATGGTTGTGGTCCACATGGGACGGCCGGGGTCGGGATCCGGGCCGGCGGGGGAGCTGCCGCGGCTGATCGAGGAGGCGGGTATCACGGTCACCTGGGAGGACCCGGCCGCCGACGCCCCGCCCGGAGGCTTCATCGCCCTGCCCGACGGCACCCGCCTGGCTCTCACCGACGGCTCGTCGGCCACCGTCGGTTCCCCCGTCCCGTGCATCCGGTTCGACCTGGCGCTGGACTACCGCACCGCCACCCGGATGGCCCTCGCCCCCGGCGAAACCGTCTCTCCTGAGGCCGTGCGGGCCGCGACCGGGCTCTTCCAGGCGCTCGGGAAGACGGTCAGCGTCATCCAGGACGTCCCCGGCATGATCGTGGCCCGTACGGTCGCGATGCTCGCCGACTTCGCCATGGACGCCGCCGCGCGCCGGGTGGCGAGCCCGGAGGACATCGACACCGCGATGCGGCTGGGCGTGAACTACCCACTCGGGCCGCTGCGTTGGGGGAGTGAGCTCGGTGCGCGCTGGGTGTGCGACATCCTGTTGAATCTTCACCAGGCCTATCCCACCGGCCGTTACGCCCCGTCCCAATCGCTGATGCGGCGCGCGGCCGCCGAAGAAGAACAGTTCTCATCATGACCATGCCGAAGCGCGACACCTACACCCCCGAATCGCTGCTCGCGGTCGCCGTGGAGGTGTTCAACGAGCGCGGCTACGACGGAACCTCCATGGAGCATCTTTCGCGCGCCGCCGGGATCTCCAAGTCATCGATCTACCACCACGTCAAAGGCAAGGAAGAGTTGCTGCGGCTGGCCATAAGCCGCGCCCTCGACGGGCTGTTCGGCATCCTCCAGGAGCCGGAGGCGCGCGACGGGCGGGCGGTCGAGCGGCTGGAGCATGTGACCCGGCGCACCACCGAGGTGCTGATGGCGGAGCTGCCGTACGTCACCCTGCTGCTGCGCGTGCGCGGGAACACGGACACCGAGCGGTGGGCCATGGCCCGGCGGCGGGATTTCGACCACGAGGTCGCCGAACTGGTCAAACAGGCCGTGGCGGACGGGGACCTGCGGCCGGACGTGGACGCCCGGCTGGCGACCCGGCTGCTCTTCGGCATGATCAATTCGATTGTGGAGTGGTACCGGCCGGGTCGGGGCGGTGCCGCGACCGTGGATGAGGTGGCCGACGCGGTGGTCCGCACGGCCTTCGCGGGCCTGCGTGTCTGAGGCCCTCGCCCTGGCGAGTGAGCCGAAGGGGCGCGGCCGCTGTCGAAAGGGAGAGCGCGCAGAGGCCGCGAGGAACGAGCGGGCGAGCACGGTCGACCGTCGACAGGGGCTGTAGCGCCCCGGAGGCGAACCGAGCCTTAAAAGAGCTCGGAGTCGAGGTCGGTCTCCTCGAAGACCAGCAGCGTCCGCGTGCTCAGCACCTCGGGTATGGCCTGGATACGGGTGAGGACCAGCTCGCGCAGTGAGCGGTTGTCCTCGGTGTGGACCAGCAGCAGCACATCGAAGTCCCCGCTGACCAGGGCGATATGCGCGGCGCCCGGAAGCTGCCTGAGCTGTTCGCGGACCGTGCGCCACGAGTTCTGCACGATCTTCAACGTGATGTACGCCGACGCGCCCTGCCCGGCCCGCTCCTGGTCCACCCGGGCGCTGAAGCCGCGGATCACCCCGTCGTCGATGAGGCGGTTGATGCGGGCGTAGGCATTGGCGCGCGAGACGTGTACCCGTTCGGCCACGGAGCGTATCGAGGCGCGGCCGTCCGCCCGGAGCATGCGCACGATGTCGCGGTCGATCGAGTCCAGCGGACGGGCGGGAGGCTTGTCGTCCGGATTGGCCATCTGTTCGCCCGGCATACCGCCCCGCCTCCCCTTCATGGACGTCCTGGCCACATCTCATGTCCTGCTGAACCGTTTGTCCACAGGCTGAGGCCGCCTGTAGCCAAAATGCGTCATCGACCGAACAATCGGTAGGGAGGGGCCTGCCCGCCCCATCAGCTCTCTGCCCGCAGGAGGTCGCGCCATGACGGTCCTTGAGCAGCCCGGTGCCTATCGGCCTACTCCCCCGCCCGCCTGGCAGCCGCGGGTCGACGCCGCGCCGCTGCTGCCCGATGCCGAGCCGTACCGCCTGCTGGGCACCGATGCCGCGGCCGATATCGACCCGGCCCTGCTGACCCGGCTCTACGGAGAGCTGGTGCGCGGCCGCCGGTACAACACGCAGGCCACCGCCCTGACCCGGCAGGGCCGGCTCGCCGTCTACCCCTCCTCCACCGGGCAGGAGGCCTGCCAGGTCGCCGCCGGGCTTGTGCTGCGCGACCAGGACTGGCTCTTCCCCAGCTACCGCGACACCCTCGCCGCCGTCGTGCGCGGGCTCGACCCGGTGCATGCCCTCACCCTGCTGCGCGGCGACTGGCACTCCGGCTACGACCCGCGCGACCACCGGGTGGCCCCGCTGTGCACCCCGCTGGCCACCCAGCTGCCGCACGCGGTCGGCCTGGCGCACGCCGCCCGCCTCAAGGGCGACGACGTGGTGGCGCTGGCCCTGGTCGGCGACGGCGGGACCAGCGAGGGCGACTTCCATGAGGCGCTGAACTTCGCGGCGGTGTGGCGGGCCCCCGTCGTCTTCCTCATCCAGAACAACGGCTTCGCGATCTCCGTCCCGCTCGCCAAGCAGACCGCCGCCCCTTCCCTCGCCCATAAGGCCGTCGGTTACGGCATGCCCGGCCGGCTCGTCGACGGAAACGACGCGGTGGCCGTGCACCAGGTCCTGGGCGAGGCCGTCCGCCGGGCGCGCGCGGGCGGTGGCCCCACCCTGGTGGAAGCCGTCACCTACCGCCTCGAGGCCCACACCAACGCCGACGACGCCACCCGCTACCGCTCCGACGCCGAGGTGGAGGCATGGCGCGCCCACGACCCCATCACGCTGCTGGAGGAAGCGATGCGCGACCGCGGCCTGCTCGACGACCAGGCCGTACAGGCCGCGCGCGACGCCGCCGAGCGGATGGCCGCCGATCTGCGGACGCGGATGCACCAGGACCCGGCCCTGGACCCGATGGACCTCTTCGAGGATGTCTACGCCGCGAAGACCGGCCAGCTGCGCGAGCAGGCGGACGCGCTGCGCGCGGAGCTCGCCGCGGAGGAGGGCGAGTGATGACGACGACCGCGGTCAAGCCCGCCACCATGGCCCAGGCCCTGGGCCGCGCGCTGCGCGACGCGATGGCCGCCGACCCGGCCGTGCACGTCCTCGGCGAGGACGTCGGCACACTGGGCGGCGTCTTCCGGATCACCGACGGGCTCGCCAAGGAGTTCGGCGACGACCGCTGTACGGACACCCCGCTCGCGGAGGCGGGCATCCTCGGCACCGCCGTCGGCATGGCCATGTACGGGCTGCGGCCCGTCGTCGAGATGCAGTTCGACGCCTTCGCGTACCCGTCCTTCGAGCAGCTTGTCAGCCATGTCTCCCGGATGCGCAACCGCACCCGCGGCGCCCTGCCGATGCCCATCACCGTGCGGGTGCCCTACGGCGGCGGCATCGGCGGGGTGGAGCACCACAGCGACTCCTCCGAGGCGTACTACATGGCGACGCCCGGCCTCCATGTGGTCGCCCCGGCCACCGTCGCCGACGCATACGGGCTGCTGCGCGCCGCCATCGCCTCCGACGACCCGGTCGTCTTCCTCGAACCCAAGCGGCTCTACTGGTCCAAGGCCGAATGGTCACCCGACCACCCCGAGGAGGTCGCCCCGATCGGCCGCGCCGTGGTGCGGCGCCCGGCCACCGGCGGGCGGGCCGCCACCCTCATCTCGTACGGGCCCTCGGTGCCCGTCTGTCTGGAGGCCGCCGAAGCGGCCTCGGCCGAGGGCTGGGACCTGGAGGTCGTCGATCTGCGGTCGCTGGTGCCCTTCGACGACGAGACGGTGTGCGCCTCCGTCCGCCGGACCGGGCGGGCCGTCGTCGTCCACGAGTCCACGGGCTTCGGCGGCCCCGGCGGGGAGATCGCCGCCCGGATCACCGAGCGCTGCTTCCACCACCTGGAGGCGCCGGTGCTGCGCGTCGCCGGGTTCGACATCCCCTACCCGCCGCCGATGCTGGAGCGGCACCATCTGCCCGGCGTGGACCGGGTGCTGGACGCGGTGGCCCGGCTGCAGTGGGAGTCGGAGTGGACCGAGGGGAGGGCGGTGTGATGGCGGAGGTGCGCGAGTTCACCCTGCCCGATCTGGGCGAAGGGCTCACCGGGGCGGAGATCGTGCGCTGGCTGGTGGAGGTCGGCGAGGTCGTCGCGGTCGACCAGCCGGTCGTGGAGGTCGAGACCGCCAAGGCGCTGGTGGATGTGCCCTGCCCGTACGGTGGGGTGGTGACCGCCCGCTTCGGCGAGGAGGGCACCGAACTGCCGGTCGGCGCGCCGCTGCTGACGGTCGCCGTGCCGACCGGGGAGGGCGGGACGCAGACCGTCGGGGGTGGGTCGTCGGCCGTCGGGGGTGGGTCCTCGGCTGTCGGAGGCGGGTCCTCGGCGGTTGACGGCAGGGCTCCGGCTGCCGAGGGCGGGTCCGGCAATGTGCTGGTCGGCTACGGCACCTCGGCCCCCTCCGCGCGGCGCCGCCGTGTCCGCCCGGCCCCGCCGGCCCCGGCCTCCGGCCCGGCCGAGGGCCTTGGCGGGGGAGCCGGCGGAGGCGTTGCCGAGGGCTTGGCCGGGGGCCTCGCACCGACAACGACCTCTGGCCCGGCTGCCGCGAGCAGCCCGGCCGCCGAGGCCAACCCGGTCGCCGCGCACCCCGTGCCTCCCGCGCCGGTGTCCGGCCCGGAGGCCAACGGCGCGGCACGGCCGGCGCCCGGCCCCGTCTCCGTCATCTCGCCGCTCGTCCGGCGGCTGGCTCGCGAGCACGGACTGGACCTGCGCGAGCTGCGGGGCTCCGGGCCCGACGGGCTGATCCTGCGCGCAGACGTAGAAAAGGCCGCGCAGGCCGCGCGCACCGCACAGGCCGCACAAGCCGCACCGGCTCCGGCTGCCGTCGCCGCGGGCGTCGCGCGGACGGGCGCGCGCGAGGCCGAGGGGACGCGCGTCGCGGTGCGTGGCGTACGCGGGGCCGAGAAGCTGGCCCGCAGCCGGCGGGAGATCCCCGACGCGACGTGCTGGGTGGACGCCGACGCGACGGAACTGCTCGCCGCTCGCGCGGCCATGAACGCGGCGGGGCCCAAGATCTCCCTGCTCGCCCTCCTCGCCCGGATCTGCACGGCGGCCCTGGCCCGCCACCCCGAGCTGAACGCGACCGTCAGCGAGGGCGAGATCACGCGCCGCTCCGATGTCCACCTCGGTTTTGCCGCACAGACCGACCGGGGCCTCGTGGTCCCCGTGGTGCACGACGCACACGCGCGGGACACGGCCGGGCTGTCAGCCGAGCTGACCCGCCTCACCGAGGCCGCCCGCTCCGGCACCCTCACCCCCGCCGAACTGACCGGAGGCACCTTCACGCTCAACAACTACGGCGTTTTCGGCGTCGACGGTTCGACGCCGATCATCAACCACCCCGAGGCCGCGATGCTCGGCGTCGGCCGGATAGCGGCGAAGCCGTGGGTGCACCAGGACCAGCTGGCCATACGGCAGGTGGTGCAGCTGTCGCTGACCTTCGACCACCGGGTCTGCGACGGCGGCATCGCGGGCGGCTTCCTGCGCTACGTGGCCGACTGCGTGGAACATCCGGCGGTTCTGCTGCGGTCCGTGTAGGTCGTGGCGACGGAGGCGGTACTCGGCCGTCACCGGGACATACTCATGGGGTGACGTATGACGCTGTGATCCTGGCCGGAGGCGCCGCCCGGCGGCTGGGCGGCGCTGACAAGCCGGCGCTGCGGGTGGGCGCCCGGCCGCTGCTCGACCGGGTGCTCGACGCCTGCCGGGGCGCCGAGCGAACCGTCGTCGTCGGCCCGCGCAGACCGACCGCGCGGCCGGTGCACTGGATCCGCGAGGAGCCGCCGGGCGGCGGGCCGGTCGCGGCCGTCGACGCCGGACTGCGCCGGACCACGGAGCCCGTCGTCCTGCTGCTCTCCGCGGATCTGCCGTTCCTCACGGGCGAGACCGTCGGGGCGCTCGTCAACGGCCTCGGCGAGGCCGAAGGGGTGCTGCTCACCGACTCGGACGGCCGCGAGCAGCCGCTGGTCGCGGCGTACCGGGCCGAGCCGCTGCGCCGGGAGATCGCCCTGCTCGCGGCGGAGCACGGCGGCCTCGCCGGGCTGCCCCTGAGGCTGCTCACCGCCGACTTGAAGCTCGGCCGTCTGCATCACCCCACCGCCTCCTTCGACTGCGACACCTGGGAGGACATCACCACTGCCCGCGCACGGATCAGGGAGCATGGACACGTGTTGGACGAATGGATCGCCGCAGTCAAGGCGGAGCTGGGCATCGACCTCGATGTCGACACCGCCGCCCTTCTCGACCTCGCCCGCGACGCCGCGCACGGCGTCGCCAGGCCCGCCGCGCCGCTGACCACCTTCCTCGTCGGCTACGCGGCCGCCCAGCAGGGCGGCGGCCCCGAGGCGCTGGCCGCCGCCACCGGCAAGGCGGCCGCGCTGGCCGCCCGGTGGGCCGAAGAGGCCGAGTCGACGGGATGACGGACCGGGAGCCCCGCGGCGGCGACGCGCTGGACCGCGAGTTCGACGAGGCCCTGGCGCTGGCCAAGGACCAGGGCACGTATCGGCGCCGTCCTGAGACATGGCCCGAGCAGCCCGAGCCCTCCGGCCGCCCAGAGCGCCCAGAGCGCCCCGAGCCCCCCGAGTGGACCGATCCTTGGGACCCGACACCCCAGGACGCGGCGCCCCAGGCCCCGGCATCCCAGAGCCGGGGGGCGCTGCACGAACCGCCGTCCACAGACCGGACGCTCCACGACCCGACGGCGACAGCGACAGCGACGGACCGGGCACGGGCACCCCGGGGCCCCGGCCCCACCTCCCCGGCCCCAGCCCACCACCGGCCCGGCACCTCCTGGCCCGACGCCCGCGCGATCGCGGCCCGTGCCCCCCGGAAGGCCCGCCCGTCGCCCACCACCACCCTCAACGGAACCCCCCTGGCCCGCCCGCTCGCCGACGCCCTCGGCCACGTCCTGGCCGCCCCCCTCACCGCCCTCACCGACCTGCCGTCCTTCGATACCTCCGCCATGGACGGCTGGGCCCTCGCCGGCCCCGGCCCCTGGCGGCTCCCCGCCGCAGGGCACTCGATCCTGGCCGGCCACGCCGAGGCCGATCCGCTCCCCGACGGCCACGCGATCCGTATCGCCACCGGAGCCCGCGTCCCGCCCGGCGCCACCGCCGTGCTGCGCACCGAACACGGCACCGCACACGGCAGCGCGGGCGACGGCTGGCTGTACGCCGCCCCCGCCCACCCCGTCAGCCCCGGCCAGGACATCCGCCCCCGCGGCCAGGAGTGCCGCAGCGGCGATCTGCTGCTCCCCGCGGGCGCCCTGATCACCCCCGTGATACTGGGTCTGGCCGCCGCCGCCGGATACGACGAGCTGCCGACCGTGCCCCGGCCCCGCGTCGAAATCCTCGTCCTCGGCGACGAACTGCTGCGGCAGGGCCTCCCCCACGACGGCCGCATCCGCGACGCGCTCGGCCCGATGCTCGCCCCCTGGCTGCGCGCGCTCGGCGCCGAGCCGCTGGCGACCCGTCGGCTGGCCGACGACGCGGAGTCGCTGTACGAGGCCGTGGCCGGATCGACCGCCGATGTCGTCCTGACCACCGGCGGCACGGCCGCAGGACCCGTCGACCACGTCCATCCCACCCTGCGCCGACTGGACGCCGAGCTGCTGGTCGACGGGGTGGCGGTGCGCCCCGGCCACCCGATGCTGCTGGCCCGTCTGGCCCCGGACAAGCACCTCGTGGGGCTGCCCGGCAATCCGCTGGCCGCCGTCTCCGGCCTGCTGACCCTCGCCGAGCCGCTGCTGCGGACGCTGACGGGCCGCCCGACGCCCGCCCCCTGCCCGGCCCCGCTGACCGCCGCCGTCCACGGCCATCCGCGCGACACCCGCCTGGTCCCGGTGGTCTTCCAGGACGACGAGGCGCGTCCGCTCCGCTTCAACGGCCCGGCCATGCTGCGCGGCGTCGCCGTCGCGGACGGCCTGGCCGTCATCCCGCCCGGCGGCGCGGACCGGGGCAGCGAGGTCGAGGTCCTTGACCTGCCCTGGTCCACAGCCTGGCCCGGAACGTGAGGAGTAGCCTCGCCGCCATGTATGCGATCACCATCCCCGAACCCGGCGGCCCCGACGCCCTCGTGTGGGCGGAGGTCCCCGATCCCGTACCCGGCGAGGGCGAAGTCCTGGTCGATATCGCGGCCGCCGGCGTGAACCGCGCCGATCTGCTGCAGCGCCAGGGCCACTACCCACCGCCCCCGGGCGCCCCCGACCACCCCGGTCTGGAGTGCTCGGGCCGGATCGCGGCGCTGGGCCCCGGTGTCAGCGGCTGGGCGGTGGGCGACGAGGTGTGCGCGCTGCTCGCGGGCGGCGGTTACGCCGAGAAGGTGGCCGTGCCCGCGGGGCAGGTGCTGCCCGTGCCTCCCGGCCTCGACCTGGTCACGGCGGCGGGCCTCCCTGAGGTGGCCGCGACCGTCTGGTCCAACGTCTTCATGCTCGCCCACCTCCGGCCGGGCGAGACCCTGCTGGTGCACGGCGGCTCCAGCGGCATCGGCACCATGGCGATCCAGCTCGCGAAGGCGGTCGGCGCGCGGGTCGCGGTCACGGCGGGCAGCGCGGACAAGCTGGCGGCCTGCCGTGAGCTGGGCGCCGACATCCTGATCGACTACCACGAGCAGGACTTCGTCGAGGAGGTGCGCACGGCCACCGAGGGCGCCGGAGCCGATGTGATCCTCGACATCGTCGGCGCGAAGTACCTCGCCCGGAACGTGGCGGCCCTCGCCACCAACGGACGGCTGGCGATCATCGGTCTGCAGGGCGGCGCGAAGGCCGAGCTGAACCTTGGCGCGCTGCTGGCCAAGCGCGGCGCCGTCATGGCCACCAGCCTGCGCGCCCGTCCCCTCGAGGAGAAGGCGGCGATCGTCGCGGCGGTGCGCGAGCACGTCTGGCCGCTCGTCGAGAGCGGCCGGGTGCGCCCGATCGTCGACCGTACGATGCCGATCCGCGAAGCGGCCGAGGCGCACCGCGTGCTCGAGCAGAGCGGCCATATCGGCAAGGTGCTGCTGACGGTCTGAGACGGCTGGATGGTCTAAATCTTCGGTGGCCCCGGGTGCCGTGCCCATGCCGTCGTGTGACGCTGAAATCGTCATGCGACGGCTCGGCACGGGAGGGTGACGACCGTGAGACCTGCGCTTCGTAGGCTGCGCACGCTGCCGGCGGTGCTGGTGATGGCCGGTGTGGCGCTGCCGGCCGTACCCCTCGTGGCGCGTGCCGACGACAACGACGAGCTGGCCGGGACCCGCGCCGGAGAGGGCCGGGCGCACCCCGGGCGCACCGATGCGCCCGATGCCGCACCGCCCGCCGCGTCGGTGGGGCCCGCGCCCTCGCGGCGGGCCGGCGAGGGCGCGGGGGAGGGGCGGGAGGGGCAGCGCAAGCAGGGCGAGAGGACACCGACGCAGGGGCCGCAGGGCTCGTACGAGGACGCGTACGACCCCGCCGACGCCGCGCGGACCGACGCCGTGCCCACCGGGCGGACGCTGCGCGTGCTGCCGCTGGGCACCGGCCTGGCCCTGATGGGGCTCGGCCTGGGGCTGGCGTTCCTCGGGCTGAGGCTGCGCCGTCAGTGAGGTTGCCGTCAGAAAGACCACAGCAGCCACGGCGGTTGCCGAAGGCGCCGGAGAACGGTGCCTGATCCTGACCACCCTCCCCCTCCGCACGGGTGCTCGTGCGGAACAATGGGGGTTATGAACCAGCCGATGAACGAACGATCGCAGGAGAGCCCGCACGTCCTGGTCGTCGGCCCGGACGGCATGGCCCTCGGGAGCGCCACTTCTGGCGACGGCGGCGGTGACGACGAGTCGCGCGAGGTTCCCGTGACGGACATGGTCGAACAGCCGGCCAAGGTCATGCGCATCGGCAGCATGATCAAGCAGCTTCTGGAGGAAGTCCGCGCGGCGCCTCTCGACGAGGCCAGCCGGGTCCGTCTCAAGGAGATCCACGCCAGCTCGGTGAAGGAGCTGGAGGACGGCCTCGCGCCCGAGCTGATCGGCGAGTTGGAGCGCCTTTCCCTTCCCTTCACCGATGATGCGGTGCCGACCGAGGCCGAGCTGCGGATCGCCCAGGCCCAGCTGGTCGGCTGGCTCGAGGGCTTGTTCCACGGCATTCAGACGACGCTGTTCGCCCAGCAGATGGCGGCGCGCGCGCAGCTGGAGCAGATGCGCCGGGCCCTGCCGCCGGGCCTCGGCGGCGAGGACGGGGAGGGCGGGCCGCAGCACGGCGGGGCCCGTTCGGGCCCGTACCTTTAGCCGTCAGCCGACCCCTTTTACCCACGGCTTTACCTACAGCGGGCCGTCTCCGGGACTCATGAGCCCCGGAGACGGCCCGCAGCCGTCGTGCCCCGCGCCGCGAAATGGCCCATGGCCCCGCCCCCGGATTGTCCCCTGACAGTGGTCCGATCGCTTTCTAGCCTGGGCCTGGTCGTTGATCAGCCCAGAACAGAGAAACAGAGAGAGGTCCGCCACCATGCGCATCTTCGTCGCGGGAGCCACAGGCGCCGTCGGCCGCCGCCTCGTCCCGCTTCTCGTCGCGGCGGGACACGAGGTGACCGGCGGTACGCGCACCCCGCAGGGGGCGGAGCGGCTGTGCGCGCAGGGGGCCTCGGCCGTACGCGTCGACGTCTTCGACGCCGACAGCGTGCACCGGGCGGTCGCTGCCGCCGCCCCCGAGACGGTCGTCCACCAGCTGACCGACCTGGCGCACGGCGACCGCGCCGCGAACGGGCGGATCCGCAGGGAGGGCACGCGTCACCTCGTCGACGCCGCCAAGCGCGCCGGGGTGACGCGTATCGTCGCCCAGTCGATCTCCTGGGCCTACGCGCCCGGCGACGCCCCGGCCGACGAGTCCACCCCGCTCGATGTGGCGGCGGAGCCGCCGCGGGCCGGGATGGTCGGCAGTCTGCGGGCGCTGGAGGAGGCGGCGGCGGAGATCGAGACGCATGTCGTACTGCGCTACGGGACCTTCTACGGCCCCGGGACCTGGTACGCACGGGGCGGGCCGCTGGAGGCCGCGCTGCGGGGCGAGCAGGCGACGGGGAATCCGGCGACGGGAGATCCGGCGGTGAGGGATCCGGTGACGGGTGGTCCAGTAGCGGGGGACCCGGTGGCGGCGCTGATCGGCCCGGTCGTGGCGGGCGACGCGGTCAGCTCGTTCGTCCATGTCGAGGACGCCGCCCGCGCCGCGGTGGCCGCGCTGGACTGGCCGAGCGGCACGGTCAACGTCGTGGACGACGAACCGGCGCCGGCCCGCGCATGGCTGCCGGCGTTCGCGGCCGCGGTGGGCGCGCCGGCGCCCGTGCCCGCAGTGGACGGCGGCCGGGCGGGCTGGGAGCGCGGGGCCGACAACACCCGCGCCCGTAGGCTCGGTTGGCGGCCCCTCCACCCCACCTGGCGTACGGGCTTCACCACACTGTGATGCGGAAAGGGGCCCGGCGGATGCCGGGCCCCTTCGAGCCGGAGTCTGAGGAAGGAAGCGGGCTCAGCCCGGCAGCCCCGTGGAGACCGTCAGCTCGATGGTGTCGGTCTTCGGGTCGTACGGCTCGTAGTTGCGGTATGTGTAGTTGAGGACGGTGCCCTTGCCCCACAGGTTCTCGTCCTGGGTGGTCACGCGGTACTTCCAGCCCGCGTCCCGGATGCACTTCTTCACCGAGTCGATGTAGAGGTTCTGGAAGTCGGGCACGTTGTAGGCGCCCTTCTGCTCGTACGACTCCGAGGCGTCCTTGCACTTCTCCGGGTCGATGACCTTGCTCTTGTCGCCCTCGCGGAACCCGGACGGGGTCGAGGACGCCGTGGCGGTCTTGGTGTCCTTGCCGTCGTCGCGCGCCTGCCCCCCGTCGTCGGAGCCGCCGCCGCTGAGGGCGATCACCAGGACAACGGCGATGACCGCGATCGCCGCGACGACCGCCGAGCCGATGATCACGCGCTTGTTGCCGTTGTCACCGCCCTGGCCGCCGCCCGAGGCCGGGGCCGAGGCGGGCGAGACGGTGTACGGCGGCGGGGTGTTGGCGCCGCCCTGCGCGTACGGCGCGGGGGTCGGGGCCGGGGTCGGAGCGGGCGCCGGGGTGTTGTAGCCCTGCTGGGCCATCGGCTGGCCGGGCGGCGGCGGGGTGGAGGGGCCGAAGCCGCCGAAGCCGCCCGAGGACTGCGGCTGGTACGGGGTCTGGACGCTCCCCATGCCCGGGCCGGGCGGCTGCTGGTTGATCGGCGGGAAGACCGCCGAGCCCACGCCGGAGCCGCTGCGGGCGGGCGGGCCGCCGCTGATGATGATCGGGGTGGCGCCGGTCTGGCCGGTGCGCGAGACGCGGTCGCATTCGTCGCGCATGGCCTCGGCGGTGGGGAACCGCTCGTTCGGGTTCTTCTTCAGGGCGCGGGCGACCAGCGCGTCCACCGCCGGGGGGATGGACTGGTTGATCGTGGAGGGAGCGACCGGCTCCTCCTGGACATGCGCGTACGCGATGGCGAGCGGCGAGTCCGCGTCGAACGGCAGCCGGCCCGTCAGCAGCTCGAAGAGCATGATGCCGACCGAGTACAGGTCGCTGCGGGCGTCCACGCCGCGGCCGAGGGCCTGCTCGGGCGAGAGGTACTGCGGGGTGCCGACGACCATGCCGGTCTGGGTCATGGAGGTCACGCCCGACTGCATGGCGCGGGCGATGCCGAAGTCCATGACTTTGACCACATTACGCTTGGTCATCATCACGTTACCGGGCTTGATGTCGCGGTGGACCAGCCCCATCTCGTGGCTGATCTCCAGCGCGGCCAGCACGTCGGCGGTGATTTTCAGCGCCTTTTCCGTGGGCATCGCGCCGAACTGCCGGGCATCGGCGTCGAGGACGGCGCGCAGCGGCTGGCCCTCGACGTACTCCATGACGATGTACGGCATCACGGAGCCGTCGATCGTGTCCTCGCCGGTGTCGAAGACCGAGACGATGTTGGTGTGGGTCAGCTTGGCGACCGACTGGGCCTCGCGGCGGAAGCGCTCCCGAAAGGACTGCTCGCGGCCCAGTTCGGTGTGCAGGGTCTTGATCGCAACCTGGCGGTCGAGGACGCTGTCGTAGGCCAGGTGGACGGAGGCCATACCGCCCTCGCCGAGCAGGTCCCGCAGTTGATAGCGGCCGCCGGCGAGCGACATCCCTTCGTAGCGGCCTGGTGCGCCCTGCTGGCTCATTTCTTACGTCCCCCTCGGCGCACTCACTATCTTGACGCGCACGTTCTGACCCGTTGATCTTTTTGTAGTCGATACCCTGGCCCAGTCTGCCCCAGGCCGCGGACACGTCAAGCGACGTGCCCGTTCCGTGACCGGATGTGCAAGAACCCGTCACGCGATTTGCATGGCCTCACCTACAACAGGTTGGATGGCCGGTCCATCAGGAACCGGCGAGTGGCACGGACCCTGTAGCGTGCCCTAGCAGGAAACCGTACCGCCCGCGAGCGGGGCGATCACGAAGACCCCCACCCAGATCAGACGGCGAGGACCGATGGCACAGACCCAGAGCGCCCAGGGGCCCTCCGAACCTGACGCCACCGGGTCCGGAATGTCGGACTCCCCGGAAGCGTGGGGTAACGGCGGACTGGTCGGCGACGGACGCTACCGGCTCACCAGCCGGCTCGGCCGCGGTGGTATGGCCGAGGTGTTCGCCGCCGAGGACGTGCGGCTCGGCCGTACGGTCGCGGTGAAGCTGCTCCGCGCCGATCTGGCCGAGGACCCGGTCTCCAAGGCCCGCTTCACCCGCGAGGCCCAGTCGGTCGCCGGGCTCAACCACCACGCCGTCGTCGCGGTCTACGACTCCGGCGAGGACGTCGTCGGCCAGCCTGGATCCATTCAAAGCACTGTGCCGTACATCGTCATGGAACTGGTCGAGGGCCGTACGATCCGCGATCTTCTGGTCAACGCCGAGGCGCCGCCGCCGGACCAGGCGCTGATCATCGTCTCGGGGGTGCTGGAGGCGCTGGCCTACAGCCATCAGCACGGCATCGTGCACCGCGACATCAAGCCGGCGAACGTGATCATCACCCACAGCGGCGCCGTCAAGGTGATGGACTTCGGCATCGCCCGCGCCCTGCACGGGGCCGCCTCCACCATGACCCAGACCGGCATGGTCATGGGCACCCCGCAGTACCTCTCGCCGGAGCAGGCCCTCGGCAAGGCCGTCGACCACCGCTCCGATCTGTACGCCACCGGCTGTCTGCTCTATGAGCTGCTGGCGCTGCGCCCGCCGTTCGTCGGCGAGACCCCGCTGTCGGTGGTCTACCAGCATGTTCAGGACATGCCGGTGCCGCCGTCGGAGGTCTCGGGCGGCGTGGTGCCGCCGGAGCTCGACGGGCTCGTGATGCGCTCACTCGCCAAGGACCCGGACGACCGGTTCCAGAGCGCCGAGGAGATGCGCGGCCTGGCGCAGTACGCCCTGCAGATGCTGATCGACGCGGGCGGCCACACCGGCACCTGGAACACCGGCCCGGTCACCCAGCACCTGGGCGGCTCCACGGGCGCCATGGGCATGGCCGGCACCACCGCGCTGCCCCACCCCGGGCACGGCGACACCACCCAGCAGCCGATCCTGGGAGGTCGGCACCACGACGATGGTGCCGGTGGCTACGACGGCGGGTACGACAACGGCTCCGGGGGCCGCGGCGGCCGCGGCAAGCTGTGGCTGCTCGCCGTGCTCGCGGTGATCGCCATCGCGGCCGGGGTCGCGTTCGCCATGGACTTCGGTGGCGACAAGGGCGGCGGGAAGCAGCCGGGCAAGCCGGAGACTTCGACCTCGCAGACCCACTCCAAGGAGCCGACCGAGAAACCGACGGACGAGCCGACGGAGACGTCCTCGCCCACGGAGACCTCCGGGGACACGGGCGGCGGCTACCCCGGCAGCGCGGAGCCGTCCTCGCCCACCTACACCGAGCCCACGACGGACACGCCGACGGACGAGCCGACGGACACACCGACGGACACGCCCACGGACGATCCGACGACTCCGACCGACGATCCGACCACCCCGACGACGACTCCGCCCACGACGGACCCGGCCACGGATCCCACCGATCCGACCGCCGGGGGCGCCGGGCTCGGCGGCTGACGGGCTCACTGATCCTCCGATGGGGCGCGCCTACGCGTAGGCGCGCCCCATCGTGCGTTGTCCCGCTGTTTAAAGGGACTCAGCCGCAGAAGGCGTCGCGGACCGCCTCGTACTCCCGCGTCCACCACACTGCCAGGGCCGCCGCCGCGGGGAACAGCGGATCGGCGCGCCGGTCGCCGTCCTGGTAGCGCCAGCGCAGCATCCAGAAGTCGTTGAGCCGTTCCCACCACACCCGGTGTACGGCCGCCGCCATCTCGGCGGCTCCGGCGCCCGTCGCACGGCGGTACGCCCGCGCGTACGGGCGCACCTTGCCCAGCTCCAGTGGGCCGCCGGGCCGTACGAAGAAGATCGCGGCGGCGCGGACCGCCTCCTCGGCACGGGGCTGCACCCCGAGCCGGTCCCAGTCGACGATCGCGGCGGGTTCCGTACCGCGGTAGAGGAGATTCAGCGGGTGGAAGTCGCCATGGACCCAGCCGGTGGCCGGGATGGCCTCGGCCTCCGGGCGGCGGTGTGTGTGCCGCTCCAGCAGCGCGCGCCGTTCGACCAGGCGGTGTTCGGCGAGTTCGTCGAAGGGGTCACGCCGGCTGCGGCCACGGGTGAGGGTGAGCAGCCGGTCGATGAGCGCGAAGGTGTACTCGGGGTCGGCCGAGGCCTCGGGGGGCTGGCGGTCGGCCGCGCGGGCCACCACGACCTGCTCAAGGCAGGTGTGGACGCGTCCGAGCAGCCCGCCGAGCCGCGACGACTGGGCGGCGGTCAGCTCGCCGCCGACCCGGTGCCGTCCGTCGACCCAGGGGTGCAGGGCGTAGCAGCGGCCGCCGATGACCGCGACGGTGCGGCCGTCGGCGTCGGGGACGGCCGGGGCGACGGGCACCCCGAGCTCTTCCAGTCGTTTGGTCACGCGGTGCTGGTGGTCGATGGCGGCGCGGTCCCCGTCCAAGTGGTGCTTGAGGAAGAACCGACCGCGGGTGGTGGCCAGGCGGTAGCCGCGGTTGAGCAGTCCTTCGGCGACGCGCTCGCAGGACACCGCCTCGCCGGGGCCGTCGTAGCGGCGCAACAGCGCGCTCAGGGTTTCCCCGTCGGGAGCGGTCTTCTCGGCGGAGGTTACATGTGAGCGCGGCACGCGCCAGATGTTAGATCAACGGGCGTGGGCGGTACGGCGCGAGTTGACTCGGGGGTCCGCTCAGTGCTTCGGCTCAGTGCTTCTGGCCAGTGCGGTTCAGCGCTTCAGTTCAGTGCTTCTGCGGCTGGGTCTTCCGCTCCTCGGCCCGGGCCCGCTCCTGATCCCGCTCCTGATCCCGCGGTTGCGCCTGCGGCTGCGCAGGCGGGGGCGGCGGGGCGTGTGCCTGCGCCTGGGCCTGGAGCCGGGCCACGTACGCGGCGGCCTGCGAGCGGCGCTCCATGCCGAGCTTGGCCAGCAGCCCGGAGACATAGTTCTTGATCGTCTTCTCGGCCAGATGCAGCCGCTCGCCGATCGCGCGATTGGTCAGCCCCTCCCCGATCAGCAGGAGGATCCGGCGCTCCTGCACGGTGAGATCGGCGCTCCGGTCGTCGCCCAGTTCACCCGCGCCGGCGCCCACGCCCGTCGCAGCGTCTGTGCCGGTCTCGGAGTCCGTACGCATCCGCTCCAGCAGGCGGGCCGTGGCGGCCGGGTCGAGCAGGGAGCGGCCCGCGGCCACGTCCCGTACCGCCCTGAGCAGTTCGTCGCTGCCGACGTCCTTGAGGACATAGCCGTACGCGCCCGCCATGATCGCGTCGATGAGGGCCGCGTCGTCGGCGAAGGAGGTGAGCATCACGCACTTGACGTCCGGATGGTGGGCACGGATTTCCCGGCAGACCTCGACACCGCTGCCGTCCGGCAGCCGCAGATCCAGCAGGGCGACTTCAGGGTGCGCCGCGGGGATGCCGGCCAGGGCCTCGGCCACGGTGCCCGCCTCGCCGACCACGACCATGTCCGGCTCGCCCGAGAGGAGGTCATGAAGACCGCGGCGTAGGATTTCATGGTCGTCGAGTAGGAAAATGCTGATTTTTCCTTCTTCGCGCACGAATCCAGTCTCACACACTGCGTCTTCTGAGGGTCTTCTCAAGTCTTTCAATGTCTTTCCGTGCCGTTGGCCGGGGAGATAACGTGCGGTTGTTCCGGCGGGCTGCGGGGCTGTGACCAGTGGTTGTTCCGCTTCTGCGTGATTTACTTGGAAATCCAAGCAAAATTGCAGGTCAGAGGGGGTTTCGCAGAGATGCGACCCACTGGGTAACGTGCCCTTTGCAGGGCCAGCCGCCGGGATACCTGTCACGCCCGGTCGGTCTTCGGCGCACCCACCCCGTGCGCTGTCGTCGAGCGAGCGAGCCGCAACTGGCCGCCGGCGGACCCCGGGGGCCGGACAGACGGAGGAGCACACGTGACCGTGGAGAGCACTGCAGCGCGCAAACCGCGCCGTAGCAGCGGAGCCAAGCGCACCAGCGCGAAGCGGCGGACGGCCGACCAGCCCGAGCTCGTCCAGCTGCTGACCCCCGAGGGTGAGCGGGTCGAGCACCCCGAGTACTCCCTGGACCCCACCCCCGACGAGCTGCGCGCCATGTACCGCGACATGGTGCTGACCCGCCGCTTCGACGGTGAGGCCACCACGCTGCAGCGCCAGGGCGAGCTGGGGCTGTGGGCCTCACTGCTGGGCCAGGAGGCCGCCCAGATCGGCTCCGGCCGGGCCCTTCAGGACGACGACTACGTCTTCCCCACCTACCGCGAGCACGGCGTCGCCTGGTGCCGTGGCGTGGACCCGGTGAATCTGCTGGGCATGTTCCGCGGTGTGAACCACGGCGGCTGGGACCCGAACAGCAACAACTTCCACCTCTACACCATCGTCATCGGCTCGCAGACGCTGCACGCGACCGGCTATGCGATGGGCGTGGCCAAGGACGGCGCGGACTCCGCGGTCCTGGCCTACTTCGGGGACGGGGCCTCCAGCCAGGGCGATGTCGCCGAGGCGTTCACCTTCGCCGCGGTCTACAACGCCCCGGTGGTGTTCTTCTGCCAGAACAACCAGTGGGCCATCTCCGAGCCCACCGAGCGGCAGACCCGCGTCCCGCTCTACCAGCGTGCCCAGGGCTTCGGCTTCCCGGGCGTACGAGTCGACGGCAACGACGTACTGGCCTGCCTCGCGGTCACCAAGGCCGCGCTGGAGCGGGCCCGCACCGGCCAGGGCCCCATGCTCATCGAGGCGTTCACCTACCGGATGGGCGCCCACACCACCTCCGACGACCCGACCCGCTACCGCAGGGCCGAGGAGCGGGAGCTGTGGGAGACCAAGGACCCGATCTCGCGGCTGCGCACCTATATGACCGCCCAGGGCCTTGCGGACGACGCCTTCTTCGCCGATCTCGAGAAGGAGAGCGACGCCCTCGCCAAGCGGGTGCGCGACTCCGTACGGGCCATGCCCGACCCCGACGACATGGCGCTCTTCGAGCACATCTACGCCGACGGGCATCCGCTCGTCGACGAGGAGCGGGCTCAGTTCGCCGAGTACCAGGCTTCGTTCGTCTCCGCCGAGGAGGGCAACTGACATGGCAGCCCAGAAGATGTCGCTCTCCAAAGCGATCAACGCCTCGCTGCGAAAGGCGCTCGAGAACGACCCCAAGGTCGTGATCATGGGCGAGGACGTCGGCAAGCTCGGCGGGGTCTTCCGCATCACCGACGGCCTCCAGAAGGACTTCGGCGAGGACCGGGTCATCGACACCCCGCTCGCCGAGTCCGGGATCGTCGGCACCGCGATCGGGCTGGCGCTGCGCGGCTACCGCCCGGTGGCGGAGATCCAGTTCGACGGGTTCGTCTTCCCCGCGTACGACCAGATCGTCACGCAGCTCGCCAAGATGCACGCCCGGTCGCTCGGCAAGGTCAAGCTGCCGGTCGTCATCCGGATCCCGTACGGCGGCGGCATCGGCGCGGTCGAGCACCACAGCGAGTCGCCCGAGGCGCTGTTCGCGCATGTGGCCGGGTTGAAGGTGGTCTCGCCGTCCAACGCGTCCGACGCGTACTGGATGCTGCAGCAGGCCATCGACAGCGACGACCCGGTGATCTACTTCGAGCCCAAGCGCCGCTACCACGACAAGTCCGAGGTCGACACGGCCGCGATCCCCGACCCGCTGCACACCGCGCGGGTGGCCCGGGCCGGGACCGATCTGACGCTCGCGGCGTACGGCCCCATGGTCAAGGTCGCGCTCGACGCCGCCGGCGCGGCCGCCGAGGAGGGCAAGTCGCTCGAGGTCGTGGACCTGCGGTCGATGTCGCCGATCGACTTCGACACCCTTCAGCGGTCCGTCGAGAAGACCGGCCGGCTGGTGGTCGTCCATGAGGCACCGGTCTTCCTGGGCACCGGCGCGGAGATCGCCGCGCGGATCACCGAGAGGTGCTTCTATCACCTTGAGGCCCCGGTGCTGCGGGTCGGCGGTTTCCACTCCCCGTACCCGCCGTCGCGGCTGGAGGACGAATACCTCCCTGGCCTCGACCGGGTGCTCGACGCCGTAGACCGCGCGTTGGCGTACTGAAGGGCTTGAGGAGAGTCGTGACCATGACTGCAACCGATCAGCGCTTCCGTGAGTTCAAGATGCCCGATGTGGGCGAGGGACTCACCGAGGCGGAGATCCTCAAGTGGTACGTGGCGCCGGGCGACAGGGTCGCCGACGGCCAGGTGGTGTGTGAGGTCGAGACCGCGAAGGCCGCGGTCGAGCTGCCGATCCCGTTCGACGGTGTGGTGCACGAGGTGCGCTTCGGCGAGGGCACGACCGTGGACGTGGGCACCGCGATCATCTCGGTGGACACCCAGCCGGGCGCGGGGGACGCGGCCGTCCCCTCGGAGCCTGCCGCCGCCCCGGCCGAGCCCGCCGAGGCCGCTGAGGATGCCGAAGCTGCCGAGGCTGCCCAGCCGGAGGTTCGTCAGGCCAACCTGGTCGGCTACGGTGCGGCGCCCTCGTCCACCAAGCGCCGCCCGCGCAAGCCGCGGCCCGGCACCGAGTCGGCGCCCGCCCGGGGCGTCCCGGCCCAGCCCGCGCCCGCCGCCGCCCCGGCGGCTGCCGCGCCTGCCCCGGCGGCTTCGGCCCCCGCTCCCGCCCCTGCCCCGGCCGTCGCGCCGTCGCAGGCCGAGCTGAACGGCCACGCCAAGGCCGCGCGCCCGCTGGCCAAGCCCCCGGTCCGCAAGCTCGCCAAGGACCTGGGCATCGACCTGGCGACGGTCACCCCGACCGGCCCCGACGGCACCATCACCCGCGAGGACGTCCACGCGGCCGCGGCCCCCGCGCCCGCCGCCGTGGCCGAGCCCGTGGCGGAGCCCGCAGCAGCCGTGGCGGAGGCGGCCCCTGTCTCCGCCGTCGGCCGGGAGCGCCGGGTGCCGATCAAGGGCGTACGGAAGGCCACCGCCCAGGCGATGGTCAGCAGCGCCTTCACGGCCCCGCATGTGACCGAGTTCATCACCGTCGACGTCACGCGCACCATGAAGCTCGTCGCCGACCTCAAGCAGGACCCGGACATGGCCGGGCTGCGGGTGAACCCGCTGCTGCTGGTCGCCAAGGCATTCCTGGTGGCCATCCGGCGCAACCCGGACGTCAACGCGTCCTGGGACGAGGCCGCCCAGGAGATCGTCTACAAGGACTACGTGAATCTCGGCATCGCGGCCGCCACGCCCCGGGGGCTGATCGTCCCCAACATCAAGGACGCGGGCTCGCTCACCCTGCCCGAACTGGCGTCCGCCCTCGGCGAGCTGGTCTCCATCGCCCGCGAGGGCCGGACCAGTCCGGCGGCGATGTCCGGCGGAACGGTCACCATCACCAACGTCGGCGTCTTCGGCATCGACGCCGGCACTCCGATCCTCAACCCCGGCGAATCCGCGATCCTCGCCTTCGGCGCGGTCAAGCTCCAGCCGTGGGTCCACAAGGGCAAGGTCAAGCCGCGCCAGGTGACCACGCTCGCGCTCTCCTTCGACCACCGCATGGTCGACGGCGAGCTGGGCTCCAAGGTGCTCGCGGACATCGCGGCCGTCCTGGAGCAGCCCAAGCGCCTCATCACCTGGGGCTGAGGCCCCACCCCCTCCCGTACGGCCCGGCTGCCTCCCGCAGCCGGGCCGTCGGCATGATGACGGCGACATTCCATATCCCGGACGGTCCATGCCACGCATACGTGTTGTATCTATGATGTGCGCATGCCTCCCGCCCCCGTCCCCGTCAGCCCGACCGCCAAACAGCCGCCCGCCGCCGAACGCGTCTACGCGCATGTCAAACAAGCCGTCCTCGACCGCCGCTACGAGGGCGGCACACTGCTGACCGAGGGTGATCTCGCCGAGGCCGTCGGCGTCTCGCGCACCCCCGTGCGCGAGGCCCTGCTCCGGCTCGAGGTCGAAGGGCTGCTCAAGCTCTATCCGAAGAAGGGCGCCCTGGTGCTGCCCGTGTCCGCGCAGGAGATCGCGGACGTCGTCGAGACCCGGCTGCTGGTCGAGCGGCACGCCGTCGCCAAGGTCGTCCCGGCCGGGAAGAGGCTGATCGCCCGGCTCGAGGAGCTGCTGGAGGAGCAGAAGGAGCACGCGGCGGCCGGGGACCTGAACGCCTTCGCGGTCGCCGACCGGTGCTTCCACGCCGAGATCGTACGGGCCGCGGGCAACGGCATCCTGGCGCATCTGTACGACCAGTTGAGAGACCGCCAGCTGCGGATGGGCGTGGCCACCATGCACGCCGAGCCCGACCGCATCGCCAAGAACATCACCGAGCACACCGAGATCCTGGCCGCCCTGCGCTCCGGAGACGCCACGGCCGCCGCCGGGCTCGTCGAGCGCCACATCAGCTGGGTGAACAACCTCGCCCGGGGTGAGGAGCGATGAGCCACGTCCGGCTGCCCGGCGATCCGCCCGGAGGGCGGCGTGCCGCCGCCGTCTGGGGCATCGGGGTCGCCGTCTACTTCATGGCCATCACCTACCGCACCAGCCTGGGTGTGGCCGGCCTGGACGCCGCCGAGCGGTTCCACATCAACGCCTCGGCGCTGTCGACGTTCTCGATCCTCCAGGTGCTCGTGTACGCGGGCATGCAGATACCCGTCGGCCTGATGGTCGACCGGCTGGGCACCAGGAAGGTGCTCACGCTCGGCGTGGTGCTGTTCACCGCCGGCCAGCTCGGCTTCGCGTTCTCCCACACGTACGGCTTCGCGCTGGCCTCACGCGCGCTGCTGGGCTGCGGCGACGCCATGACGTTCATCAGCGTGCTGCGGCTCGGCTCGCGCTGGTTCCCGGCCCGCCGCGGGCCGATGATCGCGCAGGTCGCCGCGTTGTTCGGGATGGCGGGCAACCTGATCTCGACCCTGGTGATCGCGCAGGCGCTGCACACCCTCGGCTGGACCCCGACCTTCGCCGGCAGCGCGATCGGCGGTGCGCTCGTCCTCGTCCTGGTGCTGGCCTTCCTCAAGGACCACCCGGAGGGGTACGAGCCCGTCCCGGCCACCCACTCCGGCGCCGCCTTCGTCCGCCGGCAGATCGCCGCGGCCTGGCGCGAGCCGGGCACCCGCCTCGGCATGTGGGTGCACTTCACCACCCAGTTCCCCGCGATGGTCTTCCTGCTGCTGTGGGGGCTGCCCTTCCTGGTGGAGGCCGAGGGGCTGTCCCGCGCGTCCGCCGGCGAACTGCTGACCCTCGTCGTGCTCTCCAACATGGCGGTCGGCCTGGTCTACGGACAGGTCATCGCCCGGCACCACGCCGCCCGCGCGCCGCTCGCCCTCGGCACGGTCGGGGCCACCGCGCTGCTGTGGGGCGCCGTACTGGCCTGGCCCGGCGACCACGCGCCCATGTGGCTGCTGATCACGCTCTGCGTCGTGCTCGGCGCCTGCGGACCCGCCTCGATGATCGGCTTCGACTTCGCCCGCCCCGCGAACCCGCCGGAGCGTCTTGGCACCGCCTCGGGCATCGTCAACATGGGCGGCTTCACCGCCTCGATGACCACCCTGCTGGCCATCGGCGTGCTGCTCGACGCGACCGGGGGCAACTACCGCGCCGCCTTCGCCTCGGTGTTCGTCCTCCAGGCCCTCGGCGTCACGCAGGTGCTGCGGCTGCGCGGGCGGGCGCACCGCCGGGAGCGCGAGCGCGTCGTCGCGAGCCGCGTCGAGGCGGTGCACGTACCGGCGTGACCCCGCCTGTGCCGACGTGACCCTGCCCGTCCCGCCCCGACGGCTCAGGCCGTGACCGCGAAGTTGGTCAGGATCGCGTCGGCCAGCTGCTGATCGCCCTCGATCTTCAGCTTGTCGGCGACCGCCTCCGGCCGCACCCGCCCGCACGCCAGGCGCAGATACGTCTCCCAGTCCACCGTGATCGTCACGGTCGGCCCCAGCGAGACGCTGCCGTCGATGGTGGCCCGGCCCTCTGCGTTGACCCGCACCGTCCGCATAAACTCCAGCGCGCCGTGCACATCGAAGACCACCGCCGAGCCGGGCGCCGCGCCCGCGTCCTCGGCGACCACCTTCGGAAGCGCGGCCAGCAGACGGTCCCGGACGATGATCGCGCCCGGCGAGTCCAGATTGCCCGGCTTCCCGAGCGCCCGCCGCAGATCCTGCTCATGCACCCATACGTCGAAGACCCGCCCGAGCAGGGCCTTCTCCAGGGCCACCTCGCCCCCGCCGGGCCAGCGCACCATGGCGTCCGGCTGGCGCTTCTCGTTCCGCAGCTGCCGGCTGCGGCGGATGATGGTGTAGTCCAGCTCGGAGGTCATCTCCGGCGCGGTGTGGCAGCGCCGTACGTCGACCTGGACCTCCATATAGCGGGCGTGCTCGCTGGTGACGTGGAACAGGTCGCGCGGCAGCGAGTGGATCGGGCGCGGATCGCCGAGCATCTCGGTCTCGAGGCCGATGACATGCGAGACCACGTCGCGCACCGACCATCCTGGGCACTCGGTGGCCCGGTTCCACTCCCCTTCGACGAGCGGATTCACCAACTCGAATATCGCTTCGACGGAATGGGTCCAGGCGTCGATGGAAGTCTGCAGGCTGGGATGGACGGTCACGGGACCCCTCGGGCGGTTCGTACGCGGGCTGGGTGCTTGTGTGTGCGTTTAAGTTACGCTGCGCACGAGCACCCCGGGAGTGCTTTCGGGTCTGATCGTAGGCCCGGATTCGCCGCTCGGTCGCTGAGAGCGGTGGTATGGTGCGCGCCCGCCCGCCACAGATCCGGATGAATCCGGACGGTTCGGTTGAAATCCCTGGGGCGTTGCCTCAGCCCGCGATATGCCGGTAGCCGGTGACCCTTTCGGGCGCGGGCAGTGGGGCCAGCCGGACGGTGAGGCCGGTACCCGGGGCGTGGATGACCTTGCCGCCCCCGATGTAGAGGGCGACATGGCCGTCACCGTTGGACAGGACCAGGTCGCCGGGGCGCAGTTCGGCCCGGGTGGTCTCCTTGCCGGCGTACCGCTGGGCCCAGGTGGTGCGGGGGAGCTTGACCCCGGCGGCCTGCCAGGCGCGCATGATCAGGCCGGAGCAGTCATAGCCGCGGGGGCCGGTGCCGCCCCAGACGTACGGCTTGCCGAGCTGGGCGCGGGCGTAGCCGACGGCCTTGGCGGCGCGGCCCGTGGCGTGCTGCCGTTCGGGGTGCTTCTTGGTGGGCTTCTTGACGTGTTTCTTGACGTGTTTCTTGGTCTTGCCGGTCTTCTTTCCGCTGTCATCGGCGTCGTCGGTCCTGGGCCCGTCGTCGGCCGGCGCCGGTCGCTCCACCGCGTCCCCCGCGACCGTCCCGGGCAGATTCAGGGTGTCACCGGCGTAGATGAGGGTCGAACTGCCCAACTCGTTCAGATGCTGCAGCTTCTTGACGGTGGTGTGGTTCTTCTCGGCGAGGCCGTACAGCGTGTCGCCGGAGACCAGCACCACCTTCGTCGGCGCGGCGGGGCGGGTGGTGCCGGGCCGGGCGTCGGCGCCCCGGTCCGCCTTCGCCTCCTTCGGCCGCTCGGCCGGGGTCTTTGCCTCGGTCGGGGTCTTGGCCTCGGTCGGCGGAGCCAAGGTCGTCTGCCGAGAAGGCGCGGGCGACTGCGCGGAGGCGCGGTCGTCCGGTCCGTGCACGGCCAACAGCGCCCCCGCCAGGACCGCGAGGACGGTCAACACGGCCAGCGCGGCGGTGCGCACCGCCGCCCGTACCACCGTGACCAGCGGCCCTCGCCGCGCGGCGCGCGGCTTGGCGTGGGCGGCCGACGACGACGTGGTGCGGCGCTCGGCGGCCCGTATGCGCTCTCCCATCACAACCTCCTTCGCGGGGCCCCTGGCTCGGGGCATGGAAGGGAGGCTGCTGGGGCGCGAGGGTGTCCGGCAACGCATGGGCCGTCTGGGACAGTCCGGATCTGTCTGCGCAGCTCAGACCCCTTCGGACAGCCGCACCTCGCCTCTTGTCGGAGGGAGTTGGGACCATCCCGGTATGCAATTCGACGACTTTTCCGAGATGAGCCGAGAGTGCGCCGAACGGCTCGGCGAGCAGGCCGGCCGGCAGTTCGCGGCCATGGCCCGCCGTGGCTTTCGGCTGGAATCCCCCACAGACGACGCCCCGGCCACCGGCCGCTGCCGGCTCGGCGGCCCCGCCCTCCTCGAACCGGGCACCCCCTGGCCCGAAATCGGAGGCATCCCGCTGTCCCTGCACGCCGTCCTCGACACCGACGCCCTTGCCCCCTGGCTCGGGGACCAACTGCCCACGCGGCCGGGCCTGCTCAACTTCTTCCATCTCGATCCGGACCTGCCGTACGAGAAGTACTCGAGGCTGGAGGACGAGCCTGAGGCGTGCCGCGTCATTCCCGCCGATCCGGCACGGGCGGTCGAGACCGCCGCCCCCGCACCGGCACGGAGCTATCCGGCCACCCCCGTCCACGCGGTCGAGGTCACCATGCTGCCGGACGCCTGGGACGTCCAGGACCGCGATGTCGAGTACGACCGCGATGAGCACTGGGGGGCGTCCTCGCTCATCCTCGATGTGATGAGCGACCTCAACGGCAACACCTCCGGCAGCCACTGCGCCTTCGGCTGGCCCGACACCTCGTACGCGTTCTGGGTGACCCGCCGCGACGACGACGGCCCGGCCGTCCATCTGCTCCAGCTCCCGGAGGACTCGGAGCTCGGTTGGGGCTGGGGCGACTCCGGGACGATGTACTTCACGATCCCGGCGAAGGCGTTCGCGACGGGGGACTTCAGCAAGGCCCAGGCGGAGATGCGCTGCTGCTGAGCCCCGTCCTGGACGGCCGCCGTCGCCGCCGAGATCCCGTCCGGTCGCCCCGACCGGACGGGATCTCGGCTTTCCGGTGCGTCTCCCACGCCGCCGATACAAGCTCGGACACCCACGCTGATCTGCGCAGACGATCCGGGACGGGCCCGGACGCCCGAAACCGTTGCCGGACGTGCCGGACACCCCGAGGCTCTTGCCCATCGCCCCGCACCACCGGTCAGCGCCCCCGTCGAAGGCGCCTCCCGCGTGCTGCCGGGCCGGCCCTGCCGCTCACCGGTGTCGACGACCGCGGGCAGGCGCGACTGGATCCTCATTCCTTCAACGCAGGAGCATCAGCATGCGCATCACACGAGCCCGGCGCACCCGCACCCGCAACCTGGTGGTCGCGGCCCTCACCGGCAGCCTGCTCGCCGGCGGCGCGGCGGTCGCCGCCGGCGACGACCTCTTCACCACGGACGCCTCCGCGAAGCCCACCGACGCGGTCGTCAACGCGGCGGCGGCAATACCGCAGCCGGCCCCAGAGGCAGCGGGCTGCAAGACCACCACCGTGCGTTACGAGGTCCGCAATCACGTGGTGAACATCAAGACCGCTGATATCAAGATCCGTATCACGCGGTGCCTGGACTCGTCCGGGAAGTTGACGCCAAGCAGCACCACCCGCATCTTCGCCACGACGACGACGGCCGGCGACTTGCTCTACGGAGTCACGGTCACACCGGAGACCGCTCCCGCCATCATCAAAGCGACAGACAGCCAGTACGTCCTGCAACAGGACGTCGAGCACAAGACCTGCCTGGGGACCAAGTACGGCCCGTGGTGCGACCACAACAACATCACGTTCACGATCACCATGAACAACAAGAAGGGACTCGAGTGGGAGGTGAGCTCCAAGGACACGAGCCGCGACGACGACATCGTGGCTGCCGGGCATGAGTAGGGCTCGCCCCTGGCCGAGGCTCCCCCGTCCCAGGGGCGGGGGGCGCCCACGGGCGCACGAGTGGCACTCTTGACGTCATGAGCAAGCGAGCCCGTGTCCGCGCCCCTGAGCTGCAAGGACGTACCTGGATCAACACCGGCGGCAAGGAACTGTCCCTCGCGGACTTCCGAGGCAGCATCGTGATCCTGGACTTCTGGACCTTCTGCTGTGTGAACTGCCTGCACGTCCTGGACGAGCTGCGTGAGCTGGAGGAGAGGCACCGCGACACCGTCGTGATCGTCGGTGTGCACTCGCCGAAGTTCGTCCACGAGGCCGAGCACCAGGCGGTCGTCGACGCCGTCGAGCGCTATGAGGTGCATCACCCCGTGCTCGACGACCCCGAGCTGGCCACCTGGAAGCAGTACGCCGTACGGGCCTGGCCGACGCTGGTCGTGATCGACCCCGAGGGGTACGTGGTCGCCCAGCACGCGGGCGAGGGACATGCGCACGCGCTCGAGACGCTGGTGACCGAGCTGGAGGCCGAGCACGGCGCCAAGGGCACGCTGCGGCGCGGCGACGGCCCGTACGTGCCGCCGGAGCCGGTCGCCACCGAGCTGCGGTTCCCGGGCAAGGCGCTGCTGCTGCCCGGTGGCACCTTCCTGGTCTCGGACACCACACGGCACCAGCTGGTGGAGCTGGCGGCGGACGGCGAGAGCGTGCTGCGGCGGATCGGGGCCGGTGAGCGGGGGCTCGTCGACGGGCCCGCCGACCGGGCGCGGTTCAGCGAGCCGCAGGGGCTTGCGCTGCTGCCGGACGGCACGGTGATCGTCGCCGATACGGTCAACCACGCGCTGCGCGCCCTGGACCTGGCGACCGGCGAGGTGCGGACCGTCGCCGGGACCGGGCGGCAGTGGTGGCAGGGGTCCCCGGCCGCCGGGCCCGCCCGTGAGGTCGACCTGTCCTCGCCCTGGGACGTGGCCTGGTTCGCCGACCGGCTGTGGATCGCCATGGCGGGCGTCCACCAGCTGTGGACGTACGACCCGGCGGACGGGACGGTGCGCGCGGCCGCCGGGACGACGAACGAGGGGCTGGTCGACGGGCCGGCCGCCGAGGCGTGGTTCGCCCAGCCGTCCGGGTTGGCCGCGGCCGCCGACCGGCTGTGGATCGCGGACTCCGAGACCTCGGCGGTGCGGTACGTCGAGCGCGGCGGGGACAGCGAGGGTGGCTTTGTGGTGCGTACGGCCGTGGGCACCGGGCTGTTCGACTTCGGCCACCGCGACGGCCCCGCCGCCCAGGCGCTGTTCCAGCACCCCCTGGGTGTGACCGCGCTGCCTGACGGCTCGGTCGCGGTCTCGGACACCTACAACCACGCGCTGCGCCGCTTCGACCCGGCGTCCGGCGAGGTCAGCACCCTCGCCACGGATCTGCGCGAGCCGTCGGACGCCGTGCTGGTGGACGGCGACATCGTGGTCGTCGAGTCGGCGCGGCACCGGCTGACCCGGCTGCGGCTGCCCGAGGAGGCCGTACGCGTGGCGGCGGTGGCCCACCGCACCCAGCGGGCCGCCACCGAGATCGCCCCGGGGACGCTGCGGCTCGACGTCGTCTTCCAGACCCCCGCCGGGCAGAAGCTCGACACCCGCTACGGCCCCTCCACCCGCCTGCTCGTCAGCTCCACCCCGCCCGAGCTGCTGGCGGGAGGCGAGGGAGCCGGTACGGACCTGAGCCGCGAGCTGGTGCTGGCGGATGGCGTGACGGAGGGTGTGCTGCACGTCTCCGCGATGGCCGCCTCCTGCGACGACGACCCTTCCAACGAATACCCGGCCTGCCATGTGCACCAGCAGGACTGGGGCGTCCCGATCCGGATCACCGACGGCGGCGCGACCAGGCTGCCGCTGGTGCTCGCGGGGATGGACGAGGAGGGGTAGCGCCGTCAGGGCGTGAGCACCAGACGCCCGCGCAGGCCGCCCACCGCCAAGCGGCGGTGGGCTTCCTGGACCTGGTCGAGGGGCAGGATGTCGGCCACCCGCGGGGTCAGCCGGCCGGCGGCGGCCAGCGCGGACAGCTGGGCCAGCGCCGTGCCGTCCGCCGCGATCCAGTGGTTGGCCGATCGAATGCCCCGCAGCCCGACGGGTGCGTCGGCGGCCACCGCGACGAACGCGCCCGCGTTCCGTACGGCGGCGAGCGCCGGCAGCCCGGCGCCCGCCGCGTCCAGGGCCCCCGCCACACCGCCCGGGACGACCGCCCGCACCGCCGCCGCCAGGTCCGGTGCGTCCCGTGCGATGAACCACTCCGCGCCCAGCCCTCGCACCAGCTTCTCGTCCGCCGCGCCCGCGACGGCCACCACCCGCAGCCCGCGCAGCGCGGCCAGTTCGACCGCGAACCCGCCGACCGCACCGGCCGCGCCCGTCACCAGCAGCGTCGCCCCGCTCGGCAGGTCCAGCGCGTCCAGCGACTGCCAGGCCGTCAGGCCGTTCAGCGGCAGCGTCGCCGCCGCTGCCGCCGGTACGCCCTCCGGCGCCTGGGCCACGGCCGTCGCGTCCAGGACGACGTACTCGGCGTAGGCGCCCAGCGAGACGTCCAGCAGATCCCGCAGCCCGATCACCGGGTCGCCCGGGGCGAACCCCCGTACTCCGCCGGGCCCGGTGGCATCCACCACGCCCGCGACGTCCCAGCCGAGACCGGTCTGCACGCGCGGCGCCATCCGGCCGGCCGCGACCAGCGTCCCGGCGCGGGTCAGCAGGTCCACGGGGTTGACGGTCGCCGCCGCCACGCGGATCCGCACCTGCCCGGGGCCCGGTTCGGGCCGCGGCACCTCGGGGATCTCTATGGCTTCCGGTCCGCCGTACGTCCGTACCACGGCGGCGCGCATCACGGTCCGCTCGGTCATGGTTCCCAGCTCCTCACCTCGGTCGGGGTTGACCATGTGTGCCCAACGTAGGGAGAGTTGCTCCCCAGAGGTAAGTACGTACCTGGAAGTGCCCAACCCACGCCGAGGAGAGTGACCGTGCCCACCCGGACCGCCGCCCAGCGCCGGGCCGACGCCCGCGCCGCCTACGACGCCTTCATCGCCGAATGCCCCACCCGGCACCTCCTGGACCGCATCGCCGACAAATGGGTCAGCCTCGCCCTCGCCGCCCTGGCCGACGGCCCCATGCGCTACGGCGAGCTGTCGCGCCGACTGGCCGGAGTCAGCCAGAAGATGCTCACCCAGACCCTGCGCAATCTGGAGCGCGACGGTCTGGTCACGCGAACGGTCACGCCATCCGTGCCGGTCCGGGTGGACTACGCCCTCACCCCGCTCGGCGAGAACCTGGCCGGGCTGATGCGGTCGGTAAAGGAGTGGGCGGAGGCGCATATGGACGAGGTCCAGACCGCGCGAGCCGCCTATGACGACGACGCCGGGGCACCTGGCAGCGGATGACGGCCAGCGCGATGTCGCCGTCAGGAACCATCGCCGTCAGGAGTCGTCGTCAGGAGTCGAGGACGACGACCATCTTGCCTTTGGCTTCGCCCGCCTCCATGACGCGATGCGCCTCGTGTATGTCCTCGAACCGGAACACGCGTGAGGGCTTCGCCTTGAGGCGGCCCGCCGCCACCTGCTCGGCGATCGTCTGGAGTGGCACATCGGACAGCGGGAAACCGGGCGTCCCGAAGACAAAGCTGCCGAAGAAGGTCAGATAGACGCCGCTTGCCATCTGTAGCAGCGGGTTGAAGTCGGTGATCGGGTCGAGCCCTCCGAGCCAGCCCGCCAAGCAGGCGCGGCCGCCTCGGCGCAGCATGGCCAGAGAATCGAGGATGGTGCTGTTGCCCACGAGGTCGAGTACCGTGTCGAGCTGCTTGGCCTCGACGATCCGCTCGGAAAGGTCCGGCACCTCCAACTCGGCTCGCTCCACACCGAGTTTCTCCAGCAAGGCGAATCGCTCGCGGTTGCGCGAGGTGCCGATAACGCGCGCACCGGCGTTCACCGCGAGATTGACCGCGGCCTGGCCGAAGGCCGAGGTCGCTCCTCGGATGACCAGGGTCTGCCCCGGGGCGATCTCCAGATTTCGGAACAGGCAGGTCCAGGCGGTGGCGTAGGTTTCCGGGATGACGGCCAGTTCGGCCCAGGGCAGATCGGACTCGATGCTCGCCACATTCGGCGCCCGCACCCGGGTGTATTCGGCGTAACTGCCGTTGATGGTGCGCCCGAGGCCGCCCATCAGCGCCGCGACCTTCGCACCGAGGGGGAACTCGCCGCCGGGGCAGGATTTCACCAGGCCGACGCATTCGATACCGCTGACCTTGGCGGCCTCGGCCCATTCACCCCTGCGCATATGCATCTCGGCGTGGTTGAGGCCGAATGCCTTGATGTCGATGACGACATGACCGGCCTTCGGCTCGGGCTCCGGTAGTTCCGTGTAGACGAGGCTGTCCGGTCCACCGAACTTTTCGATGACGATGGCACGCACGATATTGCTCCGGGTGATAGCGGGCCCTCTTTTTCACGCTAGCCCAGGCGGTCGCCGCCCGCGATTGGACTGTCGGTGGCTGGTGGCAGGATCATCGGCATGGTCTTTGTACGTACGACTCCGCCGCGGCCTGTAGATGTGACCACGGTCTTTCCAGAGCTGGCTTCGTTGGCGCGTCCTGCGATTCGGCTGCATCCCCGCCCGGGGTCGCCTTCGGTCAGGGAGAGCTCGGTCGGGGGGCCGTTGCTGTGGCCGGCCGAGGAGCCGTGGCCGCACTGCGAAAGCTCGGACCTGCACTTTGACAGTTGGTTCCGCCAGTCGCCGGCCATAGTGCGGCTTGAGAGACGCATGCGGGCCCGGTGGCACCCTGATTCCGGTGATTTCGAGCCAACGCCCGAAGAGGAGGCGCTCAAGGAACGGAGCGCCGCGAGGCTCGCGGAGCGACTCGCTGCCAGCCCTCCGCCCGCGGAGTGCCCGGTCCCCATGTTGCCCGTGGCCCAGCTGTATCTGCGCGACATACCCCTGTTGCGGCCGCCCGGCCAGGCCGATCTGCTCCAGATTCTCTGGTGCCCCTACGACCACGAGCCGGATAACAAGCCGTCGACCGCGCTGTTCTGGCGGTCCGCCGCCGAGGTCGTCGACATCCTTCCCACACCGCCGGAACCGTACGAGGCGAACTATCCGGGCTATGTGCCGGAGCCGTGCGTGCTGGCACCAGAAGCGATCACCGAGTACCCCGACAGCCTCGATCTGAGCCCGGAGATGCGGCTGATGGTGGAGGACCGGAGCAGATGGCAGGCAGCCGGCGTCGGCGTGGACAGCGCCTACGGGGACTATCCGCGGGACTTCTATGACTGCGAGCTGGCTGACGCTCCCGGCTGGAAGGTCGGCGGCTGGCCCCCGTGGGGCCGCACCGACCCGTATCGCCGATACTGCACTGTCTGCGATGTGCAGATGGTCCCGCTGCTGACCATCGCTTCCTTCGAATGGGACGGTGGTGAGGGACGCAGCTGGGCGCCGTGCGAAGACCAGGCCGCCGCCTACGCCGCCCATTACGCCGGCCAAGACCCCTCGCAGCCGACTGCGGTCGAAGTGGGCAGCACCGACAACATGCAGCTCTACGTTTGCCCGGCCTCTCCCGAGCATCCGCACACCGACCTGATCCAATGAGCCATCGGGCCTGTCCGCACCCTCCGTAGCCGGTGACAATTACTGAGCCTCGGCACAACGGCATGATGCTGGTCGTGGGTGCTGATCGGTGATCCCCCAGCCACCGCTGGGAGGTACCCAGGCCCGGAAAGCCGATGGCCCCCGCCGCAGGGCAGCGGCGGGGGCCATCGGGACGGGAAGCCGGGGGGAAGTCGGCTCCCCGGGTCTGTGGGCCGAGCCCGGAGGGTGCTTTAGTCGAGGGCGTTGGTCAGGTCGCTCTGCCAGTAGGTGACCTGGGCGGTGTCGTCGATGTAGACGGAGCCGCCGGGGAGTTCGACGGACTTGGAGTCGTCGGAGCCTTCGAGGTAGACCTCCAGGGAGGTGGCCTTGTAGCCGTTCTGGCCCGAGCCGTCGGCGGAGGAGGTGCGGATTCCGGCGTAGGCGGTCTCGCCGGGGGCGAGGGTGGCGACGGCCTGCGGCTTGCTGTCCTCGTAGACCGGGGTGGCGGCCTGGGCGTCCTCGCCGAACTTCAGGATCGGGTAGCCGGGCATGTTGCAGTCCACGCCCGCGTGGTTGTTGACCTCGAGCACCATGTAGTTCACCGGCCGCTGAACGGACTTGACGCCGACCGTCAGCTTGTTGATGTCGCAGGGGCCGATCTCCTGCTCCGAGTTGTCGGACCCACCGGAGCCGCCGGAGCCCTTGGCGCCGTCCTTGGAGGACCCGGCATCCTGCGCACCGCCGCCCTTCTTCCCGTCGCTCGCGCCGCCCGTGGTGTCCGAGCCGCCGGAGCCGGAGGTCTGGTCGGCCGGGGCGGAGCTCGGGCTGTCCGCCTTGCCCTCGTTCTTGGTGCCGGTGCCCTCGTCGCTGTTGCAGGCGGTGAGGGTGAGGGCGGCGACCGCGGTCAGGCCGACGGCGGCCAGGCGCATGGTACGGGCGCGGCGGGTGGCGAAGGCGGTGATCGACATGGTGGGTTCCCCCCAGATGGACTTGGCCGTTTCCGGTGTGTCTTTCTCGGTACGGCTCAAGCCTCTCGTCCCCCGCTGTCGTGCCACTGCCGTGCGGCTGCCGAGCCGCTAACGTCCCACTAACGCCCCGCCCTCAGCGGCCCCTCGTCGCTCATTTCCCGTCCCCGTCGCCGTCCTTGCCGCCCTCGCTGTCCTGCGCGAAGAGCTTGACCAGGTCGCTCATCACGTAGCGGTTGGTGGCCTCTTCGTCCAGCAGATGCATCTCCGCCAGCCGATCCAGACCGTCCTGGATCAGCTCGGGGTCCGCACCGGCCAGCGCGGCGGCCTCCGCCGTGTTGACCTCCCGGGCGAAGCCGGTGCCCAGGGTGCGCAGCAGCCGGGCGTCGTCCGCGGACAGGCGGGCCACCGAGTTCCGCAGGGCCGCGGCGACCCCGGCGTCCTCCGCGGACAGCAGGGCGAGCCGCCGCCGTTCGTCGCGGAGCGCGGTGGCCAGCCGGGCCAGCCGCCAGCGGGGCCGGGAGAGCAGCTGGGCCGAGGCGGCGCGCAGCGCCAGCGGCAGCCCGTCGCACAGGGCCACCAGCTCATACGCGGCCTCCGGGTCCTCGGCGACCCGGTCGGAGCCGAGCAGGGTGCCGAGCAGGGCCACCCCGTCCTCCGGCCCGAGCGCGTGCAGGCGTACGGGGCGGGCCGCGTCGGTGGCGATCAGCCCGTCGAGCCGGCTGCGGCTGGTGACCAGGGTGGCGGACCGGGGCCCGCCGGGCAGCAGCGGCCGCACCTGCGCCGAGCTGCTGGCGTTGTCGAGCACGACCAGCAGCCGGCGGTCCGCGACGAGCGACCGGTACAGCGCGCCGGCCGCTTCCGGCGAGGGCGGAATGCGGTCCGCGGGCGTCCCCAGGGCGTGCAGGAAGTCGCGCAGCACCTCGGCGGGCGCCGCCGCCTCGCCGCCGCTGAACCCGCGCAGGTCCGCGAAGAGCCGCCCTTCGGGGAAGGCGTCCGCGTGTGCGTGGCCCCAGTACACGACCAGGCCTGTCTTGCCGACCCCGGCGGGACCGGTGACGACCGTGATGCCGCCCTCCGGGGGGAGACCGGTGGGGGCGCCGCCGTAGGCCGGGCCGTCCGGTCCGTCGGCGGGCAGGGTGAGCCGGGTCAGGCCGGTCAGCTCGCGGTCGCGGCCGAGGAAGCCGGCCGGGGGGCGGGGGAGCAGCTGTGGCCCGGACGCGGAGGGCTGGTGGGCAGCCTGGGCGGGCACCTGGGCCTGCCTCTGGCCCTGGTCGGGACCCTGGGCCTGGCCCTGGGCGGAAGCCTGGGGCCGGCCCTGCGCGGGGACCTGGGCCTGGGGCTGCGCCTGGGCCGGGTGGGGGTTCTGCGCGGTGGGCTCGGCGGCGGAGCGGGGGCGCCCTGCCGTGGGGGCGGCGCGCAGGATCTCCTCGTACGCGGTGCGCAGCCGCTCGCCCGGGTCGACCCCCAGGTCGTCGGCGAGGAGCTCCCGGGTGCGGTGGTACCAGGCGATCGCGTCGGACTGCCGTCCGATGCGGTACAGCGCCAGCATCAGGGCCGCGATGAGCCCTTCGCGCAGCTGATTGGCCACGGCCGCCGGATGCAGTACGTCGGCCGCCTTCTCGTACTGGCCGAGCGCCCCGTGGGCGCGCGCCAGCGCCTCGACGGCGGCCAGCCGCCGCTCCTCCAGGGCGTGGGCCGCCGCGGCGAACGGCGGGCTGGGCACCGTGCCGGTGAGGGCCGGGCCGCGCCACAGGTCGAGCGCCTGGCGCAGCAGATCCACGGCCTGCTCGGGGGCGCTCTCGGGCCGGGCGAGGGAGACCAGTTCGGAGAAGCGCTCGCTGTCCACGAGCTGTTCGGGCATGCGCAGCCGGTAGGCGGAGCCGTGGGTGATCAGCTCCACACCGTAGGCATCGGCGCCCGCCTCGGCGAGCGTCGCGCGCAGCCGCGAGACATGGCCCTGGATGACGGTGCGGGCGTGCTCGGGTGGCTCCTCCTCCCACAGACAGGTGATCAACTGTTCGACGGGAACAGTGGCGTTGGGCTGCAGCAGCAGCATGGCGAGCAGGCTGCGCCGCTTTTCCGGGCCCAGCGCGACCTCTCCGGTGCCGGCGGTCACGGCCACCGGCCCGAGTAGAGAGAAGTCCAAGTCAGCCCTCCAGGAAGGCGGTCATAGCCCTGGTCAGGAGCTGGGGGTCCCGGGCGCCGCACAGCTCGCGGGCCGAGTGCATGGACAGGATGGCCGCGCCCACGTCGACGGTGGTGATGCCGTGTCGGGCGGCGGTGATCGGTCCGATTGTAGTGCCGCACGGCATGGCGTTGTGCGAGACGAAGGTCTGCCAGGGCACGCCCGCGCGCTCGCAGGCGGCGGCGAAGACGGCGCGGCCGCCGCCGTCGGTGGCGTATCTCTGGTTGACGTTGACCTTGAGGATCGGGCCGCCGTTGGGCAGCGGGTGGTGGCCGGGCTCATGCCGCTCGGCGTAGTTGGGGTGGACGGCGTGTCCGGTGTCGGAGGACAGGCAGACCGTCCCGGCGAGGGCGCGGGCCTTGTCCTCGTACGCCCCGCCGCGGGCGAAGACCGAGCGCTCCAGCACATTGCCGAGCAGCGGGCCCTCGGCGCCGGTGTCGGACTGGCTGCCGTTCTCCTCGTGGTCGAAGGCGGCGAGAACGGGGATGTACGGCAGCTCGGGGCAGTTGGCGGCGGCGGCGAGCGCGATCGTGCCGGAGTGGACTGACAGAAGATTGTCCATCCGGGGCCCGGCGATCAGCTCCTGGTCCCGGCCGAGGTAGGCGGGCGGGTCGACGCTGTGCGCCATCAGGTCCCAGCCGCTCACCTCGGCGGCGGGGACCCCGGCCGCCTCGGCGACGAAGCGGATCAGAGCGCCCTCTTCCATGCCGCCGAGGCCCCAGATGGGCGTCATATGGCGCTGCTTGTCGAGCTTGAGCCCTTCGGTGTTGACGCCCCGGTCGAGGTGGACGGCGAGTTGGGGGACGCGCAGCAGCGGCCGGTCGACGGCCACCAGGTGGTGCGAGCCGTCCTTGAGGGTGAGCCGGCCGGAGATGCCGAGGTCGCGGTCCAGCCACGTGTTCAGCAGGGCGCCGCCGTAGACCTCTACGGCGATCTGCCGCCAACCGTGCGCCGCGGTGTCGGGAATCGGCTTGACCCGCAGATTGGGGGAATCGGTATGCGCCCCCACGATCCGGTAGGGAGTGAAAGGTCTCGCCCCGTCAGGCACGTACCAGGCGATGATGGCGCCGCCTCGCAGGACGTACTTACCGCCCGTCCCGCTGTCCCAGGGCGCAGTCTCCTCGACCTGCCGGAATCCCACCTTCTCCAGCCGCGCGGCAGCACTCGCCACCGCGTGGTACGGCGAGGGGGCGGCGGCGAGGAAGGACATCAGGTCGTCGGTATGGCCGCGGTCGAAGTCGGAGTGCGCGCTCATGTGAACAGCATAGATTCGAGAACCGCCTGGAGCCCGTGTTCGATTCGGGCCTGTGGAAAACGGCTGAGAGCGCGCGACGGGGCCCGGCGTGGCGTGGCGGGGGTGTAGTGCGGCTTCCGTGGGATTGTGCTGCGCCGATCAGATGAAGATCGGCCGCTCGGCGATAAGAAAGACACTTTCCCTCCCATATCTCCTGTGATCGTGCCATGACGCACTAAAGGGGATATCGGATGCGCGCTCTTCGTCACGTCCTCCTCGTTCTCGGGGCGCTTCTCCTGCTGTGCGCCGGCGCGCCGGCCGTGGCGCAGCCCACCGCCCCGTCCGTCGCAGCCCCGTCCGACGGCGCCCCGTACCCGAGGGAACCCGTCCCCTGTCCCACCACGGACCGGGTGGGGGCCCACACTCCCCCACCTGCCCCGTTCCAGAAGTACTACGAGGACGACTGGCGGCTGGGCCCCGCGCAGCTCCCCCGGAGCGGGCCGATCGCCGAGATGCTCAGGGGCTGGGAGCGGCTGGACGATCTGTCGTCCACCGAATTCCTCGACTGCTACTGGAACGACGAGACCTCCGGCTGGTGGTTCCCGGACCCGGACGGCTGGGTGCTCATCAACGGCACACCGCTGCACGTCACCGTCACCCTGCAGCCCGGGCAGAAGCTCGATCTCTTCGGCAGCGGCTTCGGCCACTTCCTCGCCCCGGCCGGTACGCCCTTCGCCGAGCGCGCGCTTCCGCCCAGCAACCTCAACACCCTCGATCCGGCGTTCCCCTTCGGCTACCACCTCTACGAGGTCCTGGAGCCCTTCACAGCGGAGGCCGGGCCCATCAGGCCCTGGTTCGCCCAGCCGGGAGGCGGTCTGCAGTACCTCACCACTCCCTCGATCCCCCAGCTCGTCGCCGCCGGTAAGCTCCGGCCCCTCAACTGACGCGCATGGACCGGCGGGAGCTCGTCCGGGCGCTGCGCGAGGACCGGGTCCCCGACGCGCTGTACGACATCCCGGGTGTGCACGACATCCCGATCCAGCCGGACGCGTACTACTTCCTGCGGCCCGCGCCGGACGGCTGGGTGGTGGGGCTGCGTGAGCGCTCCAAGGACCGGGACACGCGCTGGTTCGGCTCGGAGGACGCGGCCTGCCGCGATCTGCGCGCGAAGCTCACCGCGTCCCCGCCCCCGGCCGGGGGCGGGCGCGTAGCGGATGTGCTCGCGCACAGCGAGGAGATCCAGCGGCAGGCCTGGCGCGACTTCGAGCGCGCGCTGCGCGAGCAGAGGCGCGAGCGGCGGCGCGAGGACGGCGGGGACGCGCCGGGCCCCGGCTCCGACACGGGCGCCTGAGACGCGGACGCGTGAACGGAAGAGCCCGGGGGCCCCCCCGGGGGCCCCCGCCCGCGGCACAACCCGAAACCGGGGCCCCCCCGGGGGGGGCCTACCGGGTGGCCCGGGCGCCCCCCCGGGCCACCGACCCCGCCCCCCCCGGGGCGCCCCCCCACCG
>NZ_JBHWES010000014.1:0-66618 GCF_042734105.1 Streptomyces sp. NPDC059679 | reverse complement strand
CCCTTACAAATCCCCCAACTTCGTCGTCTGCTTATGTTTTTAAACTCTCCCGGGGCCCCCCCCTTCCGCCCCCCCGCGGGGGCCAGCGTTTCGGGCTTTGGCCCCGGCGGGGGGCCCCGGGGGGGGCCCCCCGCCTCGACGACTTGACGAGAGGAAGACGAGACGAGAGGAATCAGAAGGCGTCTTCGGCCAGGTCCATCAGGGAGCTGTCCACGGACTCGGCCACGGCGCGCTGGACCGCGACGCCCGGCAGCACCTCCTGGGCGAAGAACTTCGCGGCCGCGATCTTGCCCGCGTAGAAGGACTTGTCCTTGGCGGAGGCGCCGGGCAGCTTGTCGGCGGCGATCGCCGCGCCCTTGATCAGCAGATAGCCGATGAAGACGTCGCCGGAGGCGAGCAGCAGCCGGGTGGCGTTCAAGCCGACCTTGTAGATGGTGGTGACGTCCTCCTGGGTGGCGGCGAGGTCGGTGAGCATGGTGCCCACCAGCCCCTCCAGATCCGCGGCGGCCTTGGCGAGCGCGTCACGGGCGGCGGTCAGCTCCTCCCCGCCGCCGGCCTCGGCGAGGAACTTCTTGATCTCCTCCGAGATGACGGTCAGCGCCTGGCCCTGGTCCCGGACGATCTTCCGGAAGAAGTAGTCCTGGCCCTGGATGGCGGTGGTGCCCTCGTAGAGGGTGTCGATCTTGGCGTCCCGGATGTACTGCTCCAGCGGGTACTCCTGGAGGTAGCCGGAGCCGCCGATGGTCTGCAGGGACTGTGCCAGCTGCTCGTACGCCTTCTCCGAGCCGTAGCCCTTGACGATGGGCAGCAGCAGGTCGTTGAGGGCGTGCGCGGCGGAGGTGTCCTCGCCGGCCGCCTCCAGGGCCTGGATCTCGTCCTGGACGGAGGCGGTGTAGAGGACGAGCGAGCGCAGGCCCTCCGCGTACGCCTTCTGCGCCATCAGGGAGCGGCGCACATCGGGGTGGTGGGTGATGGTGACCCGCGGGGCGCTCTTGTCGGTGAAGGCGGCCAGATCCGGGCCCTGGACGCGCTCCTTGGCGTACTCCAGCGCGTTCAGATAGCCGGTGGACAGGGTCGCCATGGCCTTGGTGCCGACCATCATCCGGGCAAACTCGATGATCTTGAACATCTGGCGTATGCCGTCGTGCTTCTCGCCGAGCAGCCAGCCCTTGGCCGGGTGGTCCGCGCCGAAGGTCAGCTCGCAGGTGTTGGAGACCCGCAGGCCCATCTTGTGCTCGACGTTGGTCGTGTACGCGCCGTTGCGCTCGCCGAGCTCGCCGGTCTCCCAGTCGAAGTCGTACTTCGGCACGATGAAGAGGGACAGCCCCTTGGTGCCCGGGCCCGCGCCCTCGGGGCGCGCCAGCACGAAGTGGATGATGTTCTCCGAGAGGTCGTGCTCACCGGAGGTGATGAACCGCTTCACGCCCTCGATGTGCCAGGTGCCGTCCTCCTGACGGACCGCCTTGGTGCGGCCGGCGCCGACGTCCGAACCCGCGTCGGGCTCGGTGAGCACCATGGTCGCGCCCCACTGCTTGTCCACGATGTGGCGGGCGATCGCCAGCTGCTCCTCGGTGCCCTCGTCGTAGAGGACTCCGGCGAAGGAGGGGCCGCAGGCGTACATCCAGATCGGGGTGTTGGCGCCGAGGATCTGCTCGGCGCAGGCCCACAGCAGCGAGCGCGGGCAGGCGGCTCCGCCGAGGTCCTCGGGGACGCCCAGGCGCCACCACTCGGCGTCCATGTACGCCTGGTAGCTCTTCTTGAAGGACTCGGGCACCGGCGCGGTGTGGGTCTTGGGGTCGAACACCGGCGGGTTCCGGTCGGCGTCCGCATAGCTTTCGGCCAGCTCGTTCTCGGACAGCCGGGAGATCTCCGAGAGCACGCTCTTGGCGGTCTCGACGTCCATCTCCTCGAACGGTCCCGTGCCGTACAGCTTGTCGCGCCCGAGCACCTCGAAGAGGTTGAACTCGATGTCGCGGAGATTCGACTTGTAGTGCCCCATGGCGAACAGCTCCGTAAGGCTCGGGAGGCGGCGGACCTCTTCAATGGCATCGCGCGATCGATCGTCGATCGCCATGATGCTACCCGTGGGTAATAAAGAGCAACCCCCGATGGGGCAACTGTGACGCACTGCGCTTCGGCGACTCAGTACGCTGCTGTCCATGTACGGCTACGACCAGAACGCGAGCCCGGGGCAGGGTTACGCGGCGCCGCCGCCCCCGCCGCAACAGCAGCCGCCTCTGTCACACCACCCACAGCCGGGCGCCGGCTATGGCGAGCAGCCGCTGTATCCGGAGCCCTCCCCGCCATCCCTGGCCGACGCGGTGCGAGCCTTCACCACCGGCTCGATGTCGGCCGAGGACTTCCAGCAGATCTTCGCGAGCTCCAAGGTCTACTGCCCGCGCGGCGACAACCCCGGATTCCTCGCCCTGCACAACACCCAGCAGCCGGTGATCCCCATGTTCACCTCGCTCAAGGAGCTGCGCCGCTACGCCGGCAAGGAGTCCAAGTACTTCGTGATCACCGGCGCCGAGGTGATCGACCTGCTGCCCACCGGCTACGGCTTCGTCCTCGACATGGAAGGCGATCACCGGATGGTCTTCGACGCCAAGGCCGTGGAGCAGATGGTCGACTTCGCGATGCGCCGGATGTATGGGTAGACGCCGTCGCCCTGTGTGCTGAGTTCTCACGGTGCGTGCTCGGTCGGCGCCTGGAAATAAAGGCCCTCTTGCGGGTCGTTCACTCTTCAACTAAGTTGAACCTTGAACGACCGAGGAGGCCGTCATGCCAGCTGTGACCGTAGACAACCCGCTCACCCTGCCCCGCGTCGCGGCGCCCGCCGACGCCCAGCAGCGCCCCGTGCTCGCCGTCACCACCGCTCCCAGCGGTTTCGAGGGTGAGGGCTTCCCGGTGCGGCGCGCCTTCGCGGGCATCGACTACAAGCACCTGGACCCGTTCATCATGATGGACCAGATGGGCGAGGTGGACTATCAGCCCGGGGAGCCGAAGGGGACCCCGTGGCACCCGCACCGCGGCTTCGAGACCGTCACGTACATCATCGACGGGATCTTCGACCATCACGACTCCAACGGCGGTGGCGGCACCATCACCAACGGTGACACCCAGTGGATGACGGCCGGGTCCGGTCTGCTCCACATCGAGGCGCCGCCGGAGCACCTGGTCATGTCCGGCGGTCTCTTCCACGGCCTGCAGCTGTGGGTGAACCTGCCGAAGAAGGACAAGATGATGCCGCCGCGCTACCAGGACATCCGCGGTGGCCAGGTCCAGCTGCTCACCTCCCCGGACGGCGGCGCGCTGCTGCGCGTCATCGCCGGTGAGCTGGATGGTCACAAGGGGCCCGGCATCACGCACACCCCGATCACGATGGTGCACGCGACGCTGGCGCCGGGCGCCGAGATCAACCTGCCCTGGCGGCAGGACTTCAACGGCCTCGCGTATGTGCTCGCGGGCCGCGGCACCGTCGGCGCCGAGCGCCGCCCGATCCACCTCGGCCAGACCGCGGTCTTCGGCACCGGCTCCTCGCTGACCGTGCGCGCGGACGAGAAGCAGGACTCCCACACGCCGGACCTGGAGGTCGTCCTCCTCGGCGGCCGGCCGATCCGTGAGCCCATGGCGCACTACGGGCCGTTCGTGATGAACACCCGCGCGGAGCTCCAGCAGGCCTTCGAGGACTTCCAGAAGGGCCGGCTCGGCACGATCCCCGCGGTGCACGGGATGTCCGAGGGCGGAATGTAAGGCCCGCCGCGGAATGTAAGGCTCGCCAGGGCCACATCCCGCCAGGACCGAATGCCGACGAGCCCCGTCCGGATATGGACGGGGCTCGTCGGCGCTTACGGGCGGATCACCCGTCTTTCAGCGTTGCCTGGCTGTCTCAGTGCTGCCTGACGTGACGACGCTTCCGGGTTACGAAGGCGAATGCCGCGCCCGTACCGGCCAGCAGGGCACTGAGGGAGATGATCGTCAGCAGGCCGGACGTACCGGTGTTGGCCAGCGAACCGCCGCCTCCGCCCGTCTGGGGGCCCGGCTTGTTGGGCGGCACCGACGCGGGCGGCTCATGGGTCGGCGGCTCGGTCGACGGCGGCTCAGTGGTCGGAGGCTCCGTGGTCGGCGGCTCCTCCTTGGGGATGTACACGCCGGCGTCGATCGTGTGATCGACCTCTCCCGCCTTGTCCGGCGCCGTGACAGGTGCCAGACCCTTGCACAGTTGCCCGGTCTTCGGCGGGGTCACATTGGAGTCATGTGCCCGCTTGTCACCGGCCCGCGCGAGCGTGAACCGCAGCTCGTCGGCCGACGGCTGAGTCGGCACCTTGCTGGTGTCCGCGGTACACACATCGAACTCCACCGTGTACTTCGCACCCGGCTTGAGCTCGTAGTCGGCGCCGACTCCACCGAAGTAGTACTCGCCGGCAGCATCGGTCTTGGTCGTGGCGACCTGCTTGCCGTCGGCGTCCAGCAGGTTGACCGTCGCGTCCGGCAGCGGCACCTCGTTGGTGCCTTCGGGGTCCTGGATGCCGTTGTGGTCGCCGTCGAACCACACCCGGTTGCCGATCTGGATCGGTGCGTTCGCCGCCTCGTAGGCGACATCGCCGAGCCCACCGGCCTTACCGAACCCGCTCTGTTCCCGGCTGACGAACTGGAACCCGTTGGCTTTCGGGCTGTTGCCCGGGCCCTGGCCGGTGGTGATGTTGTGGTACCCGGTCCCTGAGGTCGCGACATCGACGACCGGGTCGAACTCCGTGCTGATGACCCACTGCTGCTGCGGAATGTAGGCCACCGACCCCAGCGCGGTCTCCGCGTGAACTCCGTTGCCATAGAAGTCGCCCGGGAAGTACTCGACGACACTGCTGTCCTGGGTGCCACCGGTGGCGGGGGTGGCGTGGTTGGGGCAACTCCCGGTGCCTTCCCACGAGTACCCGCCGTCGGGATTGGCGCAGGCCATGTTGATGTCACCACCGGCCATGCCGTTTTCCGCGGTGTCGTTGAGCGGCCTCGGGTCCAGTCCACCCCAGCTCACGACGTCCATGAACCGGTCGCGGAAACCGAGGATCATCGAGCCGTCGCGGGCGAAGGCGAGGGAGGCGAGCTCCGGCTGCGGATCGATGAAGACGTCGCCCACCTTCCGGTCGTCCCACGTGGCCAGGCTGGTGTTCCACGGGTTCCAGTGGGTGGCCTGGTCGTTGTCGTTGGAACCGAAGACGGAGCCGCGCTTGGCGGTGAGCGGCTGGGTCAGCACGGTGTCGAACTGTTCGCCGTCGTAGGTGTAGACGACGGCTTTCAGGTCTTCGCGCTTCTGCGTGCTTTCCGCGCTGCACACGCCACCGACGTAGAGCTTGTTGTCGTGGACCTGAAGACTGAACGGCCGCCAGTCGCCGGGGCTCGCGCAGCCCGGGTCCGGGATGCGCACCGTCGCCTTGGGCGCGGACGCGGTGGTCCCGGTCGCGTCGAAGCTGACCAGGCGCCGGGTCAGCAGGTTCACCGCGTACAGCGTCGAGCCGTCCTCCGACAGGGCCAGACCGCCGATGCTCTCCTTGCCCGGCGCATTGGTGAACCCGGCGTCCTTGATCATGTTGGTGGCGTCGTGCGGCGTCAGCGCGGCGCCCGGCACCTTCGCGAACAGGGTCGGCGTCCCACCGCCGGTCGGCGTGGTGTAGATCGCGTTACCACCGCCCGGCCCGTACGGGGTGTACCGCCGGGCGAACGCGCCCTGGAAGATCCGCTTCTGGTACTTGTCGTAGGCCAGCGCGAACGTCGTGCCCACCTGGTCCTGCGTGTTGAGGACGGTCGGGCACTCCGTATCGCCAGGACACGTACCTCGTTTGTCCGTCCCGAACGCCACCAGTGCTCGCTTGTCTTGCGAGTCGGCAGTGTTCTGGATCGGCACGAAATACCGTGTGTCCGGCAGGGCGTAGTCGGCCGGGTTCCAGACCCCGGTGATGACCGAGTCGTCCTTGCCGTCCGACACGTTCACGAACGTCGTGAAGCTGTCGAAGTGGTTTTCCGCCGTCGAGGCCGGCGCCGCCTGGAGATACTTGTCGTACGGCGCCGGGATGGTGACGTCGACGCGGTACTGGCCGCCGGTCAGCTCGGTCGACTTCGAGACCACCACCTTTCCGGTGGCATCCGTGGTGCCGGTGACCCGATGGCCGTCAGGGTCCGACACCTCGACCTTCATGCCCCGCTGCGGCACATCCATGGTCGTGTTGATCACGCCGGTGCCGAAGAAATCCCGGAGCACCTCAACGGTCAGGGTGCCGTCGCCAGTCGAAGCGCTGGCCGTCCCGGCCGTCGCGCCCATGACGCCACCCGACAGCAAGAGAACGCTTAAGCCCACTCGCGCCAGTGGGCCCGTATGCTTTCCGGCTGTCCGGCGCAATTCCCTGCACACTTTTCCCACAGCCATCACACTCCCCTCGTGATGTGAACCGACCACCCGCATTCAGCCGTACATCCGCTTACCGGCTCTGGGTGACATGTCGGCCATGAAAAGGGCCCACCGCTGTTTCGGTGGACCCCGTCGTTCTTGGTCGTCTTGGCGGATGTGGCGAATTCAGGGACTCGGGAATGCTTTCCCCGGACCAGTCGCACTCGTCCTCGCTTCCCCACACGGAAACAGCACAAGAGTCTGAATAGTCATCCTGAACCGCCCCACCAGCGACGATACTGTAGCGGGTGGCCGCCAAGATCGGGGGGAGCAGAGGATGCATGAGCGAAACAAGTTATCAATGCGTCACGTGCGGCGTATGAGAACAAAACAGGGTCCCCCGCGACGCACGGCCGGCCGGCGCCGATGGCTGCGGCCACGCTGGGTGGCGGTCGGCATCGGTGGTGTGGCCGTCGCGGTGACCGCGGTCCTGGTCGTCGGCAGCGGCTCCGACCCCACCGGTCCGAAGGAACTGACGTCGGATCAGGCGAACCGTCTGGCGGTCACACGGTTCCTCAACTACCAGGCGGGCGGGCGCGCCGTGACGATCACCGTGCCGGGAACCGCTGGTGAGTTGACCGTCACCGGATCCATCGACTACCGCGGCAAGATCGGTTACGGCGTGGTGCACGGCACCGGGCGCGATACGTCCAGCGACGGGCTGATCCAGTGGACGGCCACCACCGTGTTCGTCCACCCGATGACGAACGCCCCGGCGAAGGCACCGGCACGGCCCCCGGGCTCGGGTTGGGTCAGCCGTTCGCTGCAGAAGTACGGCAGTTCACTGGACAGTTCGCTGACGATCGCGCTGAAGCTCGGCAGCGACCGGCCGGACAATGCCGAACTGCTGCCGCAGAACGGTGCCGCCTGGGTGGGCGAGGACCGGTTGGACGGGCATCAGGTGGACATCATGACCGGGCCGAGCGCCGCCCGTACCACGGGCGCCCGTGCGACGTCCGGTACGGCGGGGGAGGGTGCCGTGCGCTACTGGATCGGCTCGGACGGCACCATGTACCGGGTCCGGGTCGGCGTGGCTTCCGCGTCGCAGCCGGTGGTCATCGATTTCGACACCCAGAAGTACGTTGCGGTCCGGCCGGTACCGGGAGCCACCCCGGCGCGGTAGCCGCCGCTCAGGACGTCAGCACCCGCGCGCCCGTGGCGAGCAGTGACATCGACGGCAGCCGGATGTCCGCCGTGTCCGGGAGCGCCGGAACGGCCGGAACGGCGGTGGCGCCCGTGGTGGTGGCCTTCGGGAACTGCGGCTGTCGCCCGGGCGCCGCCACCTCGGTGAACGGGATACCGCCAGGTGGAGTCGGCTTCGCCCAGGTGCCGGACGGCGAGAGCGACCGGGCGGGACGCGGGCAGGACGCGGTTGTCGCGAGCCGGGCGGGCACCGTCCTTCGCAGCTCATTGCCGCGCAGGCAGTTACCCCGTCCCTTCGTGGCGGTGGGGAACGTCCAGCCGACGTCAACGCTGTTGGCGGCGAAGGTGTTGTCCAGGATCTGGTTGCCGTCCGGTTGGATGTCAGCGGTTGCGGTGATCACCAGCCCGGCGTTGCTGTTGTCGGCGATTCGGTTGCGGACGAACCGGTTGGCGGTGCCGCCGTCGACCCCGATGCCGATGCCCCAGCCGCCGTCGGCCTGTTCGGGGGTGGCCTTCTGCTGGTTGGCCGCGATCAGGTTGCCCGCGATGACGGCATCCTTCTGCGGCAGCAACTTCTCCTGGTGGTCGGAGTTGGTGGTGAGCCCGACCCGGTTGCCGACGAGGCGGTTGCCGACCACGTACATGTCGCCGCTGGCATTGGTGCCTTCGTAGCCGACCGCGTTGAGTTCGGCGATGTTGTCCCGCACCACGATGCGACAGGGCTTGCACTGTCCGACGTAGATGCCCGAGTCGGCCGAGCCCGAGGTGTACGAGTGCTCGATGACGCCGTTCTGCGCGGAGAACGCGTAGATGCCGTACAGCCCGTTGCGGGTCGCGGTCACATGGGAGACCGCGAATGACTTCAGGAAGGTGACGGGCTCGTCGCCGGTGTCATAGCCGCCGGACTGCCCCGGCATTCCGGCGGCCGCCTTCGCCGAGCCGGTGACCAGGACCCCGTTCTGGGTGTTGTTCTTCACCGTCAGGTTCTGCACGGCCACGCCGGGAGCGGAGACGACGATGCCGTTCGGCTGCTTCAGCCGCCCGTCGATGACGACCTTGTCCCGGGACTCGCCGCGAAGAGTGATGCGAGCCGTGGAGATCTTCACCGACTCGTGGTACTTGCCCGGCGCGACCAGCACGAGATCGCCGGGCTTGGCCAGGGACACCGCGGCCGAGATCGTCGGGGCGTCAGCCGGCACCTTGATCGTGACGTGCTCACCGGACGGTCGTCGGCCGTCGTCCGATCCGTCGTCGCCTCCGCCGCAACCGACCAGTACGGGGGCCAGGGTGCCGAGCACCGCGGCCATCAGGCGAAGACGGAGACGAGGCATGGCCCCATCCTGGCACGGCGCCGACGAAGTCGCAGACGCCGATACGGATATGGCACAGTTCACGCCGTGCGCCAAGCCGACTCCCGACCGTCACGCCGCGCGTTTCTCGGTGCCACCGGCACTGTGACCGCCGTCGGCCTCTCCGCCGGGTGCCAATCGAGTTCCGACCGGCCGGACCGGGCAGAACGGTCCGATGGCCCTTCGCCGACCCCGTCGGTGCCACCAACGGGCCGCTACCAGGCGGGCATCACGCTGCCCCAACCGGCCCAGCGGAACCTGCTGGCCGTGGTGGCCGACCTCGTCGACGCCGAGTCCGTCCGTCCGTTGCTGGCCGAACTCGGCGAGGCCATCGGCAAATTCACCACCGGGACCGACGCACGGCTGATGGGCCTGGCGCCGGGCGATCTGACCGTGACGATCGGGGTGGGCCCCCGGCTGGTGCGCAAGGTCGATCCCGCCCTGCCCGGCGCGAAGGACCTCCCACGGTTCTCCCGCGAGCAGATCGCCCCCCGGGCACGCGGCGGCGATCTGCTGATACAGATCTGCGCCGACGACGCCTTGGTGATACCGGTCGTGGCCGCCGCGCTTCTGGAGCAGGCCGGTGACCGGATACGCGAACGCTGGCGGCAGTCCGCGATCCGTGGTTCGAATGTGCCGGTGGACAAGGGCCTTGCCGCGCCACGCAACCTGTTCGGTTTCGTCGACGGCATCGTGGGCCCCCACACGAAGGCCGAACAACAACGTGACCTGTGGCTGGCCGGGCCGGCTCCGGTCGCCAACGGCACCCTTGCCGTCTTACGGCGCATGGAACTCGACCTGCCGCGGTTCGCCAAGCTGTCCGTCGCCGAACAGGAAGCGGTCTTCGGCCGGCGCCGAGCCAGTGGCGTGCCCCTCTCCGGCGGCACCATCGCCTCGGGCCCGGACCTCGGCGCCAAAACGCCGGACGGACGCTACCTCGTCCCGGCAGACTCCCACGCCCGCAGAGCGCACGCCACCGCGGTCGGCGTCGGCCTCATGCTCCGTCGCTCCTACAGCATCGACGGACCCGCCCCCGGCCTGCTCTTCATAAGCTTCCAGAACGACATACGGACCTTCACCAACACCCTCACCCGTATGGACAATTCGGACGCCCTGCTGGAATACACGACCACGACCGCCAGCGCGACCTTCCTGATACTCCCCGGTTTCGACGAACAACACCCGCTCGGTTCCGGGCTCTTCAGCTGAGACCGTCCGGCCTCGCCTCGTGCAGCTCGTACCAGATGCACTTGCCGTCGCCGCGTGGGTCCACCCCCCACGCGTCGGCGAGCATTTCCATCAGCATCAGCCCGCGCCCCGAGGACGCCAGCTCGCCCGGGCGGCGGCGGTGCGGGAGTTCGTCGCTGCTGTCGGCGACGTCCAGGCGCAGTCGTCTGGCGCCGACCCGTCCGCTGACCTCGGCGACCAGGAGGGCGTCGCCGTCGGTGTGCACCAGGACGTTGGTGACCATCTCGGAGAGCATCAGCACCGCCGACTCCACCTGGTCGTGGTCGGTCCAGTCGTGGAGCATGTCGCGCAGCTGCTGCCGGGCCTCGGCTATGCGCTCCGGTTCGGCCTGGGCGACCGTGGCGGCGGTACGCCGCACCGGGGCCGAGCCGGGGCCGACCAGGCACACCTCGGCGTCGCGCCGGATCAGCAGCAGGGCTATGTCGTCCTGGCGGCGGTCGGCGAGACGGCCGGTGGTGTGGTGGGACGGCGGCCCGTGCACCGCCTGGACCAGGGCCTCGGCGAGCGCGTCGAGATCGTCGGCTTCCAGCGCGGCCAGGGCGGCGGGAGAGGCCGAACCTGCCGACGCGTCCACGGCGGCCGCGATGTCCGTGGCACACGACTCGCCCGCAGCGCCTGGGGCGTCCGGGGTGGCGGCACGGTCCGGGGTGGTGCGCTCGAAGACCGCCCGGATCCGGTCCCAGCCCGACTCCACATCGTGCCCGCCGGTCTCGATCAGCCCGTCCGTGCACATCAGCAGCGTCTCGCCGGGCTCAAGCACCACCCGGGTGGTGGGGTAGTCGGTGTCCGGGTCGACGCCCAGCGGCAGCCCGCCCGCGGTGGGGCGGATCATCATGGTGCCGTCGGCGAGCCGTACCGCCGGATCGGGGTGGCCCGCGCGGGCGATGTCCAGCGTGCCGGCGACCGGGTCCACCTCCATATACAGACAGGTCGCGAAGCGCGGATCGTACGGGGCGTCGCCGCCGGGGCCCGGCGGCTCGGTGAGCCCGGCCAGAAAACGGGAGGCGCGGGAGAGCACCGAGTCGGGGTGGTGGCCCTCGCAGGCGTATGCGCGGACCGCGATCCTGAGCTGCCCCATGATCCCGGCGGCGCGCACATCGTGGCCCTGGACATCGCCGATGACCAGCGCGGTACGCCCCGAGGGCAGCCCGATCACGTCGTACCAGTCGCCGCCCACCTGCAGTCCGCCGCCCGTCGGCACATAGCGCGCGGCCACCGTGAGACCGGGGATGGCCGGTTTGTCGGCAGGCAGCATCGAGCGCTGGAGGCCGTCCGTCAGCTCGCGCTCCGTCTCCTGGAGCGAGGCCCGCGACAGCGCCTGGGCGAGCATCCGCGCGACCGTGGTGAGCACCGAGCGCTCGTCGGGCGAGAAGGACACCGGGTGCGCGAAGCTCGCCATCCACGCGCCGATCGTGCGGCCCGCGACGATCAGCGGCAGAAAGGCCCAGGCCCGGCGGGCGACCGGCCGGGTGCGCGCCCAGGAGCCCGGGAACCGGTCCCGGTAGTCGTCCGGGCCCGGCAGATAGATCGCCCGGCCGGTACGGATCACCTCGGCGGCCGGGCAGTCGGCGTCCAGCGGCTGAGCGGGGCAGGGGGCCTCGTCCCCCGCCAGGTTCCCGTGGCGGCCGATCAGCGAGATCCGGTCGCCCTTGACCCCGAAGACCGCGAGCCCGTCCGGCGAGAAGCCCGGCATCGACAGCCCCGCCGCCACCCGCAGCACCTCGGCGGTCGAGGGCGCCTCGGCCAGCGCGCGCCCCGCGTCCAGCAGAAACGCCTCGCGGTTGCGCCGCCAGTCGCCGGTGACCGGGGTCAGGGCCGCCGCGGAGGTGCCGGGCAGCGTCTCGGGCACCTCCTGGAGGGTGCCGACCAGGTCGTAGCCGTTTTCCGCGCCCCGTCTGCTGGGGTCGCCGCCGTGTATCACGGGCCGGCAGCGGCTGCGCACCGTACGCAGCACCCGGCCCTTCTCGTCCACGACCCGCACCCGGGCCTCGGCGAGGGTGCCCTCGGCCACCGCGAGATTCACGATCGCCTTGACCTCCACCCAGTCCACCGGGTGGAAACAGGCGCGGGCGGCGGACTCGGGGAGGGTGACGGGCTCCGCGGGCAGCCCCACCAGCCGGGCCGCCTCCGCGTCGTAGCTCACGGCGCCCGAGACTGTGTCCCAGCGCCACAGGCCGGTCGCGAGGGCGGCGAGCAGATCCTCGGTGCGCATTAGGCCACCATATGGGGATATGCGGCGGCCTTACCAGTGAGGGGCGCGGCGCCGGTACGCTTGCCGAGAAGCTTTTCGAGGGTGCGTACGCTTCCCCGACCCAACGACCGCCCAAACGACTTGGATGAACGATGCATCGGTACCGGTCCCATACCTGCGGCGAGCTCCGCGCCGCTGACGTCGACACCGACGTGCGGCTCTCCGGCTGGCTGCACAATCGGCGGAACCTGGGCGGCATCCTCTTCATCGATCTTCGCGACCACTATGGCCTGGTCCAGCTGGTCGTCCGCCCCGACACCCCGGCGAACGACGCGCTGAGCTCGATCTCCAAGGAGACCGTCGTCCGCGTGGACGGCAGGGTCATCGCCCGTGGCGCGGAGAACGTCAACCCCGACCTGCCCACCGGCGAGATCGAGGTCGAGGTCACCGACGTCGAGGTGCTCGGCGGCGCCGACCCGCTGCCCTTCACCGTCTTCCCCGAGGACGGGGTCAACGAGGAGCGGCGCCTGGAGTACCGCTTCCTGGACCTGCGCCGTGAGCGTATGCACCGCAACATCATGCTGCGCTCCGCCGTGATCTCCGCGATCCGGCAGAAGATGACCGCGCAGGGCTTCAACGAGCTGGCGACCCCGATCCTGTCCGCCACCTCGCCCGAGGGCGCCCGGGACTTCCTGGTGCCCTCCCGGCTGCACGCGGGCAAGTTCTACGCGCTGCCGCAGGCCCCGCAGCAGTTCAAGCAGCTGCTGATGATCGCGGGCTTCGACCGCTACTTCCAGATCGCGCCCTGCTTCCGCGACGAGGACGCCCGCGCCGACCGCTCGCCGGGCGAGTTCTACCAGCTCGATGTCGAGATGAGCTTCGTCGAGCAGGAGGACGTCTTCCAGGTCATCGAGAAGGTGATGACCGAGCTCTTCGAGGAGTTCGGCGGTGGCCGCCATGTCACCTCGCCGTTCCCGAGGATCCCGTTCCGCGAGGCGATGCTGAAGTACGGCTCCGACAAGCCGGACCTGCGGGCCCAGCTGGAGCTGGTGGACGTCAGCCATGTCTTCGCCGACTCCGGCTTCAAGGCGTTCGCGGGCAAGCATGTGCGCGCGCTGGCCGTGCCGGACACCGCGGACCAGCCGCGGAAGTTCTTCGACCAGATGGGCGAGTTCGCGGCTCTGCAGGGTGCGAAGGGGCTGGCCTGGGTCCGGATCGGCGAGGACGCCAAGCTGACCGGGCCGATCGCGAAGTTCCTCACCGACGAGGACGTCGAGAAGCTGATCGCCGAGGTCGAGGGCAAGCCGGGCACGGCGGTCTTCTTCGGCGCCGGGGAGTTCGACGAGGTCTCCAAGATCATGGGCGCGGTGCGGGTCGAGGCCGCGCGCCGGGCCGGACACTTCGAGGAGAACGTCTTCCGCTTCTGCTGGATCGTCGACTTCCCGATGTTCGAGCGGAACGAGGACACCGGCCAGATCGAGTTCTCGCACAACCCGTTCTCCATGCCGCAGGGCGGCCTGGAGGCGCTGCGGACCAAGGACCCGCTCTCCATTCTGGCCTGGCAGTACGACATCGTCTGCAACGGTGTGGAGCTGTCCTCGGGCGCCATCCGGAACCATGAGCCGGATGTGATGTACCAGGCGTTCGAGATCGCGGGCTACTCGCGGGAAGAGGTGGAGCGCGAGTTCGGCGGTATGCTGCGCGCCTTCCACTTCGGCGCGCCGCCGCACGGCGGTATCGCCCCGGGCGTGGACCGCATCGTGATGCTGCTGGCCGACGAGCCGAACATCCGCGAGACCATCGCCTTCCCGCTCAACGGCAACGCGCAGGACCTGCTGATGGGCGCGCCCAGCGAGGTGGACGAGACGCGGCTGCGGGAGCTGCACCTGTCGATCCGCAAGCCGCAGATCAAGCAGGCGGCGGAGAAGGCCGGGGACAAGCCTGCGGAGAAGCCCGCCGGCGAGTGACGGAAAGTAGCTGTTCTGGGCCCCGCTTCCGCTTCCGGCGGAACGCGGGGCAACCAGGTGCCCATGCCAACGGGTTCCCTGAATGTGAATGACAATCTGAGTGTCGTATCGGTACGAGCGGCCCGGCCCGCCCGCAGGGCCGTGGCCTTCGCCGCGGCGGCCCTCGTCATCGCCGCGCTCGCCGGATGCGGGGCGTCGGCGGACGGTCCGGCCGGCGGCCCCGAGCCCAGAACCGGCGCCACCGACGCCGCCGCCGGACAGGGGAGCGCGGCACCCGGCCCCGGCACCACGGCCCAGCGGCCCGCCACCGCCGCGCTGCGCAAGAACCTGCCCGGGCTCGGCCCCCGTACGCTCGCCAAGGTGCCCGAGAACGCCCGCCAGGTGGTGGTCGTGACCGGCGAGGGCCGTGACTCCTCCCGCGCGACCGCGGTGGTCTACCAGCGGCGCGACCCCGACGGCGACCCGGACATGGCCGCGGGCGCCGACTGGCGGGCCGTCGCCACCTGGGACGCGCACAACGCCCGCAGGGGCTGGACCGACCACCACGTCACCGGCGATCTGCGCTCCCCGATCGGCGTCTTCCCCCTCACCGACGCGGGCGGCCGCCTCCCGAACCCCGGCACCCGGCTGTCGTACGACCAGTCCAGCGGCTTCACCATCGGCGGCACCGGCTTCGAGGGCGAACCGCTCGCCGGGTCCTTCGACTACGTCGTGGCCATCAACTACAACCGCAGGGCGGGCACCTCCCCGCGCGACTGGACCAGACCGCTGGGCCAGAAGCGGGGCGGCGGCATCTGGTTCCATGTGGACCACGGCGGGCCCACGCAGGGCTGCGTCAGCATCTCCAAGAAGCACATGAAGAAGCTGCTGCTCATCCTGGACCCGGAGCGGCACCCCGTCGTGGTGATGGGCGACTCGGCCTCGCTGGCCCGCTGAGCCGGTTTCTGCCCGCACGGGACCCAGGGCGGGCTGCTCACCCTGAAGTACCGCTGCTGAACCGCCGCCCCCGCGCTGTCCGGCTCAGCGGCCCACCTGCGATGGGCGAGCCGGACAGCGCGCGGCTGGGGATCAGCCCCACTGGCCGGGCTGGTAGTCGCCCGCCGGCTGCTGGATGATCACGTTCATCCGGTTGTAGGCGTTGATCAGGGCGATCAGGGACACCAGCGCGGCGAGCTGGTCCTCGTCGTAGTGCTTGGCGGCGTTCGCCCAGGCCTCGTCGGTGACACCGCCGGCCGCGTCGGCGATACGGGTGCCCTGCTCGGTCAGCTCCAGGGCGGCGCGCTCGGCCTCGGTGAAGACCTTGGCCTCCCGCCAGGCCGCGATCAGGTTGAGCCGTACCGAGGTCTCGCCGGCGTGCGTGGCGTCCTTGGTGTGCATGTCGGTGCAGAAGCCGCAGCCGTTGATCTGGCTGGCGCGGATCTTCACCAGCTCCTGCGTCGCGGCCGGCAGGGTCGAGTCGCCGACGACCTTGCCCGCGGAGTTGATGTACTTCGCGAACTTGGCCGCGACGGAGTTGCCGTAGTAGTTGAGACGGGCGTCCATGGTGATCTCCTCGCCGTGTTGTCGTTACACAGCACTGACGGAGCGGCCCGGCGAGATGTGACGGCCAGCCGGCCAATTGAGTGTGACCTGCGTCTCACCACTCGTATGTATCCGATGTACCCGAAACTAGTACACGAAGTGCTCGGTCAGCCGCTGGTCCACACCGCACGGATCCGTCCGCTCAGCGCGGGCGGCCCGGTGTACGGCGCGCAGCAGACGTCTCGGCGTGGCCCGGTGCTGCCACAGCACGGCCCGTACGCCGTACTCCACGACCGTCATCAGCTCCGTCTCGCGCAACTCGCCCGTGACCAGCACCACCCGCTGCTCACCGCCCCGCACCAGACGGCGCAGCTCGGCGCCCGCGCGGGCGTCAAGGCGTTCGGCGAGCATGATGGCGACGGTGCCGCGCGGCTCGTCGCTGAACGGACGCGGACGGTGGATCAGTTCGACGGTGGGCTGGTGCCTCAGATGACGCACGACCCCGGCCCGCGAGAGCGGGTCGGGGCCGTGGACCGTCACTGTGACACGTGGTGCGTCGGGCACTGCGCTCCTCGACTTCCCTAAGGATGGACTCCACAGGTTGGTCGAACGCGCTAAACGAACGGTTGTCGAGCGATCAACGGCACGAAGGGGTGGCGGGCCCGGCCCGCCACCCCTCCGTCGTTACGCGTCGTTACGTCGTTACTCGTTGCTAGTCGATGGGTTTGCCCTCGGTCTCCACCCCGGCCGGCGCCCCGCCGCCCGCCTGCTCCGGCGCACCGCCGAAGCGCACCCGGTACGACTCCAGGTCCTCCTCGGTGATCTTGGCGAAGAGCACCGGCGGCACGGTGAAGGCCGTACCGGCCGGGACGGAGGCCAGCGCCTTGGCCTCCTCCTGGCCCACCCACGGCGCCGTGTCGTCCGCCAGCGCGAACGCCGACCGCATGGCCCGCGCGGAGGCCGGGATGAACGGTTCGGAGACGACCGCGTACAGGTGGATCAGGTTCATCGCCGTACGGAGCGTGAGGGCCGCGCCCTCCTGGTCGGTCTTGATCTCCAGCCAGGGAGCCTTCTCCTCCAGGTAGGAGTTGCCCGCGCTCCACAGGGCGCGCAGCGCGGCCGCGGCCTTGCGGAACTGCAGCGCGTCCATGTGCTCCTCGTACTCCGCGAGCAGCCGCGCGATCTCCTCGCCGAGGCGCGCCTCGGCCTCCCCCGTGGCCTTCCCGGCCGGGACCTCGTCACCGAACCGCTTACGGGAGAACGACAGCACCCGGTTGACGAAGTTGCCCAGGGTGTCCGCCAGGTCCTTGTTCACCGTGGCGGCGAAGTGCTCCCAGGTGAAGGACGTGTCGTCCGACTCCGGCGCGTTCGCCATCAGGAAGTAGCGCCAGTAGTCGGCGGGCAGCAGCTCCAGCGCGGCGTCGGTGAACACCCCGCGCTTCTGGGACGTCGAGAACTTGCCGCCGTAGTACGTCAGCCAGTTGAACGCCTTGACGTAGTCGACCTTCTTCCACGCGTCCCGGGTGCCCAGCAGCGTCGCCGGGAACATCACCGTGTGGAACGGGACATTGTCCTTGGCCATGAACTCGGTGTAGCGGACCGTCGGGTCCACGTCGTACCACCACGACTTCCAGTCGCGGTTCGCCGGGTCCAGGTCCGACCACTCCTTCGTCGCACCGATGTACTCGATCGGGGCGTCGAACCATACGTAGAAGACCTTGCCCTCGGCCGCGAGATCCGGCCAGGTGTCGGCCGGCACCGGCACGCCCCAGTCCAGATCACGGGTGATCGCCCGGTCCTGCAGCCCCTCATTGAGCCACTTGCGGGCGATCGACGACGCGAGCGTCGGCCAGTCCTTGCCGTGCTCGTCCACCCACGCCGCGACCTCCCCCGCCAGCTTCGACTGGAGCAGGAACAGGTGCTTGGTCTCCCGCACCTCCAGATCGCTGCTGCCGCTGATCGCCGAGCGCGGATTGATCAGATCCGTCGGGTCCAGCACGCGGGTGCAGTTCTCGCACTGGTCGCCGCGCGCCTTGTCGTACCCGCAGTGCGGGCAGGTGCCCTCGATATAGCGGTCGGGGAGGAAACGGCCGTCGGCGTTGGAGTACACCTGGCGGATCGAACGCTCCTCGATGAAGCCGTTCGCCTTCAGCTCGCGCGCGATGGTCTGGGTGATCTCCACGTTCTGCGCGGAGGAGCTGCGGCCGAAGTAGTCGAACGCCAGGCTGAAGCCGTCGTAGACCGCCTTCTGCGCGTCGTGCTGCTGCGCGCAGAACTCGGCCACCGGCAGACCCGCCTCCTTGGCGGCCAGCTCGGCGGGGGTGCCGTGCTCGTCGGTGGCGCAGATGTACAGCACGTCATGGCCGCGCTGGCGCATATAGCGGGCGTAGACGTCGGCCGGGAGCATGGACCCCACCATGTTGCCCAGGTGCTTGATCCCGTTGATGTAGGGAAGGGCGCTGGTGATGAGGTGTCGAGCCATCGCGGGCTGCTCCCGGGTCGATGCAGTGGGTGACATGTCGCTCTGCGAGCGCTCTGTGAACTATGTGCCGAGCTGCTCTGCGAGTCGTCAATATCGTATCTGAGCGGTGAGGGCCACCTGCGCGGCGATTTTCGTGCCGCGCGGGTGGCCCTCACGTAGTCGGTGCGTATCCCGGGGGTCTCCTGATCCTGCCCCGGGGGTCGGCTCAGCTCAGCACGCCGGCCTCACGCGCCTCCCGCAGCCACTCCGGGAACTCCACCATCAGCTGCCCGTACAGCTCCGCGTTCGACAGCGCGCGCGGGTCCTGGCCCGCGTGGAAGAACCCCGCGTTGTCCACCACCCGCTTGTCCGGCACCGCCAGCTCATCCAGCTTGCGCAGGAAGTCGAACCCCTTCGCCGCCGGGTCCCCGAACCCGATGAACTGCCAGAAGATCGGCAGCCGCGCCGCCTCGCACAGCGCCTTCTCGGCGGCGGCCTTGCTGGTGGGCGCGCCATCCGTCTGGAAGATCACGAACGCGGGGTCGGTGGCGCCGGACGCCTGGTAGTGGTCGATGACCGCCTTGATCGCGTGGTGGTAGTTGGTACGGCCCATGTGGCCGAGCGAGGAGTGCAGCTCCTCGATCCGGCCGCTGTAGTTCGCCAGGTCGACGTCCGCGGTGCCGTCGATGTCCGTGGAGAAGAACACGACCGGGACGGTGCCGTCGTCGTCCAGGTTCGCGGAGAGGGCGAGGGCCTGCTCGGCGAGGTGCTGGACGGTGCCGTCCTTGTAGTAGCTCCGCATCGACCCCGACCGGTCGAGCACGAGATAAACGGCGGCCCGCCGCCCCACGAGCCCCTTCTGCGCCAGCGCCTCGGCGGCGCTCTTGTACAGACTGACGAGCCCGGGCGCGCGGGTCTCGACGTCGCTGAGGGGGATGGCGGAATCTCCTTCGTCGGTGGCCTTGGCGTCGGCGTCGGCCGCGGGGGCGGTCTCCTTCGCCTCGGCGGCGGCTGCCTGCTCCGGTTCCGTTTCGGCTGCGGCCGTCGTGTCGGCACCGGCCGGGGTGTCGCTCTCGGCCTTCGGCGCGGGGCTGTCGGCGACCTCGACCGTGACCTCGGTCGTGTCCTTGTCCGCTACGGGCTCGGCGTCGGCCGTCGCGTCCTTGGCCGGTTCGGCGGGCTCGGCCGCGTCTTCCGCTTCCGCCTCGGCCGGGGTGTCGCTCTCGGCCTTCGGCGCGCTTTCGTCGGCGGGAGTGGCCTCCGCGTCGGCCGTGGCCTCGTCGGCTACGGGCTCGGCTGTGGCTGCCTGCTCGCCGTCAGCTGCGGCCGGTGCGGCCTCCGCTTCGGCGGCGGCCGTCGGCTCGGCCGGAGCGTCGGCATCGCTGGTGGCGGGCTCGGCGTCTGCGGCGGGCTCGGTTGCGGCCTCGGCCGGGGCGTCTGCCGCGTCGGCCTCGGTCTTCGGCTCGGCGGTCGGCGCGGGGGCTTCGGCGTCGGTCGTGGCCTTCTCCGCTACGGGCTCGGCCGCTTCCTGGCCGTCCGCCTCGGCAGCGGGCGCGGCGTTCGCTTCGTCGGTGGCGGAGGCGTCGGCGTCGCCAGTGGTGGCCTCGGCGTCGGCGACGGGCTTGGCTGCGTCGGTCGCTGCGGACGTGGTTGCGGCCTCGGCCGGGGTGTCCGTTGCTTCGGCTTCGGCTTCGGCTTCGGCCTTCGGCTCGGCGGCCGGCGCGGGGTCGTCGGCGGCGGGGGCTTCGGCGTCGGCCGTGGCCTCGTCCGCTACGGGCTCGGCCGCGGCTGCCTGCTCGCCGTCAGTCGCGGCGGGCGTGGCGTCCGGAGCGGCGGCGTCGCCGGTGCCGGCCTTGGTGTCGGCGGCGGGCTCCTCCTCGGCCGCCTCGGCCGTGACCGGCTTCGTCTCGGCCGACTTCGCGGGCTGGTCCTTCTGCCCTGCCTCCGGCGCGGGTCGCGCGTCAGGGGCGTCGGAAGATTCCAGGATCTCGTCCAGCGTCTTGAGCGGTTCGGTCAGCGAGGGGTGCTGGGCAGCTGCCTCCTCGTCGTCCGTCGTTCCCTCGCGCGCGGGGGACGCGGCCGCGGGCTTGGCGGCAGGCTCAGAAGCGGGCGCCGGCTCAGCCGCGGCCTCAGACGCAGGCTCAGGCGCGGGGGCGGGCTGCTCCTGGGAGTCCGGGACAACTGCCGCCTCCGGCGCAGCCGAAGCGTCGTCCCGCGGCGTGCGGGAGCGTCCGAAAACTTTGCGCAGTAGGTCCCGTATGGCCATGGGAGATACCTCATCACGTGTCGAGTCCGGGGCATGGCGGTACATGTCCGTGGTGCGGAAAGGCTAGCGGGCCGATCAGCAGTACTCAGCTGCCGATTCCGGTTACCCGCCGTTCACTCCCGATTCAGGCGACGGTCGCCGGTCCGCGGCTCTACGCCCATAGCTTCGCCCCGGATGGGGTCCCGACACCGTGTCGGCGCGGGTTGCGCGCTGGACGGTCCTACGCGAAATCCATGCGTGCAATCCGTACGGAGGGTAAGACGTGCGCAAGCTCCTGCCGCTCATCAACTCGCACCCGGGCGGTCGTTCCGCCCTGACATGCCGGTACCGCTGTGGCGACGCCTGCTTTCACGAGGTGCCGAACACCAGCGACAACGCCTACATCGGTGAGGTCATAGCCGGTGCGCTGTCGCGCCGTTCGGTGCTGCGCGCCGGTGCGGTGGTTTCGGTCGCGGCCGCGGCCGGGGTGACCGCGGTGGGGCGGGCGCCGGAGGCCGCGGCGGCCGAGAGGGCCGCCGCGGCGACCGCCGCCGACAAGGGGGCGGGCAAGGCCGCCCGTGGCCTGCGCTTCTCGCCGGTCGCACCGAACACCACCGACGCCGTCGTGGTCGCCGAGGGCCACGACCAGAACGTGGTGATCCGCTGGGGCGACCCGATTCTGCGCGGGGCGCCCGCGTTCGACCCGGCCAATCAGTCGGCGAAGGCGCAGGCGGGCCAGTTCGGTTACAACAACGACTACATGGCCGTGCTGGACATCCCGCAGGAGCGCGACCGCCAGCTGCTCGTGGTCAACCACGAGTACACCGACGAGGTGCTGATGTTCGCCGGGTACGACGCGGCGAACCCGACCCGTGAGCAGGCCGAGATCGCCTGGGCCGCGCACGGCCTGTCCGTGGTGGCGGCGCAGGAGGACCGCAAGCTGGGCAAGCTGACGGCCGTGTCGCGCCACCGCCTGAACCGCCGGATCACCGCGACCACGCCGTTCGAGGTGACGGGCCCGGCCGCGGGCAGCAAGCTGCTGCGGACCTCGGCCGACCCGACGGGTAAGCGGATCCTGGGCACGCTGAACAACTGCGGTGGCGGCATCACTCCGTGGGGCACGGTCCTGTCGGGCGAGGAGAACTTCAACCAGTACTTCGCCAACGCCGGTGCGGTGACCGACCCGACCACCGCCGCGCGCCTCAAGCGCTACGGTCTGGCGGGCGCGGCCACCGAGCGCAAGTGGGAGCGTTTCGACAAGCGCTTCGACGTGGCGCAGGAGCCGAACGAGACCAACCGCTTCGGCTGGGTCATCGAGATCGACCCGTACGACCCGGAGTCGACGCCGCGCAAGCTCACCGCGCTGGGCCGGTTCAAGCACGAGGCCGCCGAGCCCCGGCTGACCGACGACGGCCGTCCGGTCCTCTACATGGGCGACGACGAGAAGTTCGACTACTTCTACAAGTTCGTCTCGTCCAAGCGGATGATGACGGGCACCAGCCGGGCCGCGCGTGAGCACAACCGCACGCTGCTGGACGAGGGCACGCTGTACGTCGCCAAGTTCACCGGCGACAGCCCGGCGGCCGAGATCGACGGCACCGGGAAGCTGCCGAAGGACGGCGAGTTCGACGGCTCCGGCGAGTGGATTCCGCTGGCGAGCGGCACGACCTCGTATGTCGAGGGGATGACGGCCGAGGAGGTCTACGTCTTCACGCGGCTGGCCGCCGACAAGGTGGGCGCGACGAAGATGGACCGCCCGGAGGACGTGGAGCCCAGCCCGCGTACGGGCAAGGTGTACGTCGCGCTCACCAACAACAGCGACCGCGGCAAGGCGGGCAAGGCCCCGGCCGACGAGGCGAACCCGCGCAACAGCAACAAGCACGGCCAGATCCTGGAGCTGACCGAGCGCTGGAGCGACCCGGCGGCCCGCCGTTTCAGCTGGAAGCTGTTCCTGGTGTGCGGCGACCCGGCGGACCCGAGCACGTACTTCGGCGGTTTCCCGAAGGACCAGGTGTCCCCGATCTCCTGCCCGGACAACGTCACCTTCGACGCGTACGGCAATCTGTGGATCTCCACCGACGGCAACGCGCTGGGCAGCCACGACGGGCTGTTCGGGGTGGCGACGTCCGGCAGCAGGCGCGGTGAGGTCAAGCAGTTCCTGACCGTTCCGACCGGCGCCGAGACCTGTGGGCCGATCGTGCAGGACCGGCGGGTGCTGGTGGCGGTGCAGCACCCGGGTGAGCTCGACGGCGCGAGCGTGGAGAAGCCCGCGTCCACCTGGCCCGACGGGCCGGGCAAGCTGACCCGTCCGTCCGTGATCAGCGTGTGGCGGCGCGACGGCGGGAACATCGGCGTCTGAAAAAATTCTTCGGAATTGAACTGCGGCGGAATTGTCCCTGCGGCCAATTCAGCTGACGCGCAGATCAGTTGTTGTCTGTGTCGGTCAGCTGTTGTTCGGATGGAAAACCCCGTCCGGAAGGGCCTCGCGGGATAATTCCGCCGCTCGCCGTTGTGGTGCCTGCGGTGTTCACAGTGCCCGCGTTGCCTGCGGGTGAACAGCGCTCGTACCGGTAAATCCGCGCTTATCCGAAATGAGCCCCCGGTGACTTGAGCCCCGTGATCAAGCATCCCGGGGCTAAACTCGTGAGTCCATAAATCGGGCAGAGTTGGGAAGCGAGAGGATTCATGGGCACACCCGGGCCGCTCGGACCACCGACGGCCAACGGGCGAAGCAGACTGCTGCAGAGCCCACTCGCCCTCATGGACACCACGATGGACCAACTACGCACCTTGATCGTGGTCCATGAGACCGGTACCGCGCTGGGCGCCGCACGGGTGCTGGGCCGGGAACAGTCGAGCGTGCAGAAGCAGCTGGACACGATGAACCGCAACTTCCGTGACCTGTGCGGCGAACCGCTCGTCCTCAAGCAGGGGCGCGGCAAGGACGTGCTGTTCACCGGCACCGGCGAGGCACTGGTCGAATTGGCGCGCGGCACGCTGGGCGACTGGCTGGAGGGCATCCACGAATCCCGTCGCCGGCTCGGCAAAACCCTGATGGTGGGCACCACACGCTTCACCCTCGGCTATCTCGCGGGGGCCGGTGAGCGGGTGGCCGAGGAGTTCGAGCAGCGGGGCATCGAGCTCAAGGTCGGGCATGTCCGCACCCGGGACGTGCTGGGCAAGCTGCGCGCCAAGGACGTGGACCTGGTCTGCGGCAGTGTGGTGACCAGCCCGCAGGGGAACGGCGTCGACAACGAGCTGGACGCGTTCGATGTGATGGAGTGGCGCCGCAGCGGGGTGTCGCTGCTGACGAATCTGCCGCACTCCCGGTTGCCCGGCCCGACCGTTACGAGCAGCGAGCTGCGCACGCTGCCGCTCGTCGTCTCGGCCAGCGGGCTGATGGCGGGGGTGCTGCACACCTGGTTCGGCGCCGACTACCGCAACAAGCTGCATATCGCGGCCGAGATCGACACCGTCACCTACGGCTTCGAGCTGCTGCGCTCGGGCCTGTTGCGTGGCTGCATGCTGGTCACCAAGGGTGTCGCCGAGGCGGCCGGCGACCCGCGGGTCGCGTACGGGCGCGGGATGCGGGCCGTCGAGCTGGTCAACGACACCGGGCCGCGGCTCGAGGTGCTGCTCGGCGCCTTCACCCGCCGCGGGGAGCGCGCCCACTACGAAGCGAGCCATCCGCTCAATCTGCTGTGGGACGCGCTGGCGCTGGAGAACGAGCAGTGGCGGCGCGAGCAGCGCTGGCCTACGGAGGGCCTGGAGCCCGACCCCTTCGAGCTGGCCAACTCCTACAACCCCAGCGAGAGCTGAACGTCAAGCGTTCAGTACAGCTCGAGGTCGACCAGCAGCGCCCGGTGGTCGGTGTGCGGCAGATCCAGGAAGCGGGCGGCTCGGGGCCGCAGCGCGTCGCTGACCAGGACGTGGTCGATCTGGGCGCCCAGCGCCGGGGTCGTCAGAGTCGGCCAGCTGGGTGTGCGGGACATGCCGACCGCCCGCGCGCTGTCCCGCATTCCGGTGTCGAGGAGGGAGCGGAAGGCGGCGTGGTCCTGGGTGGCGTTGAAGTCCCCTGCGATCAGGGTGGGTTCGTCGCCCCGGTCGGCGGCGTACGCGCGCAGCCGCCCCAACTCGGTACGCCAGACGTCCAGCTGCCCCGGCATCGGCGGCATCGGATGGGCCACCTGTACATGGAGCCGCCGCCCGGCGACCTGTACGACGGCCCGGGGCATCGCCAGCTTGCCGGAGATCCCGGCCTCGGGGGTGAGCGGGTAGGTGCTGAGGATCGCCGAGCCGTGGGCCGCGTCGCCGGGGACCGTGACGATCTTCCGGTACGGGTAGGCCGCGCGCAGGGCGGCCGAGTCGAGCGCCGCGCCGCAGCGGGTGTCGCACTCCTGGACCGAGACCAGGTCGGGCTTCTCCCGCCGTACCGAGTCGACCAGCCCCTTCGTCGCCCCGCCGAACTCCAGGTTGGCGGTCAGCACGCGCAGCTGCGCCACCACCGGGCCGCGCGGCCGGGGCGCGGGGCCGCCGGGGTCGTACGGCTGAGTGAACCAGCCGGTCACCGAGGCCGCGGCCAGCGCCCAGGCACACCCCAGCGGCCAGCGTGCCGCCACCGCGAGCACCAGGCCGAGCAGCGCGGGGACCAGCAGCCAGGGCAGGAAGGCCAGCAGTTGGGGCACGGGCGTGATCCCGTCGCTGTCCGCCGCCCGGCAGCCCAGCACCACGCTGACCACGGTCAGCGGCAGCGCCGCGCACCACGCGGCCACCTGCCGGGCCCGTCCGCGCGGGCGCCGGGCGAAGCGGCGTACGGGCCGCAGTACGGGCCGTATCAAGCGGCGTACGGGGTGTACGGGCTCGGCAGCCCGGTCCTCCCCGACTGTCGTCGTCTGCACGCGTGCCTTTCTGGTTCGGGGGCCCTCATTCTTCCGTGAGCCTCCCATCGAGCGCGGTCACTCTGGGACGAAGGTCACTGATGGTGCCAAGACCCTTACTTTGTGAGCATTGACACGTCGTCAGGTCCGCTGGCATGTGCCAAAATTCCTCCCCATGGCAGTGGTTGAGCAGACGGTCGCGCCCGAGCGCCTTCTGGCGGTCGAACAGGCGATCGACGCGTTCGCCGAGGGCGGCTTCGTCATCGTCTACGACGAGCTGGCCAAGGAGCATCGCGGCGTTCTGCTGCTCGCCGCCGAGCACTCGCACGAGGGCGCGCTGAAGCAGCTGCTGGACCACACCTCCGGCATGGTCTGCGTGGCGATGCCGGACGGGCACGCCGACCGGCTGCGGCTGAAGCCGCTGACGGTGGACGAGGAGCACCCCACGACGCTGCTCAGCGCTGCCTTCACCGTCCCCGTCGACCTGCTGGGGCCCACCACGACCACCGGCCTGTCCGCCGCGGACCGCTCGCGCACCGTCCAGGCGCTGGCCGATCCGCAGACCACCCCCGACCAGCTGGGGCGCCCGGGGCATGTCTTCCCGGTGTGCGCGATGCCGGGCGGGGTGCTGGAGCGGGAGGGCCATGCCGAGGCGGCCGTCGATCTGTCGCGGCTGGCGGGGCTCTCCGGGGTGACCGCGGTCGGCGCGGTCGTCACGGCGGACTGGGAGCTGGCGGGCCACGAGGATCTGAGCCGGCTCGCGGCCAGCAGGCTGCTGCCGCTGATATCGGTGGCCGACTTGGTGGCGTACCGGCTGGCCCGTAAGGCCCTGGGGCGATAGCGGGGCCGAGACCGGCTCCTCCGTACGGTCCTCACGCGCCGCGCAGCGCCAGCACCGTCTCGACCGTGTCCGCCTCCTCCGCCGGCTTGTCCTCGCGGTAGCGCAGCACCCGCGCGAAGCGCAGCGTCACCCCCTCCGGATAGCGGGAGGACCGCTGGAGCGAGTCGAAGGCGACTTCCACGACCAGTTCGGGCCGTACCCGCACCACCCATCCGTCGTCGCTGACGGCCAGCCGCAGCAGCGCCTCCGTCTGCCAGCCGAGCTGCTTGTCGGTGAGGCCCTTGAAGGTCTTGCCGAGCATGGCGTAGGTACCGTTCGGGCGCCGGGCGCCGAGGTGGAGGTTGGACAGCTTGCCGGTGCGGCGGCCGTGGCCCCATTCGGCGGCCAGTACGACCAGGTCGAGCGTGTGCACCGGTTTGACCTTGAGCCAGCACGCACCGCGCCGGCCCGCGCTGTACGGGGCGTCGAGGGACTTGGCCATGACGCCCTCGTGCCCGCGGGCCAGCGCATCGGCGGCGAACTCGCGCGCCGCCCGCCGGGTCGCCTCGTCCCGCGGATCCTCGGCCACCAGCCTGCGGACCCGCCGTGGCGCGGGCGCCACCCGGGCCAGTTCGGCGTGGCGGTCGCGGGCGGTCAGGTCGAGCAGGTCGCGGTCGTCCACGGCCAGCAGATCGAAGAAGACGGGGTACAGCGGCAGCGAGGCGCTGGCCCCGGCCACGTCGAGCCGTGCGCCGACCCGCCCGGAGATCTCCTGGAACGGCCGGGGCCTGCCGTCGGTGCCGAGGGCGATCACCTCGCCGTCGAGGACCGCCCGCTCCACCGCCAGCTCACGGGCAGCCGCGACCACCTCCGGCAGGCGGTCGGTGATCTCGTCGAGGGTGCGGGTGTAGACGCGTACGGTCTCCTTGTCCCGGTGCACCTGCACCCGGATGCCGTCCAGCTTCTCCTCGACCGCGCAGGGGCCGAGCCGGTCCAGGGCCTCGTCCAGGTCCCGTGCGCTGTGGGCGAGCATCGGCAGCACCGGCCGCCCCACCTCGAGACCGAACTCGGACAGCGCCGGCGGCCCGCTCTCCAGCAGTGCCCGGGCGACCGCGCCCAGCGAGCCGCCGAGCATCACCGCGCGGCGCACCTCGGCGGGGGGCGCGCCGACCGCGGCCGAAAGCCCCTCGACGGCGAGCGCGTCCAGCGCGCCCTGGCGCAGCTCCCCGCCGATCAGCCCGAGCAGAAAGGCCTGCTCGTCCTCGGTGGCGGCGGACATCAGCCCGGAGACCAGCCGCTTGCGCTCGGTGGTGGCGCCGGTGCCGGAGACGGCGGCGACCCGGTCAAGGGCCTGGTGGACGTCGAGCACTCCGAGGCGGGGCCCGGCGGCCGGTTCGGGGCGTACCCGCAGCCCGGCCCAGCCCACCCCGATACGGCGTTGCGGCAGCCTGCCCGCGAGGTAGGTGATCACCACGGGCGCCTCGGCGGGCTCGACGCGGCTGAGCAGCCGGGCCAGGGCCGCGATCTTCTCCGAGCGGGCGGAGGTGGCCGCGACCTCGCGGGAGGTACGGGCGACTTCGGCCAGCAGCATGGCTTCAGCCTCGCCCTTTCCGCCCGCCCGCGCACCCCGGCCGCGTGCGGTGGCCGCGATACCGCCATAGATTGGGCTTGAGCGCGCGGTTCACCCCGCGGGCGCGCGGCGTGGCAGGGCACGAGCAGGGAGCGGGCCACGGGACGGCAGATCGACTATGAAGCGCTGTTCGAGGCCACCCCGAGTCCGAATCTGGTGGTGGGTCCCGATCTGGTGATCGTCGCGGTCAATCAGGCGTATCTGAAAGCCACCCGGACCAGGCGCGAGGATCTGCTCGGCCGCCATATCTTCGACGCCTTCCCCGACAACCCGGCGGATCCGAACGCCACCGGGACCCGAAATCTGGACGCCTCCCTGAGACGGGTCCTGGCGACGGGCGAGCGGGACAGCATGGCGCTGCAGAAGTACGACATCCCCGTCCCCAGCGGCGACGGCGAGAGCGAGGGCAGGGGACGGAGGGACGAGGGGCGGTTCGAGGAGCGGTACTGGAGCCCGCTCAACACCCCGGTCCTCGGCCCGGACGGCTCGGTCCAGCTGATCATCCACCGGGTGGAGGACGTGACGGACTTCGTCCTGGGGCGCGCGCAGGCACCGCTCACCCGCACCGCGGAGATCGACGCCGACCTCCACACCCGTGCGCGGGAGCTGCAGGAGCTGAACGAGCGGCTGCGGGAGGCGCACGCCCAGGAGCGGACGACGGCGCTGGCCCTGCAGCAGGCCATGCTGCCCGCGATCGTCCCCGGGCTGCATCTGCGTGTCGCGGTCCGCTACCGGCCCGCCGTCGGCTCGCTCAATGTGTGCGGCGACTGGTACGAGGTGTTCGAACTGGCCGACGGCCGGATCGCGGCGGCGGTGGGCGATGTGGTGGGCCAGGGGCTTGAGGCCGCCTGTGTGATGGGGCAGCTGCGGAGCGCGCTGAGCGCGGCGATCCGGGTCGTGGAAGGGGCCGCCAAGGCGCTGGAGGCGCTCGGTCTGTACGCGCGCTCCATCGAGGGGGCGCTGGCCGCGACCGCCGTGCAGGTGGTCATCGACCGGTCCGCGGGGAGCATCGTCTACAGCTGCGCCGGTCATCCGCCGCCGCTGCTGCTGCGGGCCGACCGAGATGTCGTACTGCTCGACCAGGCCACAGACCCGCCGCTGGGCGTCCGCTCGGAGCATGTGGACCGGCCCGAGGCCACCCTCCCGTACACGCCGGGCGGCACCCTGGTGCTGTACACCGACGGGCTCATCGAGCGGCGCGGCGAGGACATCGACGTCGGGCTCGGCCGGCTCGCCGACAGCCTGTCCCGGCACGGCGGTCTTGAGCCCGAGCAACTGGCCGACGCGCTGCTGGTCGACCTCGGCGTCACGGGCGGGACCGTCGCGGACGATACGGCGCTGGTGGTCATCGGCTTGTGACCGGCGGGCCCTGCCCCTGTTGTCCCTGCTGTGCCTGCGGCTGTCCCTGCGGCCGTTCGGCCATCCCCGCACACAGCGCCCAGATGACGAGGGCGTCCAGGATGAGCAGCGTCACGGCCCCGACCGGGTAGTAGGGCAGCCACAGGAAGTTGGCGATCAGGCTGAGACCCGCCAGCACCACACCGGTCACCCGGGCCCACATGGCGCCGGTGAACAGGGCCGCACCGGCGACCACGGCGAGGGCGCCGACGATCGCGTGGACCCATCCCCATCCCGTGAGGTTGAACGTGAAGGCGTAGTGACGCGTGACCACGAACACCTGGTCGTGGCGGATGGCCGAGATCCCCTGGCTGAGGGCCAGGAGCCCCGCGAAGATCAGCATGACGGCCGCGAAGACGGCCCATCCGGTCACCGCCGCTCTATGGTGCATACCGGGGGCGGCTTGCGGCTGAACTCCACCGACGTGACTGGCCATTGCGGGCTCCTTCGTCCCTGCCGACTCGACCGCCGAACGGCCGATGAAATACGGCAATTGTGGCTAAATACACCCATTTCAGGTTTGCACAAGTCGCCGAGGTCGGCACCTGCGGAGTCACGGGGGGTTCGCCTTCCGGGGGGACGCGGTGTAGATGTAGGTGTATGGCCCGGTTTAAGGGTCGATCGTGGGTACTGGCTGCCCGTACGTTCCCCGGTCGGCGCCCACGGAGTCGGCGGCGTGAGCGCCCGGAGGCGGCGGGGCGGCGCTCTGGTTCTTGGCTGAGTACGCGCAGCGTCGCCGGCCAGGTCTTTCTGCTGCAGCTGGTGATCGTGCTGCTGCTGATCGCCGCGGCGTCCGTCGCCCTCGTCCTCCAGGTCCGGCACGACGCCACCAACGAGGCCCGGCACCGCTCGCTCGCCGTCGCCGAGACGTTCGCCAACGCACCGGGCATGCCGGCCGCGCTGCGCTCCCCCCAGCCGACCGCGGTGCTCCAGCCGCTGGCCGAAGCCGCGCGCAAGGACGCCGGGGTCGACTTCATCGTGGTCCTGAACACGAAGGGAATCCGCTACACCCACCCCGACACCGCACGGATCGGCCACCACTTCCTCGGCAGCTACCGCCCCGCCGTCAAGGGCCACACCGTCACCGAGACGTACACCGGCACGCTCGGCCCCTCCGTACGGGCCGTGGTGCCCGTCACCGACAGCCGGGGCAAGGTCATCGGCCTGGTGGCCTCGGGCATCACGGTCAGCAAGGTCAGCGGCCTGGCCAACCGCCAGATGCCGATCCTCATCGGCGCGGCCGGCGCCTCGCTCGCCCTGGCCACCGGCGGCACGGCGCTGGTCAGCAGACGGCTGCGGCGGCAGACCCACGGCCTGGACCCGGCCGAGATGACCCGGATGTACGAGCACCACGACGCGGTGCTGCACTCCGTACGGGAAGGCGTGCTGATCGTCGACGGCGGCGGTCGGCTGATGCTGGCCAACGACGAGGCGCGCCGCCTGCTCGACCTGCCCGAATACCCGGAGGGCCGGGCCGTCACCGAACTCGGTCTGGAGCCGCAGATGGCCCGGGCGCTGGCGTCCGGGCAGGTCGTCTCCGACGAGGTGCTGGTGGCCGGGGACCGGCTGCTGGCGGTCAACAACCGCCCCACGGACCGGGACGGCGGCCCGCCCGGCAGCGTGGCGACCCTGCGGGACTCCACCGAGCTGCGCGCCCTGTCGGGGCGGGCGGAGGTGGCGCAGAAGCACCTCAAGCTGCTGTACGACGCCAGTGTGGAGATCGGCACCACGCTGGACGTCGGCCGGACCGCCGAGGAGCTGGCCCAGGTCGCGGTGGGGCGGTTCGCCGACTTCGTCACCGTCGACCTGGCGGAGCCCGTGCTGCGCGGCGAGGAGCCGCTGGCGGTGGGCGGTATCGAGATGTGCCGCGCGGCGGTCCGGGGCATCAGCGACGACCACCCCTTCTACCAGGTGGGCACCCGCTTCTCGTTCGTCTCCACCACTCCGCAGGCCCGGGGCTTCGCCAGCGGGCAGGCGGCGGTCGAGCCGGACCTGAGGGAAGCCCACGGCTGGCGGGCCCAGGACCCGGAACAGACCGGCCTGGCCATCGACTACGGCGTCCGGTCGCTGGTGACGGTGCCGCTGCGGGCCCGGGGCGTCATGCTGGGCATGGTCAGCTTCTGGCGCATGGAGAAGAACGCCCCCTTCGAGGAGGACGAGATCGCCCTCGCCGAGGAGCTGGCCTCCCACGCCGCCGTCTGCATCGACAACGCCCGGCGCTATACGCGCGAGCACACCATGGCGGTGACGCTGCAGCACAGCCTGCTGCCCCGCGCCCTGCCCGAGCAGAGCGCGCTGGATGTGGCGTACCGGTATCTGCCCGCGGAGTCGGGGGTGGGCGGCGACTGGTTCGATGTGATTCCGCTGCCGGGGGCCCGGGTGGCGCTGGTGGTGGGCGATGTGGTCGGGCACGGACTGCACGCGGCGGCCACGATGGGGCGGCTGCGCACCGCCGTGCACAACTTCTCCACCCTCGATCTGCCGCCCGACGAACTCCTCTCCCACCTCGACGATCTGGTCGCCCGGATCGATCAAGACGACGGCGCTGCCGCCGTCGCCATCGGCTCGGAAGGTGCCGAGGGCGGCGGCGCGGGGATCACCGGGGCCTCCTGTCTGTACGCGATCTACGACCCGGTGACCCGGCGCTGCGCCATGGCCCGCGCCGGACATCCGCCGCCCGCGGTGGTCGCCCCCGACGGCTCCGTGGAGTTCGTCGACCTGCCGGCCGGGCCGCCGCTGGGCCTGGGCGGCCTGCCCTTCGAGACGGCCGAGCTGGAGCTGGCCGAGGGCAGTCAGCTGGTGCTGTACACCGACGGGCTCATCGAGGACCGCAGACGGGAGATCGACGCCGGGCTCGAGCTGCTGCGCGAGGCCCTCGCCCACCCCGGCCGTACGCCCGACCAGACCTGCGCGGACGTGCTGGACGCCGTGCTGCCCGCGCGCCCCACCGACGACATCGCGCTGATCGTGGCCCGCACCCGGGTGCTGGGATCCGACCGGGTGGCGAGCTGGGACGTCCCCTGCGACCCGGCGGCGGTGGCCGAGGTGCGGGCCGCGGTCATGGGGCAGCTGGCGGAGTGGGGGCTGCCCGCGGCGGCGCCCGACATGGCCTTCACCGCGGAGCTGGTGCTCAGCGAACTGATCACCAATGCGATCCGCTACGCCGCCGGTCCGATCCGGGTGCAACTCATACGCGATCGCAATCTCATCTGCGAGGTGTCCGACACCAGCAGCACCTCGCCGCATCTGCGGTACGCGGCGACGACGGACGAGGGGGGTCGCGGGCTGTTCCTGGTCGCGCAGTTCGCGGAGCGCTGGGGGACCCGCTACACGGCCGACGGCAAGGTCATCTGGGCGGAGCTGGCCCTGCCCTGAGATATGCCCCCTTCCCCGTGCGCCCCTCGCACCGATCGGCCCCAGGGGGCCTCACGGGCTTCGGGACGCTGCGCCGGACTCCGTCCGCCGGCCTGGGGCCTGCCCGTTGGCGGCGTGCTCGTTCGCGTTCGCGATGTTCGGTGGATGACATACCTTGATTCCAGCAACGCTAGGAGATCTAGCGTCGAGAGAGATCGCGCCATGTGGGTGGACGTACGGACCGGAGCGGCTCATTCTGTTTGCTGGTGTTTGACGGGGGTTCAGTGGTCGACACGCAGGGGTCATCCGGCGTTTGTTCCGCAGTGCTGACGGGGTGTCAAGGTCCGATTGGCGAGCGAGCCGGTCAAAAGCCTGTGTGCGGTACTACGATGTGCCGCCCATGGCTCGAAACCGCCCTCAACCCTCGATCGCGCCCCTGAGGACCTGAGAGATGTCAGCACATATATCCAGCCAACCCGTCAAAGGGTTCCCCATGACGCGGCAGGCCCTGGCCGTACCGCTGCTGGCCGCCGTGGTCGTCGGCGGTGTGGGCGCTTGGGTGACGGCCGAAGTGCCCTCCGCCCACCGGGCGTCCGTCGGCCTGTTCTGCGGTGTGGCCGCCGTTCTGCTGTGTGTGGTCGCCGCGTTCGCCTCGGCCCGCGCGCAGGCCGTACGGCAGCTCCAGGCGCGCCTGACGGCCGTGGAGGCCGACGCCGCGCGGCGTACGGCGGCCATGCAGGCCGAAGTCACGCGGCATACGGCGGTGATGGAGGCCGAGGCCGCGAAGCTCGCTGATGAAACGATTCCATCTGCGGTGGGGCAGCTGCGCGAAGGCGAGACGGTGGACACCGTGCTCTCCACGCTGCCCGCGCCCGCCAGCGGGGCGCACGACCGGGTGCTCAAGATGCTGGTGCGGGAAGTCGCCACCGGTGAGCGTATGCGCGCCTCGGCCATGGCGGCCTGCGCCAACGCCGCCGGCCGGGTGCAGGCGCTGGCCACCAGCATGCTCGCCGACCTGCGGGAGATGGAGAACCGGCACGACGAGGCCGTCCTCGGCGATCTGCTGAAGCTCGATCACACCACCGCCCAGGCAGGCCGCATCGCGGACAGCATCGCGGTCCTCACCGGTGCCCGCTCCGGGCGCCGCTGGACCAAGCCGATCGTCATGGAGAGCGTGCTGCGCGGCGCGGTCGGCCGGATCAGCGCCTACCAGCGGGTCCGGATCCACTCGGCCAGCACCGCCGCGGTCGCCGGTTACGCCGCCGAGGGTGTCATGCACGCCCTCGCCGAACTCATGGACAACGCCGCCACGTTCTCGCCTCCCACCGAGGAGGTGCATGTGTACGTCCAGGAGACGCACACCGGCGTCGTGGTGACCGTCGAGGACGGCGGTCTGGTCATGGGCCCGGCCGCCCTCGCCCGCGCCGAGAAGGCCGTCTCCTCCGACCCCCTGGACCTGACCACGCTCTCCGGGACCCGGCTCGGGCTCGCGGTCGTCGGGCAGCTGGCCCGTAAGCACAACCTGACGGTCTCCTTTCGGCCCTCCTCGCGCGGCGGCACCGGCGTCGTCGTCCTGATCCCGCAGCAGCTGATCACCCATGTGAGCCAGGACGCCGCGACCAACCCGGCCCCGGCCACCCGCTCCGGTGCGGCCCGTCCGGCCACCACCCAGGCCGCGAACCGCTCCGCCGCCCCCACCGCCTCCGCCACCGCCGCCCCCACCCGGACGGCCGCCCCCGCCCCGGACCCCGGTCCGGCGGCCGCCCCGCAGCCCACGAGCGCCGAGTCGACCGGCGGACTGCCCAAGCGCCGCCGCGGTGAGACGCTGGCCGCGGCCTCCCGGACCGCCGCCCCCCAGGAGCGCAAGGCACCCTCCGACCGGCCGCGCCCCGACGCCACCCGACTCGGCGCCTTCCGCCAGGCCGCCCGCGGCGGCGCCCCCTGCCCCGGGGCCGAGCCGGCCCCGTGCGCCGACGGCCAGGCGGCCGAAGCCCACGCCACCCCCGAGACGTCTCCCGAGAACGACCAGCCGTGACAGAAGGAACCCCGATGAACACCACAGATCGCAGCTTGGACTGGTTGCTGGAGAACCTGCTGAAGAAGACCCCCGGCGCCCGCCACGCGCTGGTGCTCTCCAGAGACGGTCTCAAGCTGTGCCTCACCTCCGGCCTGTCCCTCGACCAGGCCGACCAACTGGCGGCCATCGCCTCGGGGATCCAGAGCCTGTCGCACGGCGCGTCCATCGAGTTCGGCGACGGCAGCGGCGGCGTCCGGCAGTCGATGACGGAGTTCCACGGCGGCATCCTGTTCATCGTGGAGGCCGGTGAGGGCGCCCACCTCGCGGTCATCGCGGAGGACGAGGCCGACGTCGGCATCATCGGCCACAACATGAACGAGCTGGTCGAGCAGATCGGCGACCATCTGCGCGCCGCGCCCCGGGTGGCCGCGGGTGACGGCGGAGGGGCCACGGCATGATCCGAGGGGCCGTCGACAGCGAGGATCCGGACCGGCTGTACACCGTCACCGGTGGTCGCAGCCGGGTGGACGAGAGCGTGTTCGACATGGTCACGCTCATCGTCAGCGAGAGCGAGCCCAGCCCGGGGATGCAGTCCGAGCACGCCAAGATCCTGCGGATGTGTCACCGTCCGCTGGCGGTCGTGGAGATCTCCTCCTATCTGGGCCTGCCGGTGAGCGTGGTGAAGATCCTGCTCTGCGATCTGCTCGACACCGGAAAGATCACCGCTCGCCACCCCCAGGTGGTCCGCTCCGACAGGCAGCTGCCCGAACCCGAGATGCTGAAGAAGGTGCTCGTTGCACTCCAGAACCTCTGACCGCCCCGAGGGCGCGCAGCTGAGCGAGAGCGCGCGGGACGGCCTCAAGATCGTGATCGTCGGGGGCTTCGGGGTCGGAAAGACCACCATGGTCCGGTCCGTCAGCGAGATCCGCCCGCTGAGCACCGAGGAGACCATGACGCAGGCGGGCGTCGGGATCGACGACGCGTCGCAGGTACAGGACAAGACCACCACGACCGTCGCCTTCGACTTCGGCCGCATCAGCCTGGACGAGCAGATGGTGCTCTATCTGTTCGGCGCCCCCGGCCAGGAGCGGTTCTGGTTCCTGTGGGACCGGCTGTTCATGGGGACCTTGGGCGCGGTCGTCCTGGTGGACACCAACCGGCTCTCCGACTCCTGGTACGCCATCGACCGGCTGGAGCACCACGGCACGCCGTTCATCGTCGCGCGCAACAACTTCGGCGAACCCAAGCACACGCTGGAGGAGGTGCGCGCGGCCCTCGACCTGCCCGCCGACATCCCGATCGTCGACTGCGACGCCCGGGAGCGCGACTCCAGCAAGGCCGTACTGGTCGCCCTCGCGCGCCATCTCTACTCCCTCTCCACCTCCTCTTCCGTACTTTCTTCCGCCGCCCAGGAGAGCACCGCGTGACCACCCCGGACCCCACGCTCCCCCCTGAGGAACCCGACCCCTCCGCCGCGCCGCTTCCGGGCTGGCCGGAGCAGCCGGACGCCGTACGGCTGCAGGCCGAGGACTTCACCAAGAGCCAGGAAGACCTCTACCGCCGGCTCCGCCGCGACCACGGCCCCGTGGTACCCGTGCTGCTCGACGGCCAGATCCCCGTCTGGATGGTGCTCGGCTACCGGGAACTGGTGCGGGTCACCACCGACCCCAACGTCTTCGCCCGCGACTCGCGCCGCTGGCACTCCTGGGACAAGGTCCCGCCGGACTGGGAGCTGATGACCTTCGTCGGCTACCGGCCGACCATGCTGTTCACCGAGGGCGCCGAACACGAGCGGCGGGCCGAGGCGATCATCGACAGCATGGAGATCGTGGACCCGTTCGAGCTGCGCGCGCTGTGCGAGCGCGTCGCGGACGGTCTGATCGACACCTTCGCGGGCCGCGGCCACGCCGATCTCATCGCCGACTACGCCTGTCAGATCCCGCTGCGCGTGCTCAACCGCATGTACGGCATGAACGAGGCCGAATCCACCGAACTGCAGCAGATCACGGTCGACCTGGTCAGCGGGAAGGGCGGACCCGAAGCGCACCAGAACATGGTCGACCGGATGGTGTCGCTGATGGAGCACGCCCGGGCGACCCCGGACCGTAAGAACATCTCCACGGTCCTGGTGAACCACCCGGCGGGCCTCACCGACGAGGAGATCATCAACGACCTGCTGGGCAACGTGTACGCGGCCCACCAGCCCACCACCGACCTGATCGGCAACGCGCTGCGGCTCATGCTCACCGACGAGCGGTTCGCGGTCACCATGTCCGGCGGGCGGCGCAGCGTCGGCCAGGCGATCAACGAGGTGCTGTGGGAGGCCACCCCGGTCCCCAACTGGGTCGGCCGCTGGGCAGCCGAGGACACCATGCTCGCCGGGCGCCACATCAGGAAGGGCGACTGCCTGATGCTGGGCCTCGCCGCCGCCAACGCCGACCCCGACGTACGGCCGGACTTCCGCGCCGGCGCGGCGGGCAACCAGGCCCATATGGCCTTCAGCCACGGCACCCACGGCTGCCCCCCGGTCGCCCGCGAGCTCGCCGAGGCCATCGCCATGGCCGCGATCGAGGTCCTGATCGACCGCCTCCCGGACGTGACGCTGACCGTCGCCCCCGAGGACCTGGAATGGCGCTCCAAGCTGATGATGCGCGGCGTGTCGGCCATACCGGTCCAGTTCACCCCCACCTCCCGCTAGACCGCCCGGGCCCGCGCGGCCCGGGCCCGGTCCGCCTCCGGCAGTCAGGACGGCGCAGAACCCGCGCCGTGCGCCGCCCGGCGCCGGAAGGCCCCTGGCGACATGCCGACCAGCTCGGTGAAGCGGGTGGTGAACGTGGTCAACGACGCGCAGCCGACCGCGAAGCACACCTCGGTGACGCTGAGGTCCCCCCGCCGCAGCAGCGCCGCCGCGCGCTCGATACGACGCGTCATCAGGTACGCGTACGGCGACTCACCATAGGCGACCCGGAACTGCCGGCTGAGGTGTCCGGCGGGCATGGGCACGTCGCGGGCGAGCGCTTCCACGTTCAGCGGCTGCGCGTACTCCCTGTCGATCCGGTCGCGCACGCGGCGCAGCCGCGCGAGATCGGTCAGGCGCTGCGCCTGGACGCGTGCGCGCCCCCATTCAGGCCGACACATGAGAACCCTCCTCTTTTCTCGTCCGGTTTTCCCGTCCGATCAGCCGGTCAGCGAAGCTCCTGGACGCGGACCAGATTGCCGGCGGGGTCGCGGAACGCGCAGTCGCGGATGCCGTACGGCTGCTCGGTCGGCTCCTGTACGACCTCGGTGTCACCGGCCCGCACCTTCTCGAACGTGGCGTCGAGGTCCGGGGTGGCCAGCAGGATCCAGCCGTAGGTGCCCTTGGCCATCATCTCGGCGATGGTGCGGCGCTCGTCCTCGGTGATCCCCGGGTCGGCGGCCGGCGGCGCCAGAAGGATCGACGTATCGGGCTGACCGGCCGGGCCGACCGTGATCCAGCGCATCCTGCCCTGCCCGACGTCGCTGCGGACCTCGAAGCCGAGGACGTCGCGGTAGAAGACGAGCGACGCGTCCGGGTCGTTGTGCGGGAGGGAACTCGTGTGAATGGTGATGTCCATGACGGCAGGTTAGAGGCGGCTCCCTGAGCCGCGCTTCTCGGTTCCTGACCGTCCCGGCCGGCGCCCGGCCCCGTCCCTTGCGGACAAGCACAAGGCGCCTCTCCGGGAGGAGAAGCGCCTTGGGGGATTGCCTGAGCGGCGGGTTACTTCACGGGGTCGGCTCCGCGCTTCTTGAGCATGTCGTTCATCAGCTGGATCTCCGACTGCTGGCTGTCGACCATGCCCTGCGCCAGCAGCTTGACCGTCGGGTCCTTGGCCAGCTTGACCGCTCCCTTGGCCATGTCGATCCCGCCCTTGTGGTGGGCGATCATCAACCGCAGGAACATCACCTCAGCGGCCCGGCCCTTGGCCTTGCGCAACTGGTCCAGCTGGGTGTTGGTGGCCATACCGGGCATGAGGGACCCGTCGTGCGGCTTGTAGGTGCCGTCGTGGTCCATCGAGTCCATCGAGTCGTGGTCCATGGACTCGCCCGACTTGCCTGACTTGTTCGAGGAGAGGTCCTTCATCCATGTCATCGGGGGGTCCTCCGAGGTCGCGGAGAGCCCCCACAGGTCCAGCCAGCCCAGCATCATCCCGCGCTGATTGGCCTGGGTGTTGATGATGTCGTACGCGAGGCGGCGCACATCCTCGTCGTCGGTGTCGTCGCGCACGATGAACGACATCTCCACCGCCTGCTGGTGGTGGACGGACATGTCCCGGGCGAAGCCCGCCTCCGCGGAGGCTTTGGTGGGCTTCGACGGCCCGGTCGAGCCGTCCGAGCGGTCCGCCGTGAGCCACAGGACGCCCACCGTCACCAGCGTCAGCAGTGCGAGCGCGGCTGAGATACCCGCGATCAGCGGCTGGCGCCCCGCGCGGCCGGTGTCCGCCACCTGGCCGGTGTCCGTCATTCCGCCTTACCTCCGGTGCACGCGGCGCCCTTCTCGGGGGTCTGCTTGCCCTGCACATAATCCTCGAAGAACTTCGCCACGCGCGGGTCGTCCGCCGAGTCGACCTTCAGCTGGGTGCCCCACGCGTTGAGGAGTATCGGGGCGTCCTGGTCCTGGTAGGGGCTCATCAGGGAGTACGGGGTGGCCTTCACGCGCTTCTCCAGTGCGGTTATGTCCTTGGCCGCCGCCTTGTCGGTGTAGGTGACCCATACGGAGCCGTGCTCCAGGGAGTGCACCGCGTTCTCGTTGGCTATCGGCTTGTCGTAGACGTCGCCGTTGCAGTTCTGCCAGACCTGGTTGTGGTTGCCGCCGACCGGCGGGGACATCGCGTAGTCGACCTTGCCGTCGACGTGGGTCCGGCCGAGGTTCTTCCAGGTCTTCATGCCCTTGAAGGTGCCGGACTTGACCGTCGTCATCGTCACCGCCTTGGCCTTCTCGTCCTTCTCCTTGGTGGCGTCGATGATGAAGTAGCCGCCGACGACCAGCCCGACGACGATCACCGTGCACGAGACGATCGTGATGATGCGGTAGCGGCGGTCGCGCGCCCGTTCGGCGCGGCGCAACTCCTCGATCTTCTCGCGGCGCGCGGCGGCCGCGTTCTTCGTCTTCGATCCCTTGGAAGCCATGGTTTGTCCTTGTCCTTGCACTGGAGGAATGAATGATGTGCGGATCCGGATACCGGCGGCCTAGGTGCGAAGCACTTGGAGCTGGTGGAGGCCGGGGGCGCGGACGGCGGGGCCGGGCGGGGCCCGGGTGGCATCCGTGTCGTACGGGCGGTCGCGCGGGAGCAGCCCGGTGAGCGCGGGCGGGGGGACGGGCGCGGGCACCACGCCCTGGCTCACCCCCCAGGGACCGGCGACGCAGTTGTCGCCGGCGCCGCCCGCGCTGTCCGTCCAGGGCGCCTGGACCGTGTGCCGGCCGGACACGAGTTCCGGGCACGGCGGGGCGAGTGTGGCCATGGCGGGGCGGGGCGGAGTGTGCGCCGAGCCGGAGGCGTGCGCCGCGGCGGGCGCGTGCTCCATGGCCGGGTGGAGGAACGACGGCGCCAGCCAGAGCGCGACGGTGAGCAGGGGGACGGCACAGCGGAGCACCGAGAGCACGGTGGCTCGCACCATGCCGCCCGGTATTCGGCTCGCGTCGCGCTGTCTACTCATCGCGCCAGATCGTAACCACTGGGCCTGCCGCGGCTGAATGGGCAAAGGCCCGGCGGGGTGCCGGTGCCTTTGCCGCAGCCCTTGCCTCAGCTCTTACCGAGGAGCTTGTTCATCTCGGTGATCTCCTCGTTCTGGGTCTTGATGATGTCGTCGGCCATGGTCTTGGCGGGGCCGTACGCACCCTTCTGCTTCTCGGTGCCGGCCATGTCCACCGCGCCCATGTGGTGCTGGACCATCATCTTCAGGAACGCGGTGTCGAAGGCCGCGCCCGACGCCTTCTTCAGCTCCTCCATCTCCTTGGAGCCCATCATTCCGGGCATGCCCTCGTGCTGGGAGTGGTCCATGCCGGGCATCGCCTCCGGGACCTTCTCGCCCCAGGTCTTCAGCCACCCGGACATCGTGCGGATCTCCGGGTCCTGCGCCTTCTTGATGTCGGCGGCCAGCTTCTTGACCTGGGCGGACGAGGCCCGGGTGGGGGCCAGATCGGCCATCTCCACGGCCTGGCGGTGGTGGGGGATCATCCCCTGCGCGAAGCTCACATCGGCCTCGTTGTGCTTGCCGGCCGGGGCGGACGTGCCCGCGCTCGCGGTGGCCTTCGACGTCGAGTCGTGGCCGGAGTGGCCGCTGCTGCCGCTGTCGTCGCTGCCGCAGGCGGTGAGGGTCAGAGACAGCGCGGCCGTGGCGGCCGCGGCGACGAGCGCCGTACGGCGGGTCAGGGAACGCATGGGGGAACTCCTGAGGAAGTGTAGAGGGTATTTCTGGACATACCGGACTGGCGCCGAACCCGACCCGGATCGGGAGGGGCGGCGGCGCCGCGAGGGCGTGTCCTATATCCGCAGGAGCTGGAGTTCGGCCAGGGTGGGCGGCGCCCGGCCGTCGGCCGGGGACGGCGCCGTACCGGACCGGGCCGCCACGAGGTCATGGCCGCAGTCGGCCACGGGGGACGACGGGGGCGCGGACAGCGTGGGCCCACCGCCGAGCGCGGGTGACGCACAGGTCGGATCGGCGTGGTGGATATGCGAGCCGCCGCACGCGCCGCCGCAGCCGCTGTGGGCGGAGGGGGCGGTGGTCATGGTGGTCGCCATGGCGGCGGGACGCTCATGGGCGCCCGGCATCAGACCGCCGGCGGGCCCGAGGGCGTGCATGCCCAGCAGCCCGGCCAGCACCCCGAGCACGAGCAGCGCTCGCCACCGCCACACGGGCGGCGACGGACGGCACTCGGCAGGGCTCGGCACGAGCCCATGCTAAAGGGGCGGGCGGGTCGGTCGTGGCGGGGGATGCCGCACCCGCCATGCACCGATCATCGCCGACCCATCACGCAGTGACGGAGCTGTTAGCGTGCGATCGTCGAGCGATGGGGGCGGAGACAGCAGATGGCATCGGACACGTTCCAGATCGGCGGGGACCTGGAAGTACGGCGGCTCGGGTTCGGGGCCATGCACCTGCCGACCGAGCCCGCTGCCGACCGCGAGGCGGCCATCGCGGTCGCCCGGCGAGCCGTCGAGCTCGGCGTCACGCTGATCGACACCGCCCATCTGTACGGCGGCGGAGCCAACGAAGAACTCCTCGCCGAGGCCCTGCACCCTTACCCCGCCGGGCTGCTCATCACCACCAAGGTCGGCGTCGCGCGGACGGGCCCGGGCGGCGAGTGGCGGCTGGAGGGGCGTCCGGCCATCCTGCGCGACCAGGTCGAGCAGGCCCTCCGCCGGCTCCGGGTCGAGCGGATCGAACTGCTCCAGCTGCACCGTATCGACCCGGAGACACCGCTCGCCGACCAGCTCGGCACGCTGCGGGAGCTCCAGTCGGAGGGCAAGGTCGGCCGACTCGGGCTGTCCGAGGTCACCGTCGCCCAACTCGGCCAGGCGCGGGAGATCGTCGATGTCGTCAGCGTCCAGAACCGCTACAACCTGCTCGACCGCGAGCACGAGCCGGTGCTCGAGGCGTGCGCGGCAGCGGGGATCGCGTTCCTGCCGTGGCGGCCCGTCGCGACGGGGGCGCTGGGGGCCAGGGCGGAGATCGCCGCCATCGCGGCCGAGCTCGGCGCCACCCCCACGCAGGTCTCGCTCGCGTGGCTGCTCGACCGCTCGCCCGTCGTCCTCCCGATCCCCGGCACCGCCCGGATCGCCCACCTGGAGGAGAACCTCGCCGCGGCGCGTCTGGATCTGCCCCCGGCTCACCGCGAACGCCTCGACCGGCTGGCGCCCCGAGCGCGTGAATGAGCCCCGCCAGTCCGCCACCTGGACCTCCGTGAACGTGGAGGCCGGCCAGCAAACCCAGTTCACCCTCAACCTCGCCCTCACCAAGGAGGAAGAGGGCTTCTACCAGCCGGCCTGGGTCGAGATCACCCCGCCCCTTCCGCTTCACTGTCCGCGCCCTGAAGACGTGCTGACTGCTACGGGGCGAAGCGAACCGTCACGTTCGCCCAGCCGTCCGGGCTCGCGTAGCCCCAGGTGCCGGTTTCGTCGGCCGAGAGCATGGCTTCGGAGTACAGGGATGCGACGAGGAGTTTCCAGGGCTCATCTCTCTTGGCGGTGCCGGTGCGCGCCAGATCACGTAGCGACTTGTCAGCGGCTTTGAAGATGGCGGTGCGGATATCGAAGTACCGTGCGTGGTCGGCTGTTCCTGTGGTGACGCCGGATGTGCTGATGAACGTCCATGTGGCGTGCCAGGGTCCGTCAGCCACGGGGGATCACCTCGGCAGGGGCCATGCCTCGCTGGCGCTGGACGTGAAGCCGGGCGATGGCGCGCAGCTGTCGCCGCTCGTACGCTGTGGCGGGTCGCACCGAGGCACAGTGCGACTGCCATTTGAGGCCAGTGGGGCGGGCGAGGCAGACCATCGGCCCGTCGAAGTCGGCGATGGTCCCGGGCATCTCGCAACGCCGGTCGTAGACCACCATGCCGACCGCAAGACTGGGCAGGATGCTGGTCCAGTGCGCGCCCTTCACTGCTTCCCCTTGGCGTGGCAGCGGGCACAGGGGAACGGGGCGCTGAGGGCGTCGACGCTGGTGGCTGGTGCGTGGTTCACTTCGCCCCCCGCCCCAGATGCTGAGCGATCTGTTCGGCAAGGGCTACCGATTGCTGCCGCAGTTCCTCCAGGGTCGGGCGGTCGCCGCCGCCCTGCTGCCCCTGTTGCTGCTCGCCCTGTCCCTGCTGCGGCGGGGGCGTCGTCGGGGCGCTCATCTACGCCACCACCTTTACGCCGTGGATGACGCGCGGGCCGATGTCGATGCCGTACGCGGCCAGTCGCAGTGTCCGCCGACGCTGCCGCCGCAGCCGACGCTGTTCGCACGCGACGACGTACGGCCGCTCCATGGCCGCCTCGTGGTCGTCCGGCGGCCCGGACACCGGGCCCCACGCGAGGGCGTAGACCATGCCTATCAACCTCCTGCGGCCGAGGCCACGAACCCGGGCCGGTCATGCCGCTCGGGGGGCTCGCATGTGGCCTGCTTCTGTGGCGCCCCGCCCGGCCGGCGCTTAAGGAAGCCAGCCGTGATCGCGGCCATCTCGCCTGTCATCCGGATGAGTTGATTGAGCGGCAGGTCCGGTCAGCTTGGGCCACGGGTCCAAGCTCTGGCATGCCTGGCGGTTTTGGGGTTCGCCAGCCACCGGCCGCTCCTCTCCGTAGTGCTGTCACTACCAAGTGCGTTCGGCGTGGCCTACAGGCGAGACCCGTTCAACCTGTTGGCTAGGGATGAAAGGTCGGTGAAAGTCCCTTGAACCGGAAAGAGTTGGAGCCGGACAGCTCACCTCAAGCAGCCTACGGGGCGTATCTGCGCAGCTTGCGGGAGGCGCGTGGCTGGACTCAAGATGATCTCGCCGTGCGTATGGAATATTCCAGCGTGCATATTTCAGCGGTTGAAACTGGTCGGAAGCCTCCAACTCTTCGTTTCTCGCGTAGTGCGGACCGCGTCTTCGGTATCGAGGGAAGCACAGACTCGTTCGAGTGCCGGTTCCGCGAACTTCGGCACGGCTCATTACTGGAGGGCTTTCCGCAGTTCGTTGACTATGAGGGGCGTGCGGCGGAGATCCGGCTGTATGAAGTGGGCGTCATCCCCGGTCTGCTCCAGACACCGGAGTACGCGGCGCTGCTGGCGGACAGCGCCGTCCAGCGGGGAGCGATCACGACCGAGCAGGCACAGGAGCGCGTGGCGCTCGTCGCGGAGCGACAAGCAGCCCTCGTCCGGACGCCCCCGCCGCTGGTCTTCGTGGTGCTGGACGAAAGCTGCATCCGACGGCCCATCGGCGAGCCCGCCGTCATGGACGCGCAGTTGGCGCGGCTGGTCGAGTTCGCCGCGCTGCCGAACACCATGGTCCAGGTCGCCCCGTTCGAGATGGGGCTTCGTCGGCCGTTCAACCTGCCGATCGCCGTGCTGACGATGGCGGACCGCTCGCTCATGTCGTATGCCGAGTCCGCCCAACGGGGGCATCTCGAGCGGGACAACAGGTTCGTGCTGCCCATGCTGACGGCCTACCATCAGCTACAGGCCGAAGCGCCCTCTCAGACAGAGTCTGTGGCCGTGATCAACCAGCTGCGAAAGGGCACCCCGTGACGACGGAATCCCCCCGTTGGTTCAAGTCCTCGTACAGCGACAACGGCGGCCAGTGCGTCGAGGTCGCCGCCAACCTCGTCGCCTCGCGCGGCGTCGTCCCCGTCCGTGACAGCAAGGAACCGCACGGCCCGGCGCTCACCTTCGAGTCGAGTGCCTGGTCGTCGTTCGTCGCCGCCGTCAAGGGCGGAGAGTTCCCCGCCACCTGACCACGACGCAACCAGCCATCGAAGCGACCGGCGGGACCGGCCCTCTCCCCCCACCCCCTCTGAAAAAATCGCTTGATGCAGTACTTGATATAAAGCAAGCATTTTTTTAAGAGCAGGTGGGGGGAGGGCCCCAACCGGACCGGCCTCCAACGCTTCCGACGACCATCCGCCGTCCCCCGCCCGCCAACCGATGCCGACCCATGGGGCCGGACGGCGACGATGCCTCCGGCGTCTCCTCTGCTTCCCGCTGTTGGCCGCTGTGCGCCGAAGGCGCGAGACGATGCCCGACGCGGCGTTAGGACCATGCCGTCCAGCGGTCGCCGGCCCGTTCGTCGCGCTCGCGCGCCCCCGGCCCAGCGCACCGCTGGACTGACCGGCTTGGTCACCGCGCGGCAGCAGCTGCGGCGGAGCGCAGCGGAGCCAGCCTTAAGCTCAGCCACCCACCAGGCCGGCGAACCGGAACAACGGGCCAGCCGCCCCCTTCCCCCTTCTCGCCGGCGCTTTGGACCCGGAGGGTCCGAGACGAAACCCGCACCCGTCCGAGCCGAATGCCGCGAGACGGCGCACAGGCGCAGGCGCAGCGCAGCGGAGCCCACGTGAAGCGCAGTGGAGCTCACGCGCACGCTGAGACGTCATCGAATGTGGGTCAGGGCAGTGGCGGCGACCGACGCCCCCGCGGGACACGTTCCATCCTGCGCTACCCCGCGGTCCGGAATGGTCGTGGTGCCGACCAAGTGGTCTGTGTCGTGCAGTGCGACGAAGATGAAGCAGATCCTCTGGAATTCGGCCTGCACGGCTTGGTGCTGCCCCACCGGCACCTGCGTGACGCGCCCGTTCTTGGTCATGGTCTTCGCGTAGGACAGTGGTAGATCCAGTGCGAGGCTGACGTTCTGGCCCGCCAACTTCCACGCGCACGCTGCCCCGTGCTTGCCGTACTCCTGTTTCCCCTCGCCACTGATTCTGAGGGCGGCGAGGTCGTGCCCGTCGAGGGCGAGGCACGGCCGCGATGCCAACTGCGCCTGGGTGTACTTGCTCGGCCGCGGTGCGGCTGAGGGCGAGGCGAAGGACGAGGGCGAGGCGGAGGCGGAGGACGAGGCGGAGGACGAGGTGGCGGACGAGGCGGAGGCGGAGGTGGAGGACAAGGCGGAAGACGAGGATGTCGGCCGGGGGGACGATGGCTGCGACGCGCCCTGCCCGCTCGAACACCCGGCGCTGAGCATGCTTACGGCAAGTACAAGCACAAGGCCGCCTGTTCGGCGGGACCGCCCGCCCCCGGAACGCTGATCGAGATCGAATCGCGGCATATCGGGACGGTAGTGGCGCTGTGCCGGGACCGGTCCCGGCGGTGACCGCCCGGGCCGGATTGGCCTCGTAACGCCCGCGCAGGCCGCCGCTTGGCCAACCCCACCTCGAAGCACGCCGCAGACTTTCCGCAGGCCCGGGTCCGTGTAGTCAACCGGTCACCTTGGCGAAGAACGCGGCGACGTTCGCGACAGTCCGCGCGACCTTCTCCTCCAGCGTGAGCGATTCCTGGATCCGCCCGTCCGCGCCCGCGTCCTTCTTGCCCCGTACGTACAGCGAGCAGGCGAGGTCGCTGCACACGTATGTGCCGACCGAGTTGCCCTGCTGTCCGGCCTGCCGGGCCTTCGGGGCGACCATCAGGGAGACGCCGCCCGTGTGGGAGGTCAGGCATATCGAGCACATGCCGCGCCGGACCTGCCAGGATGCGGGGCTGGGGCAGCGCAGCTGGAGGGCTTTGGGGCGGCCGTCCAGGGTGGTGACGAGGTAGGCGCGCTCGGGGGCCTGGGGGTCTCGCCAGCCGAGGAAGTCCAGGTCGTCCCAGGGGCGGTCGGCCAGGTCGCGGGGGATGGAGAGGCGCTTGGCCTCGCCCTTGGTGCAGTTCACGAACGCGGTACGGATCTCTTGCTCGGTCAGTGGCCTCATGAGAGCCAAGCTAATTTGCCTAATGCTCCTAGGCAAATTAATAATGCGTTCTGTCGAATGAGGGGAAGGGTATGGCAAACGAAGGACTCACCATGGAGCGTCTGATCCAGGCGGGGGCGGTCCTCGCCGACGAGGTCGGATTCGAACAGGTGACCGTTTCGGAGCTCGCCCGGCGGCTCGACGTCAAGGTCGCGAGCCTGTACTCGCGGCTGAAGACCTCCCAGGACCTCAAGACCGGGATCGCCCTGCTCGCCCTGGAAGAACTCGCCGACCGCGTGGCCGCCGCCCTGGCCGGACGGGCCGGCAAGGACGCCCTGGCCGCCTCCGCCAACGTCTACCGCGACTACGCCCGCGAGCACCCCGGCCGCTACGCAGCCACCCAGCTCAGACTCGACTCCAAGACGGCGGCCGCCAGCGCGGGCGTCAGGCACGCGCAGATGATGCGGGCCATCCTGCGCGGCTACGAGCTGACGGAGCCGGACCAGACGCATGCGGTCCGGCTGCTGGGCAGCGTCTTCCACGGCTACGTCAGCCTGGAGCTGGGGGGCGGCTTCAGCCACAGCGCCCCCGACACCGAGGAGACCTGGTCGCGGATCCTGGACGCGCTCGACGCTCTGCTGCGGCACTGGCCCGCGCCCTGACCAGCCAGAATCCACGTACTGAGAGCAACGGAGAGCGACAGGTCGAGACGATGCCCACCACCGACCACGACTGGATCACCACACCCGTCACCGCGGACCTGCTGCGCGGCGCCCTCGATCTGGAGCGCACCGCGCACGGGCTGCTGCCGCACCGGCTGCCCGCGCGGGCCCGCGCCCAGTGTGCGGATGGGCAGCTCGCCATGGTGGAGTCCCAGCCCTCCGGCGTACGGCTGGTCTTCCGGACCGGGGCCACCGCCGTCGAACTGGACACGCTGCCCACCAAGCGGATCTACGCGGGCGCCCCGCCCCGCCCGGACGGCGTGTACGACCTGCTGGTCGATGGCCGTCTGGCCGGGCAGGCGAGCGTGGCCGGCGGCAACACCCTGACCCTCGACATGGCCACCGGGGCCGCCGAGCACCGGCCCGGCCCGGTCGGCACGCTCCGGTTCACCGGACTGCCCGACGGCGTCAAGGACGTCGAGATCTGGCTGCCGCACAACGAGACCACCGAACTGGTCGCCCTGCGCACCGACGCCCCCGTCGAGCCCGCACCGGACCGGGGCCGGAAAGTGTGGCTGCACCACGGCAGTTCGATCAGCCACGGCTCCGATGCCGCGAGCCCCACCACGACCTGGCCCGTGCTCGCCGCCTCCCTCGGCGGTGTGGAACTGATCAACCTGGGCCTGGGCGGCAGCGCCCTGCTCGACCCGTTCACCGCCCGCGCCCTGCGGGACACCCCCGCGGACCTCATCAGCCTCAAGATAGGCATCAATCTGGTCAACGCCGATCTGATGCGGCTGCGCGCCTTCACCCCCGCCGTCCACGGCTTCCTCGACACCATCCGCGAAGGCCACCCCACCGCACCGCTGTTGGTCGTCTCGCCGATCCTGTGCCCCATCCACGAGGACACGCCCGGCCCCACTCTCATGGACTTCACCGAACTCGGCGCCGGACGACTGCGGTTCCGGGCCGCGGGCGATCCGGCGGAGCGGGCGAGCGGGAAGTTGACCTTGGGCCTCATCCGGGACGAGCTGGCCGGGATTGTGGCGCGGCGGGTGGCCGAGGACCCGAATCTGTACTACCTCGACGGCCGTGATCTCTACGGCTTGGCCGACGCCGCCGAACTGCCGCTGCCCGACGAACTCCACCCGGACGCCGCCACCCATCGGCGTATGGGCGAGCGCTTCGCCGAACTGGCCTTCACCGCCGACGGCCCCTTCGCGGGCGGCGCCGTCCTCACGGACGGCGCCGCCTGAGCCGACCTCAACCCGCCCCGGCGCGCGCCGTTTTGGCGAGCGCCGCCCGGGCCGGCAGCACGCTCGCCGCGAGCGCAAGCACCAGGCAGCCCGCCACCGCCGCCGCGACGGGCGCGGCGGGCACGATCAGCCGGACCGGGACACCGAAGGTGCCGCTGAGGCCGGCGCGGACGCCGAGCAGGGACGGGAGGGCGGTCAGGGCGCCGAGGACGGAGCCGAGGGCGACCACGAAGGTGGTCTCCGCCGCGACGGTCCACAGGACTTGGCGGAGCGTCGCGCCGGACAGGCGCAGCAGGCGCAGATCGCGCAGCCGGTCGGCGGTGGACATCAGGAGGGTGTTGGCGACGGCCACGCCCGTGCACCCCGCCGACATGGCGACCAGCAGCAGGGTGAAGACCTCGACCAGACGGTCCTCCTCGGCGTCCGCGCGGCGCGCGTAGTCGGCCACGCCCACCTCCTCGGCGCCGAGCCCCCGGAGCGCGGCGGACGACGTGGCCGGGCCGGTGCGGTAGACGACATCGGTGAGGGCCGAGGGGTCGTGGGCGCGGACCGTGGCCCGGGGGAGCAGCGCGGTGTACGGGGTGGGGGCCGTACGGTCGGCGAGGACCGCCACGATCCGCAGCCTCTCGGTGCGGCCGTCCTCGAAGGTGACCTCGGCGGAGGTGACCTCGGCCGTGGTGTGTCCGCCCAGCGTGGTCAGCGCCGACTCGGTCACGGCCACCGTCCCGGGGCCGCGCAGCCGGGCGAGCGATCCGGAGACGGTCCGCAGCCGGTGGTGGACGTCGGCGAAGGCGCCGGGGTCGATGCCCGCGGCCTCCATGGGGGTCTTCGCCGCGCCTCCGTAGACGGTCGTGGCCAGCAGCCCCGTCCCCGGGACGGATCCCGCGGCGGCGTCGGACAGCCCCGGGGTGCCGTCGCGGGCGACGACGGCGGCCTCGGCCCGTACGGAGGCGGTGTCGCGGGTGGCGTAGGAGTGCACGGAGGTCTGGGTGTTGCCCGTGATCAGGACGACGAAGCCGACGGTGGCCAGGACCGGGGCGGTGGTCGACGCCGTACGCCGCACCGCCGTCAGCATCCCCTCGCGCACCAGCATGCCGAGCGCGCCACGGCGGCGGGCGAGGGGCCAGGAGACGGCCCGTACGAGGGGCGGGACCACGGCGGGGACCAGCAGGGTCACACCGGTGATCAGCCCTACGGCCGTGCAGAGGGCGAGCGTGGTCATATCGGTCGGGTCGGCGAAGGCGGTCCCGGCCGCGGCCGCGCAGCCCAGGGCGGTGAAGGCGATACCGGTCAGCGCGCGGGCGCGGGTCATCGGGCGGTCGTCCGCGGCGGCCTCGCGCAGCGCCTCCAGCGGACCGGTCCTGGCGGCCCGGCGGGAGGCGGACCAGACGGCGGTCAGCGCGACGGCCAGACCGGCGGCGAACGTCGCGGCGAGCACCCAGGCCTGACGGCGGACCGCGAAACCGGGTGGCAGGAAGCCCGCGTCGGTGAGCACCGAGCCCAGCGCGGGGGCCAGCGTCGCGCCGAGCAGGGCCCCGGCCGCCGCGCCGGCCGCGCCGACGGCGAGCGCCTGCCCGTACAGCAGACGGCGCAGCTGGCGTCCGGTGGCGCCGACCGCGCGCAGCAGGCCGAGTTCGCGGCGGCCCCCGGCCACGCTGAAGGCGAACGTCGAGGCGACGACGAAGACCGTCGCGAAGGCCGACAGCGCGCCCATGGCGGTCAGCACCTGGCCGCCGATCCAGCGCGTCTTGGCGTCCCGTACGGGGGCCAGTTCGCTCCGCGCGGCGCCGTCGAGCACCGTGCCCGAGCCCGTGGCCACCGAGCCCTTGACCACCGAGTCCTTGACCACCGAGCGCGCCGCCGCCGCGACCGCGCCGGGGTCCGCGCCCCGCTCGGTCAACAGCCCGATGACCCGCACCCCGCCGGACAGCTCGGCGGCGCGCTCGTCGGTCAGGTAGTAGCCGGGCCCGTCGACCGTGCCCGAGACGGTGAACCGCTCGGGCCCCGCCGCGGTCAGCAGCGTGATCCGCTCGCCCGGCCGGGCCCCGAGGGAGCGGTCGAGGGCCACCTCGTCGGACCGGTGCGGCGCGCGGCCCGCGGTGAGCCGGTACGGGGCGAGGGCCGCGCCGGACCAGCCGTGGCCCAGCCGGTCCCCCTTCCGCTGCTCGGCGTCGCGTGCGGGGCCGCCGTCCGCGACCGCCTGCGCGTAGAAGGACCGGTCGGGCACCGCGCGCCGCACCCCGGGCACGGCGGCCAGCGCCCGCGTCAGCTCCTTCGTCTGCCGGGCGGACCAGGGGGCCCGCTCCAGGAACACCCCGTCGGGGCCGGTGCCGCCCTGGGCGCTCCGTACGAGCACGGGGGCGCCCGCGTACCGGCCGGGCACCCCGCCGTCCCCGGACAGCAGGATCAGCGCGCTCATGGTGAGGACAGCGACGCCCAGGCACAGGGCGGCGAACGAACCCGCGAAGGCCGTGCGGCGCGCCCGTACGGTGGCGACGGCCAGGCCGAGCATGCCGCCGCCCCGGCTTCCCCTTCCGGCCCTCGTGCCGCCGCGCGTACGGTCGCTGTTTCCCACCCTCATGCCGCCGCCTCCAGCACCGACATCCGCGCGGCGATGTCCGCCGCCCCGGGCCGGTCCGCCAGCTCGTCGGCGACCCGCCCGTCGGCCAGGAAGACGACCCGGTCGGCCCACGCGGCCGCGGCCGGGTCGTGGGTGACCATGACCAGCGTCTGCCGGTGGCGGTCGACCAGGCCGCGCAGCAGGCCGAGCACGGCGCGCGAGGTGGTGATGTCCAGCGCGCCGGTCGGCTCGTCGGCGAAGAGCACCGCGGGGCGGCTGATCAGCGCCCGTGCGATGGCAACCCGCTGCTGCTGGCCGCCGGAGAGCCGGTCCGGGCGGTGTCCGGCGCGGTCGGCGAGACCGACCTCGGCGAGCGCGGCGGCCACTTGGGCGGGGTCGGGGCGGTGGCCCGCAAGACGCAGCGGGAGGGCGACGTTCTGCTCGGCGGTGAGTGCGGAGACCAGGTTGAAGGACTGGAAGACGAAGCCGATCCGCTCCCGGCGGAGCAGGGTCAGGGCCGTCTCGTCCAGTTCTCCGGTCTCCGTGCCGCCGATGACGACGCGCCCCTCGGTCGGCCGGTCGAGCCCCGCCGCGCAGTGCAGCAGCGTGGACTTGCCGGAGCCGGAGGGGCCCATCACGGCGGTCATGGTGCCCTCGGCGAAGTCGAGCGTGACCTGGTCGAGGGCGGTGACGGCCCGCTCCCCCGTCCCGTACCGCCGGGAGACGGCGCGCAGTTCTACGGGGTGAGGGGCGGGGTGGGGCAAGGGGGTTGTGGTCGTGGGCATGGCGCCGAGTGAACCGGCGCGGGGCGGGGCGGCACACGGGTGGCCGGGCTAGTCCCGATACTCCATCTGGCACTACTGTCCGCGGCCCGCCGCGCGGCTACGGTCGAGCGGTGATCCCCCGAGACCCATTGGAAGCGCTGACCCGCGGGCCCGCCGCCTTCCTCCGCTCCTCCTGGCCCTGGCGGTCCGCCGGCTATCTGCTCGCGGGCGGGCTGCCGGGTGTCGCGTGCGGGCTCGCGGTGGCGGGGGTGGCCGCGTCCTGGGCGCGGATCGGCGCGGCGACGGCCGTGCTGTGCGCGCTGCTCGTGCTGGGCTGCGCCACCGCAGCGGCCCGCCCGTGGGAACGGCGGCGGCTGCGCCTGGTCGCGCCCCGCACCGAGCTCCACCCCAAGCCGTACGCCCAGCCCCTCGCCACGTCGTACGGACAGCCGTACGCGCGCGAGATCGGCCACGGCGCGCTGTCCGTCCTCGCCCTCGGCTGGGTCGATCTGGCGGTGGTCCTGGTGTCGTTGGGGATCCCCGGCGCGCTGCTGGCCGCGCCGCTGCAGCCCGAGGCCCCGCCCTGGGCCCGGCTCGGCGGCCCGCTCGCGGGTGCGCTGCTGCTGCCGGTGGCCGCGTATCCGATCGCCGCCTGGGCGGGGGCGCGGGCGGCCGTATCGCTGGCCGTACTGGCGCCCGGCGACGCGGAGCTGACGGAGGTACGGCGGTCCCGGGCGCGCCTGGTGGACGCGTACGAGGCGGAGCGGCGCCGGATCGAGCGGGATCTGCACGACGGGGCCCAGCAGCGCCTGGTCGCGCTGACCATGAAGCTGGGCCTGGCGGGGCTCGACCTGCCCGCCGGGTCGCGCGCGGCGCGCGAGGTGGCGGAGGCGCACCGGATGGCCAAGGACGCGCTCGCCGAGCTGCGCGAGCTGGTCCGCGGAGTGCATCCGCAGGTGCTGACCGAGCGGGGGCTGCCCGCGGCGGTGCGGGACGTGGCGACGCGCTCGCCGATGCCGCTGGACCTCGATATCGACCTGGAGCGGCGGCTCCCGCCCGCCGTGGAGGCCGCGGGCTACTTCGCGGTGTGCGAGGCACTGGCCAACGCGGCCCGGCACAGCGGCGCGGCCCGGCTGCGGGTCGGCGGGCGGCTGCGCGGCGGGGTGCTGGTGCTCGAGGTGACCGACGACGGGCGCGGGGGCGCGGACCCGGCCGCCGGGACCGGGCTGACCGGGCTCGCCGACCGGGTCGCGGCCGTGGACGGCAGAATGCTGCTGTCCAGCCCGGTCGGCGGGCCGACCCGGCTGCGAGTGGAGATTCCGTGCGGCGGTTGAGCGTGGTGATCGGGGAGGACGCCGTACTGCTGCGCGAGGGCCTGGTGAGCCTGCTGGAGCGGTTCGGGCACCGCGTCCCGGCGGCCGTCGGCGACGGCCCTTCGCTGGTCGCGGCGGCCCTGGAGCATGAGCCCGACGTCGTGATCGCCGATGTGCGGATGCCGCCCGGCTTCACCGACGAGGGGCTGCGGGCGGTGCGCGAACTCCAGGCGCTGCGGCCGTCCCTGGCCGTCCTGGTGCTCAGCCAGTACGTCGAGCAGACCTTCGCCGAGGAGCTGCTGGCGGCCCGGCGCGGCGCGGGCACCGGCTATCTGCTCAAGGACCGGGTCGGCGATGTCGCCGAGTTCACCGACTCGCTGGCGCGGGTGGCCGACGGCGGTACGGTCATCGACCCCGAGGTGGTGCGGCAGCTGCTGGCCCGCGGGAAGGACCCGCTGCGCCGCCTCACCCCGCGTGAGCGCGAGGTGCTGGCGCTGATGGCCGAGGGTCGCTCCAACTCCGCGGTGGCCCGGGCCCTGGTGGTCACCGAGGCGGCGGTCGCCAAGCACATCGCGAACATCCTGCTCAAGCTGGATCTCCCGCCCGCCCCGGACGACCACCGCAGGGTGCTGGCGGTCCTGGCGTATCTGCGGGGCTGAGGCGGGGGCGGGACAAAGGCCGGTACCTGGCGGTTCAGGTCCAGGGAATGGTGGCGGTCTGGAGCCGCCCGGACCCGTACCGGCCGCGGCCCGTCGGCAGAGCCACGACGGACGCGCCCACGGGGGCGCCCGCGACCTCGCGTGAAGGGCTGGGGACCGGGTGTGTCTCCAGCTCCCGGAGCCGGTCCAGCAGGACCCCTTCGCGCAGCGCCCAGGGGCAGACCCGCAGCTGTTCGATGCCCAGGACGTCCATCGCGGCCTCCGCGACGACCGCACCGGCCAGGGCCTGGTGGGCGCGGGCGGCGGAGATGCCGCGCAGCCGGGCGCGCTCGGCCGCGCTCCTGGCGGCCAGCCGGGGCACCCAGGCCGCCAGCCGGTCCCGGTCCAGGACCCGTTCGGCGTACGGCCCGGCCTTGGCCTTCGGCGCGCCGGTCAGCCGGGCCAGCTGGGCGAAGGTCCTGGAGCTGCCGACGTGGGTCCGTGGCTCGGGCTGGTCGAGCAGCCCCTCGGCCGTCTCGCTGATGACGGACCGTACGAACTGGCGCAGCGCCTTGACGTCCCCCTTCTTCACCGGCCCGGTCTCGGGCAGATGATGGCGGGTCAGCCGCCCGGCGCCCAGCGGTACGGACAGGGCGACGGCGGGCTCGGCGCGGCTGCCGCAGGCGAGCTCCAGGGAGCCGCCGCCGATGTCGAGCAGCAGCATCTCCCCGGCCGACCAGCCGTACCAGCCGCGCGCCGCGAGGAAGGTGAGCCGCGCCTCCTCCTCGCCGGTCATGAACGTCAGCCGGATCCCGGTCGCGTCCTCGACCTCGGCGAGTACGGTCGGCCGGTTGGCGGCGTCGCGGATCGCGGAGGTGGCGAACGGCACCATCGTGTCGACGCCGTGGGCCTCGGCGACGGCCGCGGCCTCGGTCACCGCGGCGACCACCCGCTTGATCGCCTCCTGCTCGATCACGCCCTGCCGGTCGGTGGACTCCGCCAGCCGCACCGGCCGTTTGAGCGAGGTCACCGGCTCGGGCGGACCGCCCGGCGTGAGGTCGGCGATACCGAGATGGGCCGACTGGGAACCGATGTCGAGCACTCCGAGACGCATGTCTGCTGACTGTCCGTTCCCTGGAATTTCACTCATCGTTTCCTTTCCGTCGGAAGGTTCCCGGCCACCCGACCTGTGATGCCGGGCTTGATGCGGGTCGGCAGGAAGGTGTCACCAGGGCGGGTGATACGCACCGGCCCTGCTCATGGGCCGCCGACACCATCCCGGCGGGGCCCGTGTGCCGGTTGACAACGCGTCCGGGCCCGGAATCAATGGGGGGATTGGGCCGGATTCACGCTGTGCCTACGATCATGGACAGGACCGTCATGGTGAGCGGCACCGTCACAGTGAGAGGCAGCGGGACACAGCGATGAGCGAGTCGATTTCTCCGGGAGCCTTGGCCGTGCGCTATCTGGGAGGGCCCACTGCGACCCTCGACATCGGTGGCGTACGACTGCTGACCGATCCGACCTTCGACCCGCCCGGGGACTATCCCATCGGCGAGCGCAAGCTCGTCAAGACCGCGGGCCCGGCCGTCGCGACCTCCGGCCTCGGCCCCGTCGACGCGGTGCTGCTCTCGCACGACCAGCACCCGGACAACCTCGACCGGGCGGGCCGCGCCTACCTCGACCACGCGGACCTGGTGCTCTCCACGGCGTCCGCGCGGGAGCGGCTGGGCGCGACCGTGACGGCGCTGCCGAACTGGGAGACCTTCGAACTGCCGCGCCCGGCCGGCGGCACGCTGCGGATCACCGGCGTGCCGGCCCAGCACGGCCCGGACGGCACCGAGCATCTGGTCGGCGAGGTGACCGGTTTCGTGGTGTCGGGGGGCGGGCTGCCGACGGTGTATGTGAGCGGCGACAACGCCTCGCTGGACGTGGTGCGCGCGATCGCCGAGCGGATGGGGCCGGTGGATGTGGCCCTGCTGTTCGCGGGCGCCGCCTCGACCCCGCTGGTCCCCGGGGGCTTTCTGACCCTGCCCAGCGATCAGGCCGCCCAGGCGGTGGAGATCCTCGGCGCGCGGCAGGTCGTACCGCTGCACTTCGAGCACTGGGGGCATTTCACCCAGGGCGCCGACACGCTGGTCGACGCCTTCGAGGCGGCGGGTCTGACGGAGCGGCTGCACCTGCTGAAGCCCGGCGAGCGGATCGAGCTTCAGGACCATTCCTGAGGGCGCTCGGCGCCTTCAGGAACCGGCGTCGAATCGGCGTTTTCACGCAACGTTTGCCGACCGGCAGGCCCAGGGCCTTGTCGGTCCATATCTACGCGCGTATTTTTGGCCCGGATTCCAAGTCGTCGCATTTCCCGCGCATTTCTTCCGCTTCTTCCCCGACTCTTCCCCGCGTCCCGCCATTCCCTCGTGCGAGAAAGAGCTTCATCGTGCCCGAACACATACCCGCGGCCCTGCGTGGCCGTGGTGTCAAGGCGGCCGTCCTCGTAGCGCTTCCCGTCGGCCTCGTCGGATCGCTCATCGCCCTCCCCCTCACCGCCCAGGCCGCGCCGTCCGCGGACGCCGTCATCTCCGAGGTCTACGGAGGCGGCGGCAACTCGGGCGCGTCCCTCACCCATGACTTCATCGAACTGGGCAACTCCGGCACCGGGTCGTTCGACCTGAGCGGCTGGTCCGTCCAGTACCTGAGCGGTTCGCCCAGTTCCTCCAGCAAGTGGCAGGTGACCCCGCTCACCGGCGACATCCCCGCGGGCGGCACCTACCTGGTCCAGGAGGCCAAGGGCTCCGGCGGCGACACCGCCCCGCCGACCCCCGACGCCACCGGCACCATCGCCATGTCGGCGACCAGCGGCACCGTGGCGCTGGTCCACTCGACCACCGCGCTCACCTGCCTGACCGCCGAGGACTGCGCGGCGGACAGCGCCGTCAAGGACCTGGCCGGCTTCGGCACCGCCGTGGTCCGCGAGTCCGCTCCCGCCACCGGCGCGGGCAACACCACCGCTGTCTCGCGCGACGCCGGATTCCACGACACCGACAACAACGCGGCCGACTTCACCGGCTCCGCCCCGAGCCCCCGCAACACCACGGGCACCGGCGGCACCCCGACGCCCGAGCCCACCCCGGAGCCCACCGACACCAACCCCGGGCCGCTGCGCGTCCACGACCTCCAGGGCACCACCCGGATCTCCCCGCAGAGCGGCAAGACCGTCACCAATGTCCCCGGTGTGGTGACCGGCGTGCGCTCCACCGGCTCCAAGGGCTACTGGATCCAGGACCCCGAGGGCGACGGGAACGCGGCCACCAGCGAGGGCGTCTTCGTCTTCTCCGGCTCCGCCACCCCGCAGGTCGAGGTCGGCGACTCGGTGCTGGTCTCGGGCAAGGTGAGCGAGTACTACCCCGGTGGCAAGAGCAACGGCGTACAGTCCGTCACCGAACTGACCGCACCCACGGCCGTGGTGCTCTCCTCCGGCAACAAGCTGCCGGAGGCGGAGGACGTCGACCCGGCCACGCTGCCCGACGCCTACGCGCCGCAGGCCCAGGGCGGCGGCATCGAGTCCCTGGAGCTGAAGCCCGACGCCTACGCGCTGGACTGGCTCGAGGCGCACGAGGGCATGCGGGTGCGGATCGGCGACTCCCGCGTGGTGGGCGCCACCAACAGCTACGGCGAGACGTGGATCACCACCAAGCCGCGGCAGAACCCGACCCCGCGCGGCGGCACCGTCCTCACCGGCTACGACAACCCCAACTCCGGGCGCCTCCTGATCGCCTCGCTCACCGGCGACCAGCGGGGGGCCAACGTCGGCGACACCCTCACCGGCACCACCGAGGGCCCCGTGGATTACGCCAACTACGGCGGCTACAACATCCAGGCGACGATCCTCGGGAAGGTCGCCTCCGGCGGGCTCACCCCGGAGGTGACGAAGAAGGGCAAGGCCAACGAGGTCTCCGTCGCCACGTACAACGTCGAGAACCTCGACCCGACGGACCCGCGGAGCAAGTTCGACCGGCTCGCCGAGGGCGTCGTCAAGAACCTGGCCGCCCCGGACATCGTGAGCCTGGAGGAGATCCAGGACAACAACGGTGCCAAGGACGACGGCACGGTCGCGGCCGACAAGACCATCGCCCAGTTCATCGACGCCATCAAGGCGGCCGGAGGCCCCACCTACGACTGGCGCTCCGTCGACCCGGTCAACGACGCGGACGGCGGCGAGCCCGGTGGCAACATCCGCAACGTCTTCCTCTTCAACCCGCGGCGCGTGAGCTTCGTGGACCGTCCGGGCGGCGACGCCACCACGGCCGTCGAGGCGGTCGGCGACGGCAACAAGGGCGCCAGGCTGTCGGTCTCGCCGGGCCGGATCAACCCAACCTCCGACGCCTGGAAGAGCAGCCGCAAGCCGCTCGTCGGCGAGTTCACCTTCCGCGGCGAGAAGCTCTTCGTGGTCGGCAACCACTTCAACTCCAAGGGCGGGGACCAGCCGGTGCACGGCGCCTTCCAGCCCCCGACGCTCGGTTCCGAGACCCAGCGCACGGCCCAGGCCAAGGAGGTCAACACCTTCGTCTCCGGCCTGCTCGCCAAGGACGCGAGGGCCCGGGTCGTGGTCCTCGGTGACATGAACGACTTCCAGTTCTCCAAGCCGCTGGCCACGCTGACCGAGGGCGGGGTCCTCACGGACCTGATCAACACCCTTCCGGTCGGCGAGCGGTACAGCTACGTGTACGACGGCAACGCGCAGACGCTGGACCACATCCTGGTCTCGCCCGCCATCAAGAAGCCCGAGTACGACGTCGTCCACATCAACGCCGAGTTCTCCGACCAGAGCAGCGACCACGACCCGCAGGTCGTCCGCTTCAAGTAGGCGACTTCAAGGAGAGCGGCGTTCAGCGACGTTTCGTGTGGCGTGCACACCATGTGCACGCCACACGTGCGTTGTGGGGGCGGTGCTGAGGGGCGGTGCCGGGGGGAAGCCGACGCCGCCTACCGGGTGTCGCAGCGGCGCCCGTTGAGCGCGAGGTCGGTGGGCGCGGCGTTTCCGGCGTCCCAGGAGCCGAGGAAGCCCACCTCAAGGGCCTCCCCGCCGCGGGCGGTCTCGTTGTAGTCGGCCGGGGTGACGGTCACCTTGCGCCCGTGCTGGACGAATTCGCCGTTCCACATCTGGGTGATCTGCTGTCCGTTCTCGAACTCCCAGCTCAGCCGCCACTCGTGGACCGTCTTACGGGGTGTGAGGGTGACCTTCGCCTGGAAGCCGTCCGGCCACTGGTTGTCCAGGCTGTAGCGGGCCGTGCAGGTGACCCCGACGGGCTCGGCGTGCTCGGGGGGATGCGTCTTGGACGGCTTGTCCGGGGACGAGCCACCGCTCGGCGACGGCGTCTTGGCCGGGGACTTCGTCGGGCCGGGCTGGTGGCCGACGGCGGTCGTGTCGGACGCGGGCGGGACGGGCGACTGGGTGGTGGGGGCGCCCTTGGACGGGAGGGTGGGGCCGACCGTCGGAATGGTGTCGGGTCCCATGCCGCCGTCGGGCGGGAGCCCGTCGTCCCGGTTCCCGTCCGTGCTGGTGTAGGCGATGACGGCGATCACGGAGACCGCGGCGGCTGCCGCGAGGATCCCCGCCGCCCTCGTCCTGCCGCCCTTCCGTGGCCTGCGCCGCCGGCCCCCGCCGCCCAGCCTCCGGCCCGGCACGCCGTGCCCGCGGATCACCCCGGTCGCGGCCGTCGCGCCGACCGCGGCGGCGGCGCCGAAGGCGCCGGTCGTACGGGCCGCACCGGCCGTGTCGGCCGTGCTGGTGGTGGCGAACGGGTCGGTGGTGCCGGTCGTGCCGAAGGGGTCGAACGTCTCGAACCCGTCGACCGTGTGCGCCGTGTTCTGGGCACCGGCGACCGTGCCGAACGGGTCGAACGCGTCGAAGGTGTCGTCCATACGCGGCGTGTCGGCCCCATGAGTCCCATGGCCCGCATGGGCGTTGCGGGCCTCATGGGCCGTACGAGCCGCCGGGGCCACCCCCGGGGCCTCCGCGACGCCCGCCCCGGTCGAGCGCCCCGTACGGGACTTCCCGCGCCCGCCCCGTATCCCCTTGACCCGGTCCCACAGCGGCGGCCCCACGCTGCGCGCGAGCGTCTGCAGCCGCTTGCCGCCGGTGTGCTCGGCCGCGACCCTGCGCCGCCGCTCCAGGTAGGGCAGCCCGCCCCAGCCGAGGACGCCCCCGGCCAGGGCGCCGGGCAGCCCGCTGCCGTGCAGATACAGGCAGGCGGCGGCCTCCTTGCAGTGCACACAGCGGGCGAGGTGCTGCCACAGGTCCTCGGGCGCGGCGGCGTCCGGTGAGCGGGTCGCGGCGTCCAGCAGTCCGGCGTAGCTGCGGCACTCCTCGTCGTTGAGCGTGTCGACGTGGTTGCGCTGGCACAGCTCGCGGTACCGGGCGCGGACCCGGGCGATCTCCTCGTCCGCGTAGGCGGTGTCCCAGCCCAGCCGACGGGCCACCGTGGTGAGGGACTGCGACTCGACTTCGACGGACCACAGCAGATCGGCGTCGGCCTCCGGCAGGTCGCATAAACCGCGCAGCGCGAGCGGCTGTTCTCGCCGTGGTGTGGCGTAGCGTCTGGCCCGGTCGGAGGTCAGCCAGATGCGCAGGGCCGGGTCGAGCCGGACGCCGGCCTGCCGGGCCTGCCAGTCGGCGGCCGTCTTCCGTACGGAGCTCAGGAGCAGTGGGAGCCAGGGCAGACGCGGCCCCCATGCCCGCGTCCGCGAGGTGCGGGTCTCCCGGATGCCGCGCCGGAACGCCTCGGTGGCCAGCCGCATTCCGTCCTGCGGGCTGGTGGTGCACAGGTTCGCGTAGTCGAGTACCGCGTCCCAGTATTCGGAGAGCAGAGCAGTCTCGGATATGGCGTCAGGAGATGACTCGTGGGGCATGGAGGGTTTCCTCACTGACGAAACAAAAGGCGCCCCCGCCGGGCAACACTCTTATCAGGCCGGGCAGAGGATGGCCAAGAGGTCAGTGTTTTTCTCGGAGTTGAGGGATGTTCCACTGTGGGGCCGCCCGAGCCTTTCACGGTTTCGACACAAGTGGCAAGACACCAAAACCCCCGGCCGGGCCGGGGGTTTTGGTCTATACCTGACGCTACGTCAGGGCTCGTTGGCGCAGTGTATGTCAGAGCGCCGGCTCGACCTCGTACTGGCGCAGCCACGCATTCAGACCGAGGACCATTTCGATCGGTTGCCGGGCGTCCTGGCTCGCCGCGTCCGCCGCACGCCGGGCGGCGGCGATATCGAGCAGCGGGCGGACCGGAGCGTCGTCGTCGGCCAGCAGTTCGCGCAGCTCGGCCCGGACGGCGTCGGCGTACCGGGGGTCCTGGGTGCTGGGGTACGGGCTCTTGACGCGCTGGGCGACGGAGTCGGGGAGGAGATCGCGGGTGGCGGCGCGCAGCAGGGACTTCTCGCGGCCGTCGAAGGTCTTCAGCGACCAGGGCGTGTTGAAGACGTACTCGACCAGCCGGTGGTCGCAGAAGGGCACCCGCACCTCCAGGCCCACCGCCATGCTCGCGCGGTCCTTGCGGTCCAGCAGGAACTGGACGAAGCGGGTCAGGTGCAGATAGCAGATCTCCCGCATCCGCCGCTCCGTCGCCGAGTCGCCCTCGCGGTACGGGACCTCGGACAGCGCCTCGCGGTAGCGGTCGGCCTGGTACGCATCGAGGTCCACCTTGGCGAGCAGCCCCGGGTGCAGCAGCGCCTCCCGGCGGCCGGTACGGCTGCCGGTGAAGCCGAAGTCGCGGAACACCGCGAGCCAGGGGAAGGTGTCGGCCGCGACCGCCCCCGGATCGTGGAACCAGGAGTAGCCGCCGAAGACCTCGTCGGCCGACTCCCCGGACAGGGCCACCGTGGAGCGGTCGCGGATCGCCTTGAAGAGCAGATACAGCGAGGTGTCGCTCTCGCCGGAGCCGAACGGCAGATCGCGGGCGGTCAGCGTGGCCCGGCGGTGGGCGGGGTCCATCAGGGCGGTGGTGTCCAGGACGATGTCCTGGTGGTCGGCGTTCACATGCTCGGCGAGGGCGTGGGCGTACGGGCCGTCGGGGGTGGCGCGCAACGCGTCGGCCTTGAAGTTCTCGGTCTGGCCGACGAAGTCCACCGCGAACGAGCGCACCGGCCCTTGTTTGTTCTCCGCCAGCCCGCGGGCGGCCAGCGCGGTGATCGCGGAGGAGTCGAGCCCGCCGGACAGCAGGGTGCACAGGGGCACATCGGCGATCAGCTGGCGGGTCACGATGTCGTCCAGAAGCTCCCGCACCCGGCGGACGGTGGTGGCGGGCGCGTCGGTGTGGTCGCGGGCCTCCAGGCGCCAGTAGCGGTGTTCGGCCAGGCCCTGGCGGCGGACGCGTACGACATGGCCGGGGCGCACCTCGTACATCCCCCGGTAGACCGCGTGGCCCGGGGTCTTGGTGAAGGCCAGCAGCTCGGCCAGGCCGTCGATGTCGACGGCGGGGCGTACGGCGGGGTGGGCGAGGATGGCCTTGGGCTCGGAGCCGAAGAGCACACCGTCGGGGGTGGGGTAGTAGTACAGCGGCTTGATGCCCATGCGGTCGCGGACCAGCAGGAGCTGCTGTTCGCGCGGGTCCCACAGGGCGAAGGCGTACATGCCGTTGAGGCGGTGGGTGAAGTCCTCGCCCCACTCCAGGTAGGCGTGCAGGGCCACCTCGGTGTCGCTGCTGGTGCGGAAGGCGTGGCCGCGGCCGATGAGCTCGGCGCGCAGCTCGCGATAGTTGTAGATCTCGCCGCTGTAGGTGGTCACCAGCACCGTGCGGCCGTCGCGCTCGACGGACATGGGCTGTTTGCCGCCCTCGATGTCGATCACGGCCAGCCGGCGGTGGCCGAGGGCGGCGTGGGTGTCCGTCCACAGGCCCGCCGCGTCGGGGCCGCGGCAGGCCATGGTCGCGGTCATGGCGGCCAGGGTGTCGCGCTCGCGCTCGGTGGTGAGGTCCTGGTCGTACGAGATCCATCCGGTGATGCCGCACATCGTTGTGTCGCTCCCTCCGGTCGGGTCGCCCCGGCGGCCACCGTACGCCGAAGTGATTGCATCGACCACCGGTAGCCTGAGGCAACGAAAAGTTCCGGCCAGCGACTAGCGGGCGGGGCTCCCTCAGCCGGTCCGGCTCTCGCGCCACTCCCGTACGACCCCGTCCACGTCGAACGGCACCAGATTCAGCGGCGGACCCTCGGGCGGCCGGCGCAGCGCCTCGCGGATCTTGTCGTTGATGTCCGCCAGGATCCGCCGCACCTCGCCCTCCGACCCGGCCGCGTGCGCCGCGGCCAGCGCGTCCTCCGCCTCCTTGCGCAGCACGAGCGCCGGGGGCAGGTAGGACAGGCCCTCGCGCCGCATCTTGTCCTTGACCCACCACATCGCGTCGTACGGCCTGTCCAGGCCCTGCAGCGGCTTGCCCCGCCCGGGCAGATCGTCGAAGTCGCCCCGCGCCTCCGCCTCGCGGATCTGTCGGTCGGCCCACGTCTCGAAGCTGATGCCGGGCGGCTTGCGTTCGGTCACGGTGTGCTCCTCGTTCAGGTGCCCGCGGTTACTCCCATGGTGCCGAACGGGGTGCCGAACGTGGCGCCCAACGGGGTACCGAACGTGGCGCCCCGGGCGGTATCGACCGCGACCGGAACACCTGGCGGTAGGTCTGCGGCGAGACGCTGGTCAGCCGCCGGAAGTGGTGGCGGAGATTGGGCGCGGTGCCGAAGCCGGTGCGGCGCGCCACGCTCTCCACCGGTTCGTCGGTGGTCTCCAGCAACTCCTGCGCCAGCCGCACCCGCTCCTGAAGGATCCACTGCAACGGCGTGGTCCCGAGGGCGTCGCGGAAGCGGCGCGCGAAGGTGCGCTCGCTCATATGGGCCGCCGCGGCCAGCCCGGCCACCGTCAGCGGCTCGTGCAGCCGCTCCCGCGCCCACTGCAGCACCGGCGCAAGCCCCTCGCCCCCGCCCGCCCGCGGCCGGACCGGGAGCTTGGCGTACTGCGTCTGCCCGCCCTCCCGGTGCGGCGGTACGACCATCCGGCGGGCCACCTCGTTGGCCACCGCCGCGCCATGGTCCTGGCGCACCAGATGCAGACACAGATCGATCGCGGCCCCGGTGCCGGCCGAGGTGAGGATGGAGCCGTCCTCGACGTACAGGGCCGTGGGGTCGAGGTCGACCTCCGGGAAGCGGAAGGCGAAGTCCGCGGCGTTCATCCAGTGCGTGGTCGCCCGGCGGTCCGCCAGCAGCCCGGCGGCGGCCAGGACGTACGCGCCGCTGCAGATGGAGACGATCCGCCGGCCCAGCTCATGGGCCTTGCGCACGGCGGTGACCAGCTCGGGCGGCGGGGCCAGCTGGACGGCCCGGGGGCAGGCGGCCACCACCACGGTGTCCGCCTCGACGAGGTCGTCGAGGCCGTACGGGGTGGGGATGCCCAGGCCGGCCGAGGTGCGCAGCGGACCGGGCTCGGCGGCGCACAGCCGCAGCTCGTACCACGGGTCGACGATGTCCGAGCGGTCGATACCGAAGACCTCGCAGGGGACGGCGAGCTCGAAGATGGGGGCGCCGTCGGCCACGGCGACGGCGACGATGTGGCGGGGCGTGCCGGCGGGCTGAGACGTGTTGGCGGGGCGGGGGACGTCGGCGAGGCGGGGCGTATCGGCGGGACGGGCCATGGCGGGAATTTAGCGCACCATGGCATTTCCGCCGATGGTCGGCGGGTGGCGCATCGGCGAGGCTGCCGGGCATGAGTGAACCGGGCATGAGTGAACTGGGCATGAGCGAACCGCCACCAGCGTCACCACCGTCACCCCACCGCCCCGCGCCCGCCGGGCGGCTCACCGCGCTCCAGGGCACCGCGCTGTACGTAGGGGCGGTACTGGGCACGGGCGTCATCGCGCTGCCCGCGCTCGCGGCCGAGACCGCGGGCCCCGCCTCGTTGCTGGCCTGGCTGGCCCTGGTCGTGGTGTCCGCGCCGCTGGCCGCCACCTTCGCGGCGCTCGGCGCCCGCTACCCCGACGCCGGGGGCGTGTCCACGTACGCCCGGCTCGCCTTCGGCGAGCGGACCGCGGCGGTGGTCGGCTGGTGCTTCTACCTCGCGGTGCCCCCGGGCGCGTCCGCCGCCGCGCTGTTCGCCGGCTCGTACACCGAGGCCGCCGTGGGCGGCGGGACCGCGACCCGTACGGCAACGGCGGTGGTGCTGATGGCCATCGTCACGGCCGTCAACACCGCCGGGCTGCGGGTGACCGGGCGGCTGCAACTCGCGCTCTCGGGGCTGCTGATCGCCTTGCTGCTGGGCGCCGTCGCGCTGTCCCTGCCGCAGGCGCGTACGGAACACCTCGAGCCGTTCGCCCCGCACGGCTGGGCCGCGATCGGCTCGGCGGCGGCGCTGCTGGTGTGGAGCTTCGCGGGCTGGGAGGCGATCACGCACCTCGCGGCGGAGTTCCGCGACCCGGCCCGGGACCTGCCCCGGGCCACCGCGGCCGCCGTCGTGATCGTCGGGGTGCTGTATCTGGCCGTGGCGTTCGCCGTCGTCGCGGTGCTCGGCACGGGCGCGGCCGACGCCGACGCCCCGCTGGGCGAGCTGATGGCCCGGGGCATGGGCGGCAACGCCCGGCTGCTCGCCGCCGCGGCCGCGCTCCTGCTGACCCTCGGCACCATGAACGCCTACTACGCCGGCGCGGCCAAACTCGGCGCGGCCCTCGGCCGGGACGGCGCGCTGCCGGGGTGGCTGGGACGCGGCGGCAGCGCGGGCGAGGTCCCGCGCCGCAGCCTCGGGTTCGTCTCGTCGCTGGCCTTCGTCAGCCTGCTCGTGGTGACCGCCGCCCACACGGACGCCCGGCCCCTGGTGCTGCTCACCACGGGCTCCTTCGTCACTGTGTACGCGATCGGCGTCGCGGCCGCGCTGCGCCTGCTGCCCCGCCGCGGGGCGGTCCGCGCGGCGGCGCTGGCGGCGCTCGTCGCGGTCGCCGCGCTGCTGGTGATGTCGGGCCGGTATCTGCTGTGGCCGCTCGGCGTGGCCGGTGCGGCGCTGCTCTACCAGCGGCTGAGGGGGCGGGTGAAGGTCGGGCGGGGGAAGACCGGACGGGTGAAGGTCGGGCGCGTCCGAGAGCAGTCGGACACCCCCGTCGAAGTGGCGGAAACGGGCTGAACGCCCCCAGTCGTCGGCCCCCCCGGTGCCCCGCGTTCCGGTTGGCGGGTACGGTGCCGATCAACGGCCGGAGGCAGGCCGCTGCGACTGTTGCACGGGGGTAACTGCGCGTGGGTATAGGGGATTTCATCCCGGATGGGGTGGAGGACTGGGTCGAGGACCGGGTCGAGGACGTCGGTGGGGCCATCGACGTCGCGGGGGACTGGACGGGCGACCGGCTGGATGACGTCGGCTGGGAGGGCGGTGCGGACTGGGTCCGGGACAAGTCGGA
>NZ_JBHWES010000013.1:0-187551 GCF_042734105.1 Streptomyces sp. NPDC059679 | reverse complement strand
GCCGCAGGACGGCCCGTCCGCGCCCGCCCAGGCAGGCCCGGCCCGCCGCCGCGGCCGCGCGGCCAACCGGCGCCCCAGCGGGCGCGAGCGCCACGACGAGAAGATCACGGTCTATGTCTCCGCCGAGGAGCTGATGGACCTCGAGCACGCCCGCCTGGTGCTCCGCGGTGAGCACGGCCTCGCCGTCGACCGCGGCCGGATCGTCCGCGAGGCGGTCGCGGTCGTCCTCGCCGACCTCGAGTCGCGCGGCGACGCGAGCATCCTGGTGCGCCGCTTGCGCGGTCGCTGACGGGGTCGGGCGATAGCCTGCTCGCTTGTTGTAGGGCCTAAGCGACCCCGAGGAAGTAGAGGCAGGTCCCTGGGCCGCCTGGCACGGCACCTCGCCGCGTTGTCGGAGTCGCCCAAGTACGCCCAGTACGAGGGCGATCCTCCGCCTTGCGATGCACCGCACCAGACGACCCAGGAACCCACCCCTACTTCCCCGGGGCCGCTTAGCTGCCCCGACCCCCGGCCCCCTGGACCGTGATGCCCACGAACCCCACCCCCGCCCAGCCCCCTCGCTCACCCCGCCGCAGCCTCGGCCGGGGCCCCGGCACGGGGCCGCGCGCGACGGGCACCGCACCCGGTAACCAGGCCCCGGCCCCTGAGGCCCCACCCGCCGAGCCGCCGCAGCCCGCTGAGCCGCCGCAGCCTCCCGAGCCCGTCGCGGAGCCCACGGACGCCGAGCCCGTCGCGGAGCCCACGCCGGAGGCCGCGCCCGACGACGCGGTGCCGGACGCCGAACCCCCGGCTCACCCGAAGCACGAGCGGCCCCCTGCCGCGGACGCGGGGGAGGGCCCCGGCGACGGGGACGCACGTGGGGATGGGCAGGGGAAGTTCACCGTCCGGCTGGCGAACTTCGAGGGGCCCTTTGATCTGCTGCTCCAGCTGATCTCCAAGCACAAACTCGACGTCACCGAGGTCGCCCTCTCCAAGGTCACCGACGAGTTCATGGCGTATATCCGGGCCATGGGGCCGGACTGGGACCTCGACCAGACCACCGAGTTCCTGGTCGTCGCCGCGACCCTGCTCGATCTCAAGGCGGCCCGGCTGCTGCCCGCGGCCGAGGTCGAGGACGAGGCCGATCTGGCCCTGCTGGAGGCGCGGGACCTGCTCTTCGCGCGTCTTCTGCAGTACCGCGCGTTCAAACAGATCGCGGACATCCTCAACGACCGGCTGATCGCGGAGTCCAGCCGCTACCCCCGCACCGTGGGCCTGGAGCCGCACCACGCGGACCTCCTTCCCGAAGTCGTCATCAGCATCGGCGCGGAGGGCTTCGCGAAGCTGGCCGTGAAGGCGATGCAGCCCAAGCCCAAGCCGCAGGTGTACGTGGAGCACATCCACGCCCCGCTGGTCAGCGTCCGGGAGCAGGCCGAGGTCGTGGTGGCGCGGCTGCGGGAGCTGGGCGAGGCGAGCTTTCAGACGCTGACCGAGGACGCGCCCGATGTGCTGACCGTCGTCGCGCGGTTCCTGGCGCTGCTGGAGCTCTACCGGGAGCGCGCGGTGCACCTGGACCAGGAAGAGGCGCTCGGCTCGCTCATGGTGCGCTGGACGGGCGCGGAGGGGCGGCAGCCGCTGGTGACCGACGAGTTCGACCAGGAACCGCGGTCGCGGCCCGAAAAGGAGGCAGAGACGTGAGCGAGCAGCAGCCATCCCGCACCGCCGAGGCCCCGGACGGGGCCTCGGACCTCGCCGAGCTCGACCTCAAGCCGGCCCTTGAGGCCGTGCTCATGGTCGTCGACGAACCTGCCACCGAGGAACACCTGGCCAAGATCCTGGACCGGCCGCGCCGGGCGGTCCGGGGCGCGCTGCGCGAGCTGGCCGACGAGTACACCGCGCAGGGCCGCGGCTTCGAGCTGCGGCTGGTCGCGGGCGGCTGGCGCTTCTACACCAGCCCCGCCTACTCCGCGGCCGTCGAGCGCTTCGTCCTGGACGGTCAGCAGGCCCGGCTCACCCAGGCCGCTTTGGAAACCCTCGCCGTGGTCGCGTACCGTCAGCCGGTCAGCCGTTCCCGCGTTTCGGCCGTACGCGGCGTGAACTGCGATGGCGTGATGCGGACCCTCCTGCAGCGCGGTCTGGTGGAGGAGGCGGGAACAGAACCTGAAACAGGTGCGATCCTGTACAGGACGACGAACTACTTCCTGGAGCGGATGGGCCTGCGCGGCCTGGACGAGCTTCCCGAGCTCGCCCCGTTCCTCCCGGAGGCGGATGCGGTCGAGGGCGAGTCCCAGGAGGGGCTGCCGTCCTTCGACCCGGACGCACCGGACCCGCAGGACGACGACGACCGAGCCCACGACAACCAGGGCCACAACCAGGGCCACGACAGCGGCCACTCTCAGACGGAATCTTGATGCGAAGCAGCGGCAGGAACAGCAGGGGCACCGGCGGTAGGCAGAACTACCGGGGCGCGGGCAACGGGCGCGACGACAATCAGCAGCGCGCGGGCCGGCCCCGTCCTGAGGAGCGCCGCTACGACGTGGGCGGTGGCCAGCCCGGCGGCGCGAAGAGCGGAGGCCCGAAGGGCGGCGGCCGGGGCGGCGGCCCGAAGTCCGGTGCCGGGGCCGGTGGCGCCCAGGGCGGCGGCCCCAAGGGCGGTGGCCCCAAGGGCGGTGGCCCCAAGGGTGGTGGCCGCGGCCGTAAGCCCGCCGCCCCTGCTCGCCCGCGCGAGTACGAGGCCCAGATAGAGGAGCGCAACCGAGCCCGGCACGACAAGCCGCGGGTCAAGCTGCCCAAGACGTTCCCCGGAGCCGAGCAGGAGGGCGAGCGGCTGCAGAAGGTCCTCGCCCGCGCCGGCATGGGTTCGCGCCGCGCCTGTGAAGAGCTCATCGACCAGGCCCGGGTGGAGGTCAACGGCAAGATCGTCACGGAGCAGGGGCTCCGCGTCGACCCGGAGAAGGACGAGATCAAGGTCGACGGGCTGACCGTCGCCACCCAGTCGTACCTCTTCTTCGCGCTGAACAAGCCCGCGGGCGTCGTCTCCACCATGGAGGACCCGGACGGCCGCCAGTGCCTGGGCGACTATGTCACCAACCGCGAGACCCGGCTCTTCCACGTCGGCCGCCTCGACACCGAGACCGAGGGCATCATCCTGCTCACCAACCACGGCGAGCTGTCCCACCGCCTCACCCACCCCCGCTACGGCGTCAAGAAGACCTACCTCGCCGCGATCCAGGGCCCCCTCCCGCGCGACCTCGGCAAGCGGCTGAAGGACGGCATCCAGCTCGAGGACGGCTACGCCCGCGCCGACCACTTCAGGGTCGTGCAGAACACCGGCAAGAACTATCTGGTCGAGGTGAGCCTGCACGAGGGGCGCAAGCACATCGTGCGGCGCATGCTCGCCGAGGCCGGCTTCCCGGTCGACAAGCTGGTGCGTACGGCCTTCGGCCCGATCGCGCTGGGCGACCAGAAGTCCGGCTGGCTGCGGCGGCTGACCAACACCGAGGTCGGCATGCTGATGCGCGAGGTCGACCTCTAACCACCCCATCCCGTTCGGTTCGCCCGCCGCGTCCGTCCCGCCCCATCCCGTCCCGCACCCGTGACGGTGGGTGTCCGCAGGATGGGCGCGGCGTCGTCGCGCCCGGTCCGCCTCGCTAGGCTGACCGGGGGACGCCGGTCAGCCGGGTACGGAAGGGAGCCCAGACGTGGCGGTACGAGCGGTCCGCGGGGCCGTCCAGCTGGAGCGGGACGAGCCGGGGCATATGCACGAGCAGGTCTCCGCGCTGCTCACCGCCATCCTGGAGCGCAACGGCCTGACGCCGGACGACCTGATCAGCGTGTGGTTCACGGCCACCCCCGATCTGCACAGCGACTTCCCGGCCGTCGCCGTCCGCAAGCTCGGGATCACCGACGTGCCGCTGATCTGCGCGCAGGAGCTCGATATCGCCGGGGCCATGCCGCGCGTGGTCCGCATCCTCGCGCATATCGAGACCGACCTGGCCAAGTCCGATCTCGCCCATGTCTACCTCGGCGCCGCCGCCGCCCTCCGTAAGGACATCGCCCAGTGAGAACCGCCCTCGTCATCGGCACCGGCCTGATCGGCACCTCCGTGGCGCTCGCCCTGGCGGGCCGCGGGGTCCGGGTGTATCTCAGCGACCACGACCCGGACCGGGCCCGTACCGCGGCGGCCCTCGGCGGCGGCACGGTGGACGAGCCGGAGGGCCCGGTCGACCTGGCGGTCGTCGCCGTACCGCCCGCGCATGTGGCCCGGACCATCGCCGACGCGATGCGCCGCGGCATCGCGCGTGGCTTCCTGGACGTCGCCAGCGTCAAGGGCGGGCCGCGCCGCGAGCTGGAAGCGCTCGGCTGCCCGCTGACCCGGTACCTCGGCACCCACCCCATGGCGGGCGCCGAGCGCTCCGGGCCGCTGGCCGGGACGGCCGACCTCTTCGAGGGCCGCCCGTGGGTGCTCACGCCGACCAGTGCCGCCGGCACCGCCACCGACACCGAAGTGCTCAATCTCGCGCTCGAACTGGTCGCGCTGTGCCGGGCCGTGCCCGTGGTGATGGACGCGGACGCGCACGACCGGGCCGTCGCGCTGGTCTCGCACACCCCCCAGCTGCTCTCCAGCATGGTCGCGGCGCGGCTGGAGGACGCGGACGAGACGGCGGTACGGCTGTGCGGGCAGGGCATCCGCGATGTGACCCGGATCGCCGCCTCCGACCCCGCCCTGTGGGTCGACATCCTCTCCGCCAACCCGGGCCCGGTGGCCGACATACTCGCCGCGGTCGCCACCGACCTCGACGAGACCGTCCGGGCGCTGCGCGCACTGCAGTCGGCCGACGACGCCAAGCGCCTCGACGGCACACAGGGCATCGAGGACGTACTGCGGCGCGGCAACGCGGGGCGCGAGCGGGTGCCGGGCAAGCACGGCGCGGCCCCGGCCGCGTACGAGACGGTGTCGGTGCTCATCGGCGACCAGCCTGGCGAGCTGGCCCGTATCTTCGCCGACGCGGGCCGCGCCGGGGTCAACATCGAAGACGTACGGATCGAGCACGCGACCGGCCAGCAGGCCGGCCTGATCCAGCTCTTCGTCGAACCCCTCGCCGCGCCCGGCCTCACGGCCGCCTTGAGGGAACGGGGCTGGTCGATCCGGCAGTGACCACCGATCGGCGGGCGGAGTCCGGCGCAGCCGTCCCGAAGCCGGGGAGGCGCCCTGGCGCCGAGCGGTGCGAGGGCGGCGATATGGCGGCACGAGCTTGGTCGATCCGGCAGTAACCTTGTGCGAGGCCCTTGAGTGGGGCTGCGAAACCGCCCGTGCGCAAGAAAGGTGTCTGTCACCGTGGAAACCGCCGCCCGGACCGCCCCGGCAGCAGTGATTGTCGCGATCGACGGCCCCGCAGGCACGGGCAAGTCCAGCACCTCCAAGGCGGTCGCGGCCAAGCTCGGCCTCGGCTACCTCGACACCGGCGCCCAGTACCGGGCGATCACGTGGTGGATGGTGAACAACGGCATCGACGTCGACGACGCCATCGCCGTGGCCGACGCCGCCGCCAAGCCCGTCATCGTCTCCGGCACCGACCCGTCGGGCCCCACCATCACCGTGGACGGCGTGGACGTCGCCGGCCCGATCCGTACCCAGGAGGTCACCTCCAGGGTCAGCGCGGTCAGCGCGGTCCCCGAGGTGCGGACGCAGATCACCGAGCTGCAGCGGTCCATCGCCGCCGAGGCGCCGCGCGGCATCGTCGTGGAGGGCCGGGACATCGGCACCACCGTGCTGCCCGACGCCGACGTCAAGATCTTCCTGACCGCCTCCGCCGAGGCGCGGGCCGCCCGCCGCAGCGGGGAGCTCAAGGGCAAGGAGGCCGTGGACCTGGCCGCCACCCAGGCCGCGCTGGCCAAGCGGGACGCCGCCGACTCGGGCCGTAAGACCTCGCCGCTCGCCAAGGCGGACGACGCGATCGAGGTCGACACCACCAGCCTCACCCTTGAGCAGGTCATCGAGTGCGTGGTGACCCTCGTCGAGGAGAAGCGTTCCGCGTGACCCGAACCCCCAACACGACCGGCAAGGCCGGCAAGGACGCCGCCGCGCTGCCCAGCGCGAGCGGCGCCGCGGTCGGCCGCCGGATCGGCATCGGTCTGATGTACGGGCTGTGGAAGCCGCGCGTGCTGGGCGCCTGGCGGATTCCGGCCGGCGGTCCGGTCATCCTCGCGGGAAACCACTCCCACAACCTCGACGGCCCGATGCTGATCGGCACCTCGCCGCGGCCGGTGCACTTCCTGGTCAAGAAGGAGGCGTTCGTCGGCCCGCTGGACCCGTTCCTGCGCGGAATCGGTCAGCTGAAGGTGGACCGGGTGAACGCCGACCGGACGGCGATCACGGACGCTCTGGGCGTGCTGGAGCGCGGCGGCGTGCTGGGGATCTTCCCGGAGGGCACCCGCGGCGACGGCGACTTCGCCTCGCTGCGCGCCGGGCTCGCCTACTTCGCCGTACGGTCGGGCGCCCCGATCGTGCCGGTGGCGGTGCTGGGCACGACGGCGCGGCGCGGCCGGGTGGTGCCGGGGCTGCCGCCGCTGCGCAGCCGGATCGACGTGGTCTTCGGTGACCCCTTCGAGGCGGGGGACGGCAGCGGCCGGCGGACCCGCTCGGCCCTGGACGAGGCGACCGTGCGCGTCCAGAAGCGGCTGGGAGCGCATCTGGCGGACGCCAGACGGCTCACCGGCCGCGCCGGCCATCCATAGATGGCCCGCCCTTTGACGTGACACACCAGCGGGCCGTACGGGCCCGCGGCAGCTGCGGACAGCAGCGAAGGACGACGAGGAATGACTTCATGAACGACCAGATCCACACCGGCGGCGACCAGCAGCACGGTGAGCTTGGCGACGCCGAGTACGCGGAGTTCATGGAGCTCGCCGCGCAGGAAGGCTTCGACCCGGAGGAGGTCGAGGGCGACCTGGCCGCGGCGGGGCATGGCCCGCTGCCCGTCCTCGCCGTCGTCGGCCGCCCCAATGTCGGCAAGTCGACTCTGGTGAACCGCATCATCGGCCGCCGCGAGGCGGTCGTGGAGGACCGCCCGGGCGTCACCCGCGACCGGGTGACCTACGAGGCCGAATGGTCCGGCCGTCGTTTCAAGGTGGTCGACACCGGCGGCTGGGAGCAGGACGTGCTCGGCATCGACGCGTCCGTGGCCGCCCAGGCCGAGTTCGCCATCGAGGCCGCCGACGCGGTGGTCTTCGTGGTGGACGCCACGGTCGGCGCCACCGACACCGACGAGGCCGTGGTCAAGCTGTTGCGCCGGGCCGGGAAGCCCGTCGTGCTGTGCGCCAACAAGGTCGACGGCCCCAGCGCCGAGGCGGACGCGGCGATGCTGTGGTCGCTCGGCCTCGGCGAGCCGTACCCGGTCTCCGCGCTGCACGGCCGCGGCACCGGCGACATGCTGGACGCCGTGCTGGAGGCGCTGCCCGAGGCGCCGGCCCAGACCTTCGGCGCCACCATCGGCGGTCCGCGCCGTATCGCGCTCATCGGCCGCCCGAACGTCGGTAAGTCGTCCCTGCTCAACAAGGTGGCGGGCGAGGAGCGGGTGGTCGTCAACGAGATGGCGGGCACCACCCGCGACCCGGTCGACGAGCTGATCGAACTCGGCGGGGTGACCTGGAAGTTCGTGGACACGGCCGGTATCCGCCGCCGGGTGCACCTCCAGGAGGGCGCGGACTACTACGCCTCGCTGCGCACCGCCGCCGCCGTGGAGAAGGCCGAACTGGCGGTCGTCCTGATCGATTCCAGCGAGTCGATCAGCGTCCAGGACCAGCGGATCATCTCGATGGCGGTTGAGGCCGGGCGCGCGATCGTCGTGGCGTACAACAAGTGGGACACGCTCGACGAGGAGCGCCGCTACTACCTCGAGCGCGAGATCGAGACCGAGCTGGGCCAGATCCAGTGGGCGCCGCGGGTCAATGTCTCGGCGCGTACCGGCCGCCATATGGAGAAGCTGGTTCCGGCGATCGAGACCGCGCTGGCCGGATGGGAGACCCGGGTGCCGACCGGGCGGCTGAACGCCTTCCTCGGTGAGATCGTCGCCTCCCACCCGCACCCGGTCCGCGGCGGCAAGCAGCCCCGCATCCTCTTCGGGACGCAGGCCGGGACCAAGCCGCCGCGATTCGTGCTGTTCGCCTCGGGCTTCCTGGAGGCGGGCTACCGCCGGTTCGTCGAGCGGCGGCTGCGCGAGGAGTTCGGCTTCGAGGGCACTCCGCTGCAGATCTCGGTGCGGGTGCGCGAGAAGCGCGGCCGCAAGAAGTAGCTTCCGGGAGCCGGAACGGTCCGGAAGCGTCCGGAAGCGGTCACGGGCGGGGCGCGGGGTCAGTACCCGTGGCCCCGCCCGTCGCGCTGTCCGGGCGGCAGCGCGGGCAGATAGGTGCGGTGGTGGCGCCCGATGGGCTCCCAGACCCCGGTGTGACCCCCCGCGTGGCCGCCCGTGTGCCCGGTGTATCCCGTGTGCCCGGTGTGTCCCGTATGGTCGTGGCCTCCCGTATGGCCGTGCCCGCTCGTGGGACCGTGGCCGCCCGTATGGCCCGGGTAGCCGCCCGTGTGGCCGTGGCCGCCGCTGGTCAGCCCGCGGGGCTGGCCGGGCTGCCCGATGGCGCTGAACGCCGTGAACTCCAGGTTCTCCTCGTCCGAGCGGTCGCCGGGCAGGGCCCGGAACAGCCTCCGGTACTCCGCGTACAGCGCGTCGTAGATCGGCGTGGCGGACGGCCACCGATGATCGCCCAGCATGTCCTGCGCCGGGCGCATGGCCGGAATATGGGCGTGCTGCAGGGCCCGGGCGGGCGGGGGATACGAGGCCCGTGGCAGGGGGTCGTACGGGGCCCGGGAGGGTGGGGGAGAAGAGGCCCGGGAGGGAGGGTCGTATGCGTGCACGTATGTGCCAACGACCCGGCCGCCCGTCGGATGCGGGATCGGCGGTGAATGGGCCGCGTGTACGAGATCGGCACGGCGGGGTGCGGGCGCGGTCATGGGGATCAGGTGCCCGCGAGCGGCATGGCGGCGCCGACCAGGGCGCCGCGTGCGGCGGCCCGGTCCAGGGCGGTGCGCAGCTGGTCCTCGCGCGGCTGGGTGCCGATCGTGCCGGCCGAGGCGGCGTAGAGCAGCACCTGCTGGGAGCGGCCGACGGCGGATCGCCAGCCGTCGCTGACCGGCATCGGGTGGTGGGCCTGCCACCAGGCCACGGGCGCGCCGCCGCCCGGGGCGGGCATCAGTACGGCGTGCAGCTGACCCGCGGCCAGCAGTACGGACCAGCCGGGGATGGGCGCCGGCGGCCGGCCGAGGTCGTACACCGGCAGAAAGCCCTGCTCGGTCAGGAGGGGGAGGAAGTCGTCGCCCGCGCCGCCGATACCGGGCCGGGCGATCGGCTCGGTCGGCTCGACGACGAGCGCGGGCCGGGCCTCGCCGCCCACCAGGACCACCCCGCTGGTGACACCGAGCACCGCCTGGGTGTCGGCGGCGGGCGGCGGTTCGGGGGCGGGCGGCGCGGCGTCCTCGGCGGTGATGGACCGTACGGCGCCGCGCAGCTGATCCTCGGAGACCGGGACGACCTGGGAGGGGACGCAGGTGGCATGCGCGAAGGCGAGCACCGCGGTCTCCTGGCCCACGAAGAGCACGGTGCTGGTGCGCTCCTGGTCGGTGTTCCCGGGTGTGCGGCAGGAGGTGCAGTCGTAGCTGCCCGGGGCGTTCTCGCCGGCCAGCAGCCGGTCGGCTTCTTCGTCGCCGATCTCGGCGCGTACGTCGTCGCTGACGTCGAGCATGCGCGGCACGGGTGGCTCCTCGGTATCGGTCCGTGGCACCGGGTGGTTTCCCGGCTCCATGTAGTCAACGGGCCATCCGCGGCTGGGTCACTGCACTTGAGGCTCTGATGAGCTAAGACCGGTAAAAGTTCCGCACGTTCGCTACCAATTTGACATATGTTCAAGAACAAGACGGTTATGGAGCCCAACCCAGCAACCGTTTCCCGGGTCTGACCCATTGATAGGCGGACGTGTGAGGCTGTCCGCGGGGAAACGGTGGGAAACGGTTGGATACCGGGACGGATGCATATCTCATTCCTGATTCACAACGCGTACGGGATCGGCGGGACGATCCGAACCACGTACAACCTCGCCCGAACGCTGGGCGAACAGCACGACGTGGAGATCGTGTCGGTGTTCCGCCACCGCGACGTGCCGGTCTTCGACCCCGGCCCGAACGTGCGGCTCAGCCATCTTGTGGACATCCGCAAGAAGAGCCCGGGCTACGAGGGTGACGACCCCGAGCACGCCCGCCCCGCGCGGGTCTTCCCGAGGAGCGAGGGCCGGTACAAGCAGTACAGCCGGCTCACCGACCGGCGGATAGCCGAGCACCTGAGGCGGCTGGACTGCGATGTCGTCGTCGGCACCCGCCCCGGTCTGAATGTGCACATAGCCCGTGAGGCCCGCCGCGGGCCCGTGCGCGTCGGTCAGGAGCATCTGACCCTGAGCACCCACTCCAAGGCGCTGAAGCGGACGCTGCGCGGTGTGTACCCGCGGCTGGACGCGGTCACCACCGTCACCCAGGCGGACGCCGAGACGTACCGGGGTCAGATGCGGCTGCCGGGCGTACGGCTGGAGGCGGTGCCCAACAGCGTGCCCGAATCGGGTCTGGAGCCCGCCGACGGCACCGGCAAGTGGGTCGTGGCGGCCGGCAGGCTCGCCCCGGTGAAACGCTACGACCTGCTGATACGGGCGTTCGAGAAGGTCAGCGCGGAACGCCCCGACTGGCGGCTGCGGATCTACGGCGGCGGCGACCAGCGGGCCAAGCTGCGGACCCTGATAGACCGGCTCGGCCTGTACAACCACATCTATCTGATGGGCCCGGCCAACCCGCTGGACCCGGAGTGGGCCAAGGGCTCGATCGCCGCCGTGACCTCCAGCATGGAGTCCTTCGGGATGACCATCGTCGAGGCGATGCGCTGCGGTCTCCCCGTGGTCTCCACCGACTGCCCGCACGGGCCCGCGGAGATCATCGATGACGGCGTGGACGGCCGTCTGGTCCCCACCGGAGACGTCGACGCCATCGCCACGGCCCTTCTGGGCCTCATCAACGACGACGGACTGCGGCAGCGGATGGGCCGGGAGGCGCTGAAGCGCTCCGCCCGCTTCGACCCGTCCCAGGTGGCCGGGCGCTACGAGTCGCTTTTCGCCGACCTCGTGGGGCGCAGCACCGTACGCGGCACCCTGCACCGCGCCCGCGGCACGCTCCTCAGCGGTGTGTTCGCGACGAAGGACGTGGGCTACTCGATGTTCGGAAGGGCGCGTACCGCATGAGCGACGCAAGCACCGCCGAGTTCGCTCCGCCGCGCGCCGACTGTGTGGCGGACTCGGCCGGCGGGCTCACCTTCCAGGTCGCGGATTGGGCCCGTCCCGGGTCGGCCGCCGCCTCCGACGCCGGCCCGGACGCCGCGCTGGTGCTGGTGCGCCGGGGTGCGGACCCCGGCCCCGAGGGCGAGGTGCGGCTGCCGCTGGTGCCCACCGAGGGCGGCAGGCTGCAGGCCGCGCTGCCGAGCACGGTGCCGCTGCTGGAGGGGCGCTGGGACGTCCATATGGTCCTGGGCGAGGCCGAAACGCAGCGGCTCGCGCCGGGCCTGAACGATCTGCGCTCGCTCGTCGACCGCAAGCCGGGCCCCAGCACCTCGCCGCTGGCCGTCCGTATCCCGTACCCGACCAAGCACGGCAATCTCTCGCTGCGCAGCTGGCGCCGCACCCCGCACGCCGAGGCGGGGGAGCTACGGGTCGAGGGCGGCGGGCTGGTGGTGCGCGGCCGGCTGTACCGGGTGGAGCACCCGGCCGAGTGGCTGGCCGGCGCGGTCGCCGAGGCTCGCTTCCGGCCCGAGCCCTCGCGGGTGTGGACGGGGCGACTCGAGATGAACGGTGCGAACGCCGGCCACGGCGCGGACGGCACGGAGTTCTCCTTCACGCTGCCGCTCGCGGAGTTGGCGGACGGCTGGAAGGGCGGTGAGGAGGCGTGGGACCTGTGGCTGCGCCCGGCCGACCCGGACGCGGCCCCGGCGCGGCTGGCGCGGATCCTGGACGACGTCCCGGACAAGAAGGAGATCTTCACCTACCCGGCACAGGCCATCGCCGCTCCGCACGGCGCCGCGAAGGCCGGTCCGTACTACACCGTCAACAACGATCTGGCGGTGCGCGTCGAGAGCGCCTAGCGAACGCGGGGTCCCTACGGGCAAACCAGTATTAATCTGGACATAAGGTGCGCATAAGAGGTGTGCGCCAGGGGTGTGCATCAGGGTGTACACCGGGGGAACTCGCACCGCGGAGGTGTGAACGATGATTCCTGTTCTTCTGGTCCTGCTTCTCGCGGTGGTCCTGTTCGGGATCGGGTTCGCCGTCAAGGCGCTGTGGTGGATCGCCCTCGCGGTCCTGGTGGTCTGGCTGCTCGGCTTCCTGTTCCACCGCACCGGGGCGGCCGGCGGACACCGGACGCACTGGTACCGCTGGTGAGAGGTGACGGCAGCGGCTGACGCCGCTATCCCAGCCGCCGAGGACAATGGCTGTCCTCGGCGGCTGGCACACTCGGCGCCATGTTGGAGACCTCCGCACGTCTGCTCCGCCTGCTCTCCCTGCTGCAGGCCCACCGCGAGTGGTCCGGCGGCGAGCTCGCCGACCGCCTCGGGGTGACCACGCGCACCGTACGCCGCGATATCGACCGGCTGCGCGAACTCGGCTATCCCGTGCACTCCAGCCCCGGGACGGCCGGCGGCTATCAGCTCGGCCCGGGCGCCCAGCTGCCACCGCTGCTGCTCGACGACGAGGAGGCGGTGGCCGTCGCGGTCGGGCTGCGCCAGGCGGCGGGCGGCGGGGTGGAGGGCATCGAGGAGACCTCGGTACGCGCCCTCGCCAAGCTGGAACAAGTGCTGCCGGACCGGCTGCGCCGCCGGGTGAGCGCGCTGAGCGCCTTCACCGTGCCCATGCTGGGCGGATCCCAGGGCCCCATGGTCGATCCGGCGGTGCTGACCGAGCTGGCGAACGCCTGCCGGGACTGCCGTCAGCTGCGCTTCGAGTACCGCGCCCACGGCGGCGCCGTCAGCCGCCGCACCGCCGAGCCGCACCGGCTGGTGGCCGCGCAGCGCCACTGGTACCTCGTCGCCTGGGATCTGGACCGGTCCGACTGGCGTACGTTCCGGGCCGACCGCATCACCCCGACGCCGCCGCACGGCCCGCGCTTCGCCCCGCGCCGGCCGCCCGCCGAGGACCTGGCCGCGTATGTCCGCGAGGGCGTGTCCACCACCGTGTACGCCGAGAAGGCCACCGTGCTGCTGCGGGTGTCCGCCGAGCGCGCGGCCGAGCGGGTCCCGCCGGCCGCCGGGGTGCTGGAGCCGGTCGACGAGCACAGCTGCCTGCTGCACACCGGCGCCGGGAGCCTGGACATCATGGTGATCCATATCGCCCTGACGGGGCTGGACTTCGAGGTGCGGGAGCCGCCCGAGCTGAACGCTCACATCCAGGAGCTCAGGGACCGGCTGACCCGGGCCCTGGACTGATCGGGCCGCGCCCCGGGCCGATCGGGCCCCGCGGCCTCGGCCCCCGCTCCGCCTCCGCGGCCGGGGCGAACCTCGGGTGGTGCAGATCGAAGGCGGGGGATTCGGAGCGGATACGCGGCAGCGCGAGGAAGTTGTGCCGGGGCGGCGGGCAGGAGGTCGCCCACTCCAGGGAGCGGCCGAACCCCCAGGGGTCGTCGACCGTCACCTTGGCGCCGTGCTTGCTGGTCTTCCAGACGTTGTAGAGGAACGGCAGCGTCGACATGCCCAGCAGGAAGGAGCCGAGGGAGGAGACGGTGTTGAGGGCGGTGAAGCCGTCGGCGGCCAGATAGTCGGCGTAGCGGCGCGGCATGCCCTCGGCACCCAGCCAGTGGTGCACCAGGAAGGTGGTGTGGAAGCCGACGAACAGCGTCCAGAAGTGGATCCGGGCGAGCCGTTCGTCGAGCAGTTTGCCGGTGAACTTCGGCCACCAGAAGTAGAACCCCGCGAACGTCGCGAAGGTCACCGTCCCGAAGACGACGTAGTGGAAGTGGCCCACCACGAAGTAGGAGTCGGTGACGTGGAAGTCCATCGGCGGCGACGCCAGGATCACCCCGGTCAGCCCCCCGAACAGAAAGCTGACGAGAAACCCGACCGCCCACAGCATCGGCGATTCGAAGGACAACGAGCCGCCCAGCATCGTGCCGATCCAGTTGAAGAACTTCACCCCGGTCGGCACCGCGATCAAGAAGGACAGCAGCGAGAAGAACGGCAGCAGCACCGCTGCGGTCGCGAACATATGGTGTGCCCACACCATCATCGACAGCGCGGTGATGGCGATCGTCGCGCCGATCAGCGTCACATAACCGAACACCGGCTTACGGGAGAAGACCGGAATGATCTCGGTGATGATGCCGAAGAACGGCAGCGCGATGATGTACACCTCGGGGTGGCCGAAGAACCAGAACAGATGCTGCCACAGCAGCGCGCCACCGAATCGGGCGTCGAACACCACCGCCCCGAACCGCCGGTCCGCCTCCAGGCAGAGCAGCGCCGCGGCCAGCACCGGGAACGCCATCAGGATCATGATCGAGGTGAAGAGGGTGTTCCAGGTGAAGATCGGCATCCGGAACATCGTCATGCCCGGGGCGCGCATCGTGACGATGGTCGTCAGGAAGTTCACCGCGCCGAGGATGGTGCCGAACCCCGCCAGCGCAAGCCCCATGATCCACATATCGGCGCCCACGCCGGGGGAGCGGACCGCGCTGTTGAGCGGGGCATACGCGGTCCAGCCGTAATCCGGACCGCCCCCGGGCAGCGCCAGACCGCACAGCACGATGATTCCGCCGAACAGAAAGAACCAGTACGAGAGCATGTTCAGACGCGGAAAGGCCACATCAGGCGCGCCGATCTGAAGCGGCATGATCTCGTTGGCGAACCCCGCGAAGGCCGGCGTCGCGAACAGCAGCAGCATGATCGTGCCATGCATGGTGAACGCCTGGTTGTACGCCTCGTTCGACATCAGCTGCAGCCCTGGCCTGGCCAACTCGGCGCGCATCACCATCGCCAGCGCCCCCGCCACCAGGAAGAAGCCGAACGCGGTGATCAGATACAGATGCCCGATCTTCTTGTGGTCCGTGGTGGTCAGCCAGTCCACCAGGATCTGGCCCACGCCCGGCACCCGCGCCGGTCCGGCAGCCGCCGCCTGTGCGGTCTCCGTCCCCATCGACGCTCCCTTGAGATAATTTCGGCGGGATTTGGGCTGTGGTCATGATGCGCACGACGGGCGCGCGGGCGCGAGGGTCCACCCCTCGCATCACTCGGTCGGAGGCACCCGGGTGCCGTAGCCGGGTACGGCATGCCGCAGGCGGGTAGGGCGCCCGGATACCGCCGATCGGCCGGGGGAAACCCGCGGTTCCCGACTCGGTCAGTTTGTGGCGGAATTGTGTATTCCGTGGGCGTGAGCGGTCGATTTCCGCCGGGCTTCGGGAATTTACTCGGGAGTTGCTGTGAGCCGGTCTCCGCCAATACCGGAGCGGCGTCAATGCGAGAGATTTGCCGGGGAAATCGGCGGAAACTCGCCGTCACCTTCGTGCCGTCAACACGGAACACGGACGAGTGACAGAGAAGGAAACAAACCCGGGCGTGTTTTCTGTGACACAAGTGTGACGAGTGAGGGACACGGTACGGGTGAGTATGTGTCAGCGGTCGGAGAGAGTCGGGTTCCACCGCCGGGTCACGGCGCATACGGTGGCGTTATGGCACCTGTACCGACGCCCTCCGCCGAACCCGACGACGATCTCGACAGCTATGTGGGCCTCGACGCCCGGACCGCCCAGGAGCGCGCTCGTGAGCGGGGCTGGAGCACCGTGCGCACACTTCCAACGGGCGCGATCATCACCATGGAGTATCTGCGGGGGAGGATCAACTTCGAGGTGGCCGACGACGCCGTGAAGCGCTGCTGGAAGGGGTGACGGCAGGGCGCACCCGCCGAGGCGGCCGAGCCGGTCGAGGCGGCTGATACGGCGACGGCCCCGGACGCTCGGCAGGAGCGTCCGGGGCCGTGGTGCGTTCGGCTCAGCGCGATCGGTGGGCGGCGGGGCTGGGGGAGAGGCGTGCGTACCGTCCCCGCGGGCCCAGCGGCCGTACCGGCGGATCAGCCGCCGGTGCTGGCCGCGCGCCCGCGGCCCGCGGTCGGGCCCAGCGGCGCCGTGGCGCGCGGCACCCGGTCGGCGTGCGGCGGGCGGCGGCTGCCGCCCGGGGCGCCGGCCCGCTCGGTGCGGATCGGATGCGGGCGCAGCGGGTGGTGCGGCCGGGCCTCGGACATGTGCGCCGCGACACCGCTCGGCCGGCCGCCGACACCCACCGTCTCGCGGGCCGGCAGCTCGTCGTCGTGCGCCGTACGCGGGGTGGCCAGGGCCGAACCGGCCACCGGCCGCGACAGCGGCCGCGGCGCCGACGCCCGGTCCCGGTACTCGAGCACCTTGCGGTACATGGCGCGCAGCAGCACCTCGGCGCGCGCCATCGCCGGCTCCAGCCACGGCAGCGCCAGCAGCACCAGCACCCCGGCCGCCCAGCCGAGCACCACATCGCTGACCCAGTGGGTGCCGAGGTAGACGGTGGTCATGCCGACGCCGAACGCGAAGATCGCCGCGATGACCGACGCGATCCTGCGGGCGTGCGGAGTGGTCGCCAGATAGGCCAGCACACCCCAGGTGACCACCGCGTTCGCGGTGTGACCCGAAGGAAATATATCGCCGTTGCCCCACATCTCATTGGAGCCGACGCTGGTCGCGTAGTGCGGACCGAGCCTGCCGAGGCCGAGCTTGACGGACCCGACGGTGATGTTGAGCAGCAGCAGGGAGGTCCCCAGCACGATCAGCGGGCGCAGGGTGCGCTGCTGGTAGCAGCACCAGCCGATCCAGGCGGTCACCGCCACCGCGGTGGGGCCGCGCTGGCCCATGACCACGAAGTAGTCCAGGAAGGTGTGGATCTCCGGCCAGTGCTTGTACGGCCGGAACAGCATGACCTGCCAGTCGAGCCGCACCAGCCACGAGGTGGTGAGCACCCCGATCACCGTCGCCGCGTACACAGCGACGGTGGACCCGAGCAGCCAGCGGCGTGTTCGGGTCATGCGCGGTCGCGCCGGATCGGTCGGGCGCCCCTTCACCTGAGGGAGCTTGTCATCGGTACGCACTCAATCGACGTTACATTGCGTGACAGGCCGCTTCGGTCGATCACGTCGCTTTGTGATGACGATGTGATGTGGAGTGTGTCTCGCCCGGGGTTTTTGAACTCGCCATTCGGGCCGAAATCCCCGGGTGGTCGCGGCTTTTCCGGGAGCCGCGTTCCCGAAGTGGCTCCCCGACTTCTTTATGGAATTCTTACAGGGTCGTTTATCGGCGATTAGCCGGGGTGTTCCTTGGAGTTTCCCCAGCCGTCGCCCGGCCGCCGGGCCGCCCCGCCGCCCCCTCACGGCGGCCCCGTCCCGTTCAGCCAGAAGGCCCCGTACGCCGCCGAGGCGAGCCCCACCGACCCCAGGATCAGCGCGGCCCTGGCCGTACGCAGGCGTGCGAGGGCGGCCGCGAGCGGCAGCAGGATCGGGAAGGCGGGGAGCAGCAGCCGCGGCTTGGAGCCGAAGTAGCCCTTCGCGGTCAGCGCGAGGGTCAGCACCACCCCGGCGTACACCAGCAGCGGCAGCGGGTCGCGCCGCCGTACGCACCGGATGAACACCCAGATCAGCAGGGCCACGCCGATCAGCATCGCCAGCCCGGCCGCGAAGCCCGGCCCCGCCAGCAGGTCCCATGTGAAGCGCGCGAAGGCCACACCGCCGTCGAATCCGTTCCGCCAGCCGCCCTGGACGTCGAGATAGCCGGTGACGCTGCCGGTCCGCACCCCCACCCACACCACATAGCCCAGCCAGCCGAGCGGTGCGAGGGCCACGCCGAGCAGCACCCGCCGGTGCTCGCGCCCTACGAGGCGCCGCCAGGCGAGCCGCCACCGCCCGGCGGGCAGCAGGGCCGCGGCCGCCGTGATCCACACCGCCGCGATCACCGCCGCCCCCACCGGCCGGGTCAGCCCGGCCAGTGCCGCCAGTGACCCGGCCCATACCCACCGCCCGGTGAGCAGCGCGTACACCGCCCAGGCGGCCAGCGCGGTGAACAGCGATTCGGAGTACGCCATCGACTGCACGATGCTGACGGGCAGCACTGCCCACAGCACCACCAGCGCCGTGCCCACGCGCCGCCCGCGCAGCCGGTCGCCGATCGCGAAGATCCCCCACGCGGCGAACAGCGACGCGAGCCAGCTCACCGCCAGGCCCGCGGCGGCGGCGTCCAGCGGGGTCAGGGCCGAGATCAGCCGCTCCAGCCAGGGCAGCAGCGGGAAGAAGGCCAGGTCGGAGTGGACCGAGCCGTCGGGCAGCCGGAGCGTGTAGCCGTAGCCCTCCTCGGCGATGCGCGAGTACCAGACGGCGTCCCAGCGCCCGGAGAGCAGCGTGTGCCAGCTCTTGCCCGTCGCCGACGACCAGATCGCGAGAACCAGGACGCCCAGCAGCCGCGTCCCCGTATACGCCAGCAGCGCCGGAGCGGCCCGGCGCAGCGTGGTGGGAACCGCACGGCCCGTCCGGTCGTCGTGTTTTCCGGCCGGGGGGTCGGTTTGGGCGAGTCCGGTCACGGACCCGATTATCCAGGCGCCCAGCCATGCGACCTGGTCGGCCGACCGGGGCCGAAGGGGCGGTGCGGCGGGGGACGAGGTGTGGGGGCGAGACGGTGGGGACGGGGCTCGGGGGAAAAACGGGAGGGACAAATGGGGGACACCGGAACGTACGCCTTCGTTCACCCCTGCGACGTGGGTCTCAACATGGGATGGGCCACACGACCCGCGTGACGACTCGCGTACGCTGACCATTCACTCGCCCTCGCCGCCGGGTCGCCGGACGTCCTCAGCCTGCGACGTCCCGCTCCCGTGGGGCCGCGAGCGCACGACAGGGAGGTGCGGTTTATGTCCGGGACGACCACGGCCGGCAAACGACGGACGACGGGCGTTCCCCGGCAGTGGCGCGGCACCGACGCGGACGGCGGAGCCCACCGCTGGATCGTGCTCCTCGTGCTCTGCGTCAGCCTGCTGCTGGTCGCCGTCGACGCGACCGTGCTGCATGTCGCGGTGCCCGCCGTCACCGAGGACCTGCGGCCGGGCTCGATCGAGCTGCTGTGGATCGTCGACGCGTACCCGCTGGTCTGCGCCTCCCTGCTGATCCTGTTCGGCACGCTCGGCGACCGGGTCGGCCGCCGCCGGGTGCTGCTGCTCGGCTACGCCCTCTTCGGCGCGGCCTCCGCCCTCGCCGCCGAGGCCGGCAACCCGAAGGTCCTCATCGTGGCCCGCGCCCTGCTGGGCGTCGGTGGCGCGATGATCATGCCCGCGACGCTGTCGATCCTGCGCCAGGTCTTCCCGGATCGCCGCGAGCGCGCCCTGGCCATCGGCGTCTGGAGCGCGGTGGCCGCCGTGGGCGCGGCCGTCGGGCCGCTGCTCGGGGGCTTCCTGCTGGAGCACTTCTGGTGGGGCTCGGTCTTCCTCATCAACATCCCGCTGATGGCGGTCGCCCTGCCCGTCGGCCGCTGGCTGCTGCCGGAGTCCACCGGCGACCGCGACGGCCCCTGGGACGTGCTGGGCGCGATCATGGCCGCCTGCGGGCTGTTCTGTGTGGTCTTCGGCGTCAAGCGGGTGGGCAGCGGCGCGGCCCTGCTGGATCCCCTCACCGCCGCGCCGACGCTGTTCGGCGTGGTCCTGCTGGTGCTCTTCGTACGCCGGCAGCGCCGCCGCAAGCATCCGCTGGTCGATCTGCGGCTGTTCACCCGGCCCGCGTTCTCCATCTCCGTCGGCTGTATCGTGCTCGCCCTGCTGGCGCTCGTCGGCCTGGAGCTCATAGCCGCCCAGTATCTGCAGCTCGTCCTCGGCCTCACGCCGCTCGAGACGGGCATGCGGCTGTTGCCGCTCACCCTCGCCGCCATGGCCGCCGGGCTCGCCGGGTCCCGGATGCTGCAGCGGCTCGGCCCCCGCACCATGGTCGCCTTCGGCTTCTCGCTCACCGCGGCGGCCGTCCTTTCGCTGGTCGTCATGGGCCAGGCCGACCGGCCGGCGGTCCTGGTCGGCGCCTTCCTCTTCCTCGGCTTCGGCCTGGAGACCACGCTCTTCGGCGCGTACGAATCGATGCTCAACGAGGCGTCGGTCAAGTCCGCGGGCGGCGCGGCCGCGATCGGCGAGACCTCGTACCAACTCGGCGCCGGTATCGGCATCGCCCTCCTGGGCAGCGTCATGAACGCCACCTACGCGCCCGGCGTCTCCCACGCCGCGGGCGTCCCGGAGTCCGCGAGCGAGGCCGCGAGCGCGTCGCTCGGCGCGGCCTACAAGGTCTCCGACCGGCTCGGCGGCAAGGAGGGCGAGTCGCTGCGCGCGGTGGCGCGCGAGTCCTTCGTCCACGGTCTGCATGTCACGCTGGTGGTCAGCGCCGGTCTGCTGCTGGTGGGGGCGCTGGCGGCGCTGCGGCTGCCGAAGTCGATGGAGTGCGCGCCCGACGAGGACGGGGCGGACGCCGGGCACGGGGCGGACGCCGGGCACGGGGCGGACGCCGGACGCGGGGCGGACGCCGGACGCGGTACCGATGCCGGGCATACGGCGAATCCCGGCACCGGGCATGACCTGGAGCCGGCCCCGGCCCCGGACACAGCCCACGACGCGGCGCAGGACACGGGCACCGCGCGGGTGCCCCGCCCGAACCGCCCCGACCGCGTCGGCCCCGACCGCGCCGACCGTGCGGCGGTCGGCGCGGAGACCTCCGGCTGACGGCGGTTCCCTCCGGCCGCCGCATCCGCGCCGCCGGGCGGCCGGGCGCGGTCTGGACGCCGGGGATTACCCGGCCGTAGCGTCGGATCCGACCGGAACGATCACCCCGGCGGCACCGAGACCGCACCCCGACGCAGCTCAACGACCCCAACGCAGCCGACCCGAACCGCACCGGAACCGGAGGCCGAACCATGTCCGAGGGCGCCACCCGCAGCCTGCCGCCGTTCGACCCCGCCGACCCGCTCGGGATCGACGACCTGCTCGCCCCGGACGACCTCGCCGTCCGCACCACCGTCCGCCAGTGGGCCGCCACCCGCGTCCTGCCGCAGATCGCCGACTGGTACGAGCGCGGCGAACTGCCCGGCATCCGGGAGCTGGCCCGCGAGCTCGGCTCCCTCGGGGCGCTCGGCATGTCGCTGACGGGATACGGCTGTACGGGCGCGAGCGCCGTCCAGTACGGGCTGGCCTGCCTGGAGCTGGAGGCCGCCGACTCGGGGATCCGCTCCCTGGTGTCCGTACAGGGCTCCCTCGCCATGTACGCCATCCACCGCTTCGGCTCGGAGGAGCAGAAGGAGCGGTGGCTGCCCCCGATGGCCGCGGGCGAGACCATCGGCTGCTTCGGGCTGACCGAGCCCGACCACGGCTCGGACCCGGCCGGGATGCGCACCTACGCCAAGCGGGACGGCTCCGACTGGGTGCTCACCGGCCGCAAGATGTGGATCACCAACGGCTCGGTGGCCGGGGTCGCCGTGGTCTGGGCACGTACGGACGAGGGGATCCGGGGATTCGTCGTGCCGACGGACACCCCCGGCTTCTCGGCCCCTGAGATCCGGCACAAGTGGTCGCTGCGCGCCTCGGTGACCAGCGAGCTGGTGATGGACGAGGTGCGGCTGCCCGCCGACGCCGTGCTGCCGGAGGTCACCGGGTTGCGCGGCCCGCTCAGCTGTCTGAGCCACGCCCGCTACGGCATCGTCTGGGGATCGATGGGCGCGGCCCGGGCGTGTTTCGAGGCGGCGCTGGAGTACGCGGGATCCCGCGAGCAGTTCGGCCGGCCCATCGGCGGCTTCCAGCTCACCCAGGCCAAGCTCGCCGATATGGCGGTCGAACTGCACAAGGGGGTGCTGCTGGCCCATCACCTGGGAATGCGTATGGACGCCGGAACGCTCCGCCCCGAGCAGGTCAGCTTCGGCAAGCTCAACAATGTGCGGGAGGCGATCGAGATCTGCCGCACGGCCCGGACGATCCTGGGCGCCAACGGGATCTCCTTGGAGTACCCGGTGATGCGGCACGCGACGAATCTGGAATCGGTGCTCACCTATGAGGGCACCGTCGAAATGCACCAACTGGTGCTCGGCAAGGCGCTCACCGGACTGGACGCGTTCCGCTGAGCGCGGTCCGGTGAGCGGCCTTGCCTAGCTCTGGTTGAAGAAGCCGGTGGCGTGGTGTCTGTTGGCGCTGAGGACTTCGTAGTCCGGCGGCGTCAGAAGGAAGACGCGGTTGGCCACGCGGTCGATCGAGCCGCGCAGCCCGAAGATCAGCCCGGCCGCGAAGTCGACGACGCGCTTGGCGTCGGCGGGCTCCATGGTCGTCAGATTGACGATGACCGGCACGCCCTCCCGGAACATCTCGCCGATGCCGCGCGCGTCCCGGAAGCTCTCGGGGGTGACCGTGGCGATACGGGTGCCCTCGTCCCGCGCGGCCTGGTCGGCCACCCGCACCCGCGGGTCGGTCACCCAGGCGTCGCCGGGCTCGGGTCCCTCGGCGTAGTCGTCGTCGTAGTAGCGCTCGTCATCGCTGTCGTCGACGAGGCCAAGCCAAGCACTCGCCTTGCGCACCGATCCCATGGACGCCTCCTTTCACTGCCGCTCTCTGTACTGCACCTGCCCCCTCTATCGTCGTCCATGATGCAGAAGGTGTGCCACGTGGATTGCGGCCGCACAGGGGATTCGTGACGGTACTGGTGCACAACGTATGGCGACGAATCAGAGTTCCTCCTGCTAGCAGGCCCTGACGAGGCGATGGGTAGACTCCGCCGGGCCGGACGGGTGACGCCGGGGACGTATGGGTGAACGGGGAGAAAGTTGTTTGGCATTATCCGCCCTTGTCGGCATCGGCTGTCGGAAAACCTGCGCACCGAGTGGATGGCGCATCTGTGCGGGTTGTGCCTCGCGTTGCGCGGAGCCCGTGGCCAGTTCGCGCGGGTCGCCACCAATTACGACGGACTGGTCGTGTCGGTGCTCGTGGAGGCCCAGTCGCGGCGTACGGAGGGATGGCGGCGCACCGCCGGGCCCTGTCCGCTGCGCGGAATGCGGAGCGCGTCGGTCGCCCAGGGCGAGGGCGCGCGGCTGGCGGCCACCGTTTCCCTCGTGCTGGCCTCGGCGAAGATACGCGACCATGTGGCCGACGGGGACGGGGCGTTGGCGCGCCGGCCGGTCGCCGTGGCCGCCCGCCGGGTCGCCGCCGGATGGGACCGGGCGGGCGCCCGCAGCGGTGCGGAGCTCGGCTTCGACACGGCCGTGCTGCTGGACGCGGTCGGCCGTCAGGAGGGGATAGAGCGGGCGGCGGGCCTCGGCACCCCGCTGCTGACCGTCACCGAGCCGACCGAGACCGCGACCGCCGCGGCCTTCGGACACACCGCGATACTGGCCGAGCGGCCCGGCAACCGGGCGCCGCTGGAGGAGGCGGGGCGGCTGTTCGGCCGGCTCGCGCATCTGCTGGACGCGGTGGAGGACCTGGCCGAGGACACCGCGGCCGGGGCCTGGAACCCGATCACGGCCACCGGTACGGACCTGGCCGAGGTGCGCAGGCTGTGCGACGACGCGGTGCACGGGGTGCGTCTCGCGCTGCGCGAGGCGGAGTTCGAGAACGGCAAGCTCGCCCATGTGCTGCTGGCGCATGAGCTGCGGCGCGCGGTGGACCGGGCGTTCGGCACCACGTCCTGCTCGCACGGGCCTTCTGCCGCGCATGCCCCGCACGCCGCGCAGGGTGCGCCGCCGCCGCAGTCGCCCTGGATCAACAACCCGTACGGGCCCGGTCCGGGCGGCCCCGGGGGCGTCCCGCCCGAGCCGCCGAACCGCAGGCGGCGCGGGCTGATAGCCGGTTGCGCGGTGTGGACCGGGCTCTTCTGCACCTGTCAGGTGTGCTGCAAGAACCCGTACGACGACCCGTGGACCGGTGAGCCGCGCGAGGGCTGGTGCCATAAGTGCGATGACTGCAGCGACTGCTGTGACTGCTGTGACTGTGGCGATTGTTGTGGTAACTGCTGTAGCTGCGACTGCTGTGACTGCAGCTGTGATTGCTAGGCGGGCTGAAAAGCGCGAGGGGAGGGGAAGCGCTGAAGCGTGGGTGAAGGCGCGCGTACTGGGTGAACTGGGGGAATGGGTAAGGCGGGCGCCGAACCCGGACAGCGGGCGGCGGGCAGCCGGAGCAGATGAGAACGCCTCGGGACGCCAGAGCGGCGGAGGCGGCGGTCAGCCCGTACAGGAACCCGAACAGGACGCGGACCACACCCGACCGAAGTCGATGTGTCCGCGCGTGATCAGTCGCTGACGTGGCTGCATGGCCCAAGTGGAACAGCCTTGCGGTTCCGCGTCAACTGGCCATGAGACGCGCCGCCCACAGTTCGGACAACCTTGACAACGGGACGTGGGGACGGCTTAGCCTCGGCAACAGGCCGTGCTGAGGGGCGCGGCCGGGTGTGAAGGCCACTGGCGTGTTCGGTGACGAACCGACGGAGCCTTCCGCATGTCCGTGCGACCGGACCTTCCCTCCCGCCCCCCCGCCCTTGTGATCGTCGGTGCGGGCCCCCGCGGCACCGGCCTCGTGGAGCGCATCGCCGCCAACGCCCCCGAGCTGTACGGCGAGGCCGCCCCTCTCGACCTGCACCTGATCGATCCGCATCCGCCCGGCGGCGGCCGGATCTGGCGCCCGGACCAGTCGCCGCTGCTGTGGATGAACTCTATGGCCGAGGACGTCACCGTGTTCTCGGACGAGACCGTCGAGCAGGACGGCCCGGTCCGCCCCGGACCCTCTCTCGCCGAGTGGGCTGAGCGCGCCCGCGCCGGGGCGCTCCCCGACGGCCCCGCGCCCGGGTTTCCCCCCGAGTTTTCGCCTGACCACCCCGAGTTTTCGCCTGACCTTTCCCCCGAACTCGCCGCCGAAGCCGCCGCGCTGACCGGCCGTGGCTTCGCCAGCAGACGGCTGCAGAGCGCGTATCTGGCCTGGGTGCACCAGCGCGCGGTGGCCGCCCTGCCGCCCGCCGTCACGGTCCACCGGCACCCCTGCCGCGCCGTACGGATCACCGGCCCGCGCGACGGGGTGCAGCAGGTGTGGCTGGAGGGGCGGGCCACCCCGCTGGCCGCCGACGCCGTCGTGCTCGCCCTCGGCCACCTCGACGCCGAACCCGACCAAGAGCAGCGGGCGCTGGCCGCCTTCGCCGCCGAACACGGACTCGTCCATCTGCCGCCGGAGTTCACCGCCGACAGCGACCTGAGCCGACTGCGCCCCGGCGAGCCGGTGATCGTGCGCGGCTTCGGGCTCGCCTTCGTGGACCTGATGGTTCTGCTCACCGAGGGGCGCGGCGGACGCTACGACGAGGGGGGCGACGGCGCCGGGGAGCTGACGTACCGGCCCTCCGGCCGCGAGCCGGTGCTCCACGTCGGCTCGCGGCGCGGCGTCCCGTACCGCGCCAAGATCGGCTACGGATGGCGGGGCGAACGCCCACCGCTGCCCCGGTTCTTCGGACCGGCCCAGGTCGAGGAGTTGCTGCGGCGCCCCGGCCGGCCCGACTACCGCCGCGACATCTGGCCGCTGATCGCCAAGGAGCTCGGCTTCGCCCACTACCACCGGCTGTTCACGGCCCATGCCGACCGTACGGCGATGCCCTGGCCGGACTTCGAGGAGCGCTACGCCGTCTGCCCGCCCGGCGGCCCCGGACTGCGCGCCCTGGTCGCGGCCGCCGTCCCGGACCCGGCGGACCGGCTCGACCTCGACGCCCTCGACCGGCCCCTGGCCGGGCGGCGGTTCGCGAGCCACGAGGCGCTGGAGCAGGGCCTGCGCGCGCATATCGAGGCCGATCTCGCCCGCCGCCACGACCCCGGCCACAGCCCCGACCTCGCGGTCTTCCTCGCCCTGCTGTCCGTATACGGCCAGCTGACGCGGCTCGGCGACATCGGCGGCCAGTGGCACGGCTTCTTCAGCTACCTCGCCTCCGGCCCGCCCGGCCCCCGGCTGCGCCAACTGCTCGCGCTCTCCCGCGCCGGCGTGGTGCGCTTCCTCGGCCCGGAGCTGCGGGTGGTCGCCGATCCGCTGCGCAAGGTCTTCCGGGCGAGCGGCGCCGGGGTGGCGGGCCCGGCGGTGGAGGCCCGTGCGCTGGTCGAGGCCCGGCTGCCGGAGCCGACCGTGGCGCACACCCGCGACGCGCTGCTGCGCTCGCTGCACCGGGACGGCGCCGCCGCCACCCCCGCCGGGCTGCTCGCCGTCAGCCCCGACGACGGCCGGATCCTGGACCGGGCCGGCCGCCCCCACCAGCGCCGCTTCGCGCTCGGCCCGCACACCGACGCCCGCGGCTCCGGGGGGTTCGCCCGGCCCCGTACGAACGCGCCCGTCTTCCGGCAGAACGACGCGACGGCGCGCGCCCTGCTGTCGCTGCTCCGTTCCCTGTCCCCGCAGGCTCCGCAGGCTCCGCAGGCTCCGCAGGCTCCGCAGGCCCCGCAGGCTCCGCACGCCTCAGGCGCCCCGCACGCCTCGCTCGCTGTCCGAGCCCAGGCCCGCTGAACCGTCGACCCCTCATCAGGAAGGCCCCTGACCATGGCCGAATCCCAGCCTCCTCCCGCCCCGCACCACCGCGCCCCGCACCCCTACGGGGCCCGCCCCGCGCCCCGGCCCCGACTGCTCCACCTGGCCGCCGCCATCGACGGCACCGGGCAGTACGGGGCGCCGTACTTCGTCGAGCTCGCGCGCCTCGCCGAGCGCGGCATGCTCGACTTCATCACCCTGGACGATTCCCTGGGCCCACCGGGGGAGCGGCAGGGCAGGCTCGACGCGCTCGCGGTGCTCTCGCGCGTGGCGCCCGACACCGGGCGGATCGGCCTGGTGCCGACCGTCACCACCACCCACACCGAGCCGTTCCACCTCTCCTGCGCCGTGGCCACCTTGGACTGGGTCAGCCACGGCCGGGCGGGCTGGCGGGCCGAGGTGTCGCCGGCCGAGGCGGAGGCCCGGCTGATCGGCCGCCGCACCGCCGCCCCCGCCGAGGAGCTGTGGGCGGAGGCCGGGGAGGTCGCGGACGTCGCCGCCCGGCTGTGGGACAGCTGGGAGGACGACGCCGAGATCCGCGATGAGGCCACGGGCCGCTTCGTCGACCGCGACAAACTGCACTATGTCGACTTCGAGTCCGCCCGGTTCAGCGTGCGCGGCCCGTCCATCGTGCCCAGGCCGCCCCAGGGCCACCCGGTCGTCGTGGTCGACGCCACCGACCCGGTCGCCCGGCGGACCGCGGCCCGGCACGCCGATGTGGCGTACGTACGGGCCGCCACGCCCAAGGCGGCCGGCGCGATCCGCGACGAGCTGCGGCGGCGCGCGGTGGCGTACGGCCGCGACGAGGACGCGCTCACCGTGCTCGCCGCCCTCGCGGTCGACCTGTGCGAGGGCGAACCGGCCTCCGAACTCCCGCCGCCCAGCGGCCCGCTGACCGCACGGGCCGACGGACTCCCGCTGTACCGCGGCGGCCCGGTCGACCTCGCGGAGCTGATCGCGCGCTGGCACCGGGCGGGGGCCGTGGACGGCTTCCACATCACGCCCGTCGTACCGCGCCTCGACCTGGAGCGTTTCGTCAACGGCACGGTGGCGCTGCTCCAGCACCGCGGGCTCTTCCGCACCTTCTACCCCGGCACCACACTCCGCGACCACCTGGGCCTGACCCGCCCGGCCAACCGATACGCGCAGCCGAGGGAGATGGTCCGATGAGCGACGGAACGGCGAAGACGATGCACCTGGCCGCGCACTTCCCGGGCGTCAACAACACCACGGTCTGGCAGGACCCGCGGTCCGGGAGCCAGATCGAGTTCTCCTCCTTCGAACACCTCGCGCGCACCGCCGAGCGCGGTCTGTTCGACTTCTTCTTCCTCGCCGAGGGGCTGCGGCTGCGCGAGCACAACGGCCGCATCCACGACCTCGACGTGGTCGGCCGGCCGGAGTCGATCACGGTGCTGAACGCGCTGGCCGCCGTCACCGAGCGGCTGGGCCTGGCCGCCACGGTCAACACGACCTTCAACGAGCCGTACGAACTCGCCCGTCGGCTGGCCTCGCTCGACCACCTCAGCGGCGGCCGCGCGGCCTGGAACGTGGTCACCTCCTCCGACGCCTTCACCGGCGAGAACTTCCGGCGCGGCGGCTATCTCGACCGGGCCGACCGCTACGCCCGGGCCGCGGAGTTCGTCGCCACGGCGCGCGAGCTGTGGGACTCCTGGCCGGACGGCGGCGCCCCTGGCGCCTTCGACCACACCGGGCCGCAGTTCCGGATCTCGGGGCGGTTCGGCGTGCCGCGGAGCCCACAGGGCCACCCCGTGATCATCCAGGCCGGGGACTCCGACGAGGGGCGCGAGTTCGCCGCGTCCGCCGCCGACATCATCTTCACCCGGCACGGCACGCTGGAGTCGGGCCGCGCCTTCTACGCCGACGTCAAGCGGCGGCTGGCCGACTACGGTCGCGATCCGCAGGATCTGAAGATCATGCCCGGGGTGACCTTCGTGCTCGGGGACACCGCGGCCGAGGCGCAGGAGAAGGCCGCCGAGATCCGCCGGCAGCAGGTCTCCCCGCAGACCGCGATCCTCACCCTGGAGCAGATCTGGGGCGTCGACCTGTCCGGCTACGACCCGGACGGGCCGCTTCCGGACATCGACCCGGACCCCGACTCCCAACGGGTCCAGGGCCGGGTGCGGCATGGCGATCCGGGCGCCCTGGCCGCCAAGTGGCGCGCGCTGTCGGAGGAGAAGGGGCTGTCCATCCGGCAGACCGTCATCGAGGCGACCGGACGGCAGTCCTTCATCGGCACACCGGAGGCGGTCGCCGAGGAGATGGCCGCTTTCGTACGGGCCGGGGCCGCCGACGGCTTCATCCTCGTACCGCATCTGACCCCCGGCGGGCTCGACGAGTTCGTCGACCGGGTGGTGCCGCTGCTCCAGGAGCGCGGTGCGTTCCGGACCCGGTACGAGGGGGTAACGCTGCGCGAACATCTCGGTCTTTCACGGCCCCGGGCGAAGTCGTCGGCAGAGGGCGGAACCTGATCCCCCGCCGACTCGTCCAACCAGGTACCCGAGGGGATGGGTGCACAGCCCCGGTGGCCGGAAGCCGCCGGGGCCATGCGACTTGTGCCGACGACTTTTTTAATTGACCTCTTGCGCACCTTGGTTGACTCCACGAATACTTCCGGGAGCGCTTGTCAGGAGCACGTCGGAAACGACCGCGGCGTTCCCGTTCGTGTGCTCATTGACTGCGCCTCACGGGCCTGCCCACCCAAGCGGACCCCCGATTCCCTCGGAGGAAGAGTTGAGGATCAAGCGCAACGCCCCCCACAGCAAGCACGCGAGACGTCTCGCCCTGGTCGCCGCCACCTCGGCGCTGGTGGCCGGGACGGCGCTCGCCGCCCCCGCCTACGCCGGAAACGACGCGACTCCCAAGACCACCGCGGCCGAGGCCAAGGCGGCCGGCAGCGCCGTGCTCGAGGCCGATGTCGCGGGCACCGCCTGGTATGTCGACAAGGCGACCAACACCCTTGTGGTCACCGCCGACAGCACCGTCTCGCAGGCCGAGATCTCCAAGATCAAGAGCACCGCCGGCGCGAACGCCGACGCAATCGAGATCAAGCGCACCCCGGGCAAGATAAACAAGCTGATCTCCGGCGGAGACGCGATCTACGCGAGTAGCTGGCGCTGCTCCCTCGGCTTCAACGTGCGCAACAGCAGTGGTGCCAACTACTTCGTCACCGCCGGTCACTGCACCGACGGCGCGGGCACCTGGTGGAGCAACTCCGGCCACACCACGACCATCGGCCCCACCGCCGGCTCCAGCTTCCCGACCAACGACTACGGTCTGGTCCGGTACAGCGGCTCGGTGACCCCCGCCGGCACCGTCGGCAGCCAGGACATCACCAGCGCCGCCAACCCCACCGTCGGCCAGACGGTCACCCGCCGCGGCTCCACCACCGGCATCCACAGCGGCCGGGTCACCGCGCTGAACGCCACGGTGAACTACGGCGGCGGTGACATCGTCTACGGCATGATCCAGACCACCGTCTGCGCCGAGCCCGGCGACAGCGGCGGCCCGCTGTACGCCGGCACCACCGCCCTCGGCCTCACCTCCGGCGGCAGCGGCAACTGCACCTCCGGCGGTACGACCTTCTTCCAGCCGGTCGTCGAGGCGCTGAACGCGTACGGCGTGAGCGTCTACTGATCCGCCGATCGACCGCTGATCCGCTGATCGACTGCTGATCCGCTGATCCACCCGATCCACGGCCGGTACGGATCCCCACGGTCGTACCGACCCACGGCCGGCTGCCCGGCCGAGCCCCGTGACCCCCGCCCGGTCCTCCGGGCGGGGGTTCCTGTCGTTCCCGGGCGATTTCGGTTGCCGACGCATCCCTCCCCGGCCCGCCGGGGCGGGACTATCGTTGACAACAACGCCCCAAATGGGGCATCGCTCGCGATACGGCAGGCAGGTGGCCGTGATGGTGCAGGAGCTTGTGACAGCAGGCGCGGTCGTGCTCTCGTGCGGGGCCGTCTATGCGATGGCGGCGGCGCGCGTGATCAAGCAGTACGAGCGGGGCGTGGTCCTCCGGCTCGGTCGGCTGCGGTCGGGGATCCGGCCCCCAGGGTTCACGATGATCGCTCCGGGCTTCGACCGGCTCCGCAAGGTGAACATGCAGATCGTGACCATGCCCGTGCCCGCACAGGAGGGCATCACCCGGGACAATGTGACCGTGCGGGTCGACGCGGTCGTCTACTTCAAGGTCGTGGACCCGGCGGACGCGATCATCCAGGTCGAGGACTACCGCTTCGCGGTCTCCCAGATGGCCCAGACCTCGCTGCGCTCGATCATCGGCAAGAGCGACCTGGACGATCTGCTGTCCAACCGCGAGAAGCTGAACCAGGGCCTGGAGCTGATGATCGACAGCCCGGCCGTGGGGTGGGGCGTGCATATCGACCGGGTGGAGATCAAGGACGTCTCGCTGCCGGAGACCATGAAGCGCTCCATGGCCCGCCAGGCCGAGGCCGACCGGGAGCGGCGGGCCCGCGTCATCAACGCGGACGCGGAGCTGCAGGCATCCAAGAAGCTTGCGGAGGCGGCCGCGCAGATGTCCGACACGCCGTCCGCGTTGCAGCTGCGGCTGCTGCAGACCGTGATGGCGGTGGCTGCCGAGAAAAACTCCACGCTGGTGCTGCCCATCCCCGTGGAGCTGCTGCGCTTCCTCGAGAAGGGCCAGGAGGCGCCCCAGCCCGACGGCACCCGCGCCGCCCCGGAGCCCCGGCCCGCGGATCGGCCGACGGATCAGCCCGCGGATCGGCCGGCCGCCGCGGCATCCTCCGGCATGCCCGAACTGGTCGAGCCGACCGAGCCCCGTGCCGAGCCCCGTCCGCGCCGTGAAGTGCGTACGGAGGCGAGCCCCGAGACCGTGACCCGCCGGAGCTGATCCCCGCACCAGAGGCGCAACAGAGCCGGTGGTCCGCATCGACGGACCGCCGGCTCTGCTGTGCGCCGTTATGACTAACGATTTCCCCTTTTGGGCCGTCGTGTCGTGCTTGATGCGTTTTCGTCTAATTTGATAGGGAGGCATCCACGTAATGTTGGCGCTCTTCACCGGGAGTGACGATGCTGGTCGAAAGACAACGGCAAGACGGCCTGACCCTGCACGCGGAGTTGCTGGAGGGGCTGATGGCACGGCCTGAGGCGCCGGTGAGCGGCGCTCCGCTGCACACCCCGGCCGTGGGGCAAATCATCTTTTTGCTGGTCTCCCCGAAAGAGCCCAAGGAGCCGAAGGAGCCTCGGCGCCGGTGATCACCGAGCGGTCACGCGCTGCTGTCAGCGCATCGGCCGAGTTTTTGGCGCGCTGTGCCCTCGATGCCCTGCGGGGCGCCGGGGGCACGGCTGTCGTGGCGGCGCACCTCCGGGCGGCGGATTCTCAGGCGGTGCATCGCGAGCCGTCCGTAGCAGGCGACGGAGGCGGCGAGGGAGGCGGCGCGACGGCGACATCGAGCGCGGCGGTCGCGGTGGGCGCCGTACGGGTTCTGGGGGCCGATGCGCTGGCCCCGTATGTGCTGACCGGCCGGGCCCTGCTGCCGGAGGAGTCGGCCGCCGTACGCCTCAGTCTCTCGGCGCTGCCTCCCGAACACCGCCCGCCCGCCGCGCCACCGGACGGGCGGGAGCGGCCGTGGCTCCGGGCCTGGAACGACTGGGGGCTGGTCGCCGTGGCGGCCCGGCTCGATCCCGACCCGTGGTGTGCCGCGGCGCCGGTGCCGCAGGGGCCGCCGCCGTGTGACGACAGCGCGCCCCGCCACCGCTCGGCCGATGGTGCGGTCGGCGGCGCCGAGGGCTGGGTGCCCTGGTCGCTGCGGATGGGGCAATTGGCGTCGCTGGCGCTGCCCGGTCTGGACGGGCCCGTGCACCAGGCCGCGCGCTCCGGCGTCCTGGCCCTGTCCCGCGGCGCCACCCGCGCGCTGTTGCGGCGGGACTTCGCCACCGCGGCGCGTATCACCCGCTGGCTGGCCTGGCTGGCCGCCGACGGAGTCGCGCTCCCGCTGGATGTGGCCCTGCTGGCCGAGGACATCGCGCTGCGCGGCGGCGACGACCGCTGTCTGCTGGACGCGGCGATCGCCCGCCGGATGCTCGGCCTGGAGGTGCCCTCATGAGCGCCGGGGCTGAGCGGGAGGGAGGGGCATGAGCACGGCCACGGCCCTGGCCGGGGTCGCCCATGGCATCCGTTCCCGCGCTCTGGGCTGGCTGCACACCCACCGCCAACTGGGCGCGCTGGACGGCGGGGACATCACCGGGAACACAGACGGCTACAAGGCACTCGCGGAGACCGGGCTGGCCGCCTCCCTGGTCCTGCGCGACGGCACCGCCGGCAGCCGCGAGGCCACCCTCGCCCGCGAACTGCTGGACTTCAGCTGGGCCCAGCTGAAGGAGGGCGCTCTGCTGTACGAGCGGCTGCTGCGCCACCCCCTGGCCACCGACACCATCGAGGGATACGCCCACTTCGCCCGGGCCGGCTACCGCCACCCCGGCCTGGAGCGGCTGATCCCCCACCACGTCGCGCTGGGCGCCGCCCATGTCGTCGAGCATGTGCCCAACCGCCGGCTCGCCGTCGCCAACGCCCTGCGCATCACCGGCCACGACCGCGGCGCGGGGGCGCCCGACTGGCAGACGCAGACCCGGGCCACCTGGCTCGGCGGCACCCCGGCGCCCTGGTACATCGACTGGATGACCGGGTACGGCGTCACCCACACCGTCTTCCACCTCACCGACTGGGGACGGCAACCGGGCGGACTGCCCGGGGATGTGGCCGGCTACCTCACCCGCTGGCTTCCGGTGTGGACGGACATCTGGACCGAGACCTGCCAGTGGGATCTGGTGGGCGAGTTGCTGCTCGTCGGCAGCTGCCTCCCCGAGCCGTACGGTGAGGTGGACGACTGGCGGCGGCTGGCGGAGCTCCAGCACGCCGACGGCCTGATGCCCCGCGACGACCAGCCCGTCGACGACGACACCGTCACCCGCTTCCACGACCATCAGCACACCACCATCGTGGCCGCCATCGCCGCCTCCGTCGCCTTGGCCCGCGCCCTGGACGCCCCCGGCACGCCTGACGGCACCGTATGACCACCCACACCCCCACCGGAAGCCACGCAGACGGCCCGGCAGACGGCGCGGACCACCTGCTCGCCCCCGCCGTGGTGCGCCGGGCGACCGGCATGCTGCTGTCCGCGGCGCCCGGGGCCAGCGCGATCGCGGTCGGGCTGCACCACGAAGGCCGCCGCGCCCTGGTGGTACGCGGCCATATCGCCCACCACAGCCATGTGCCGGCCGACGCGGACACCCGCTTCGAGGCCGGATCCCTCACCAAGACGTTCACCGCCCTGCTGCTGGCCGAACAGGCGGCCCGCGGCGACCTGGGCCACCACGACCCCCTCGCCCGTCACCTCCCCGCCGCCACCCGCCTGCCCTCGGGCGGCACCGCCATCACCCTGACCCATCTCGCCACCCACACCTCCGGACTGCCGCGCCTCCCGCCCGGACTGCTCCGCTCGGCGGCGCCACTCCTCTTCACCAACCCCTATGCCGCCTTCACCTCCGACGACGTGCTGCGCGCGCTGGCCCGCACCAGGCTGCGGGCCGCCCCGGGCACCCGTGTGCGCTACTCCAACTTCGGCCTCGGCCTGCTGGGCCACGCCCTGACCGGCGCGGCCGACGGCACCCCGTACCCCGCGCTCCTCGACGCCCGCGTGCTGCGGCCGCTCGGGCTGCGGGACACCGGCTGCGCCACCTCGGCGGCCGAAGGGGGCGCGCAGGCCACCGGCTACTGGTACGGCCGAGCCCGGCCCGCTTTCCGTATCCCCGGCCTGCCCGCCGCGGGAGCCCTCCGCACCAGCGCGCGTGATCTGCTCGGCCTCGTCGAGGCCATCCTCGACCCCGCCCCGGATGTCGCCCCGGCCGTCGCCTCGACCGCCGTCCCCGCCGCGCTGCGGACCGCTCTGCGCGATGTCACCCGCCCCCGGGTCCGGCTGCCGAACGGCCGTGGCCTGTCCCTGGTGTGGAACATCCGCCGACGCCCCGACGGCTCGGACCTGTACCACCACTCGGGCGCCACCCGCGGATTCACGGCCTTCGCCGGCTTCAACCCGCGCCATGCAACGGCCCTGGTAGCCCTGGCCAACGCCGCCCCCGGCCCCGGCAACGCCCTTGTCCAAGAGGCGTACAACGCCCTCATCGGTCTGCAGGGGTAAGGCCCTCGGCGGTAGCCCTGCGTCGAACAGCCGTACGCCCGCACGGCTGTGCCCGGCGCGGCGGGGCGCATTTTCGTGATCTTCCGTGCGACGTGTACGCGACCTTGTACGCGCCCCGCGCACCCCGGAATACTCGTCGGCGCAATTTGGCATGGACGCGCCCCCCGCTGGGCAGGTGCGCCTGTGCCAAGAGCCCTCCGGGTCCGACGTACCTCATCGCCGGGCCCAACCCCCCACAGGAGGCTTGAGTTGAAGCACCGACGCATATCCCGGCGACGTATGGCCGTCACCGGCGCCGCCGCCGTGGCCCTGGCCGCGGGGGCCATCTCCCTGCAGACCGCCAACGCGGCCCCCACCCCGCCGCCACCCCCCTCCCTCTCGGCCGCCGAGGCCGGGCAGACGGCGGCCGCCCTGATCGCCGACCTCAAGGACGGCGCGGCCGGGGCGTATTACGACGCCGAGGCCAAGAAGCTGGTGGTCAACGTCCTGGACCAGGCAGCCGCCGACCAGGTGCGCGAGGCCGGGGCCGAGGCCAAGGTGGTCAAGTACTCGCTGGCGCAGCTCGGCGCGGCGCGTGCGGTACTGAAGGACAAGGCGACCATCCCCGGCACCTCGTGGTCGGTCGACCCGAGGACCGACAAGGTCGTCGTCACGGCCGACAGCACGGTCGAGGGAACCCGGCTCGACCGGCTGAACAAGGTGGCCGACGGGCTCGGCGACAAGGTCGAGGTGCGCCGTTCGGCCGGGACGTTCCGTACCTTCATCGCGGGCGGCGACGCCATCTGGGGCCAGGGCGGGCGCTGCTCGCTGGGCTTCAACGTCGTCAAGGGCGGCGAGTCGTACTTCCTGACCGCAGGTCACTGCACCGAGGCGATCAGCAGCTGGTCCGAGTCCCAGGGCGGCCCGGAGATCGGCAAGAACGCGGGCAGCAGCTTCCCCGGCAACGACTACGGGCTGGTCAAGTACACCGGCGACACCGCGCACCCGAGCGAGGTGAACCTCTACGGCGGCACGCAGTCCATCACCAAGGCCGGCGATGCGACGGTCGGCCAGAAGGTGCAGCGCAGCGGCAGCACGACCAAGGTGCACGACGGTGAGGTCACCGGCCTCAACGCGACCGTCAACTACCAGGAGGGCACGGTCGAGGGGCTGATCCAGACCACCGTGTGCGCCGAGCCCGGCGACAGCGGCGGTTCGCTCTTCGCGGACGACACCGCGCTGGGGCTGACCTCGGGCGGCAGCGGCGACTGCTCCTCGGGCGGTGAAACCTTCTTCCAGCCGGTGCCTGAGGCGCTTCAGGCGTACGGCGCCGAGATCGGCTGAGAGGTGACTGGTTGACGCGACTGACCGGCAGGGCCTTGGAGGTCCTGCCGGTCAGTGCGCTCAGTCGCTCAACGCGCTTGGGCACTCAACGAGCTCAGCTGCTCAGGGCGCTCAGGCGCTCAGGCGCTCAGGCGCTCAGAAGTCGAACACCTGGCTCCGGACGTTGTTCTTGAGGCAGGGGTTCGGGAAGGTGTGCTCGTACCAGACCCGGCGGCCCTCCCAGACCCCCTCGGCGGTGACGGTGACCGGGCGCCACTCCTTCGTACAGGCTCGACCGTGCTCCGTTCTGGCCGTCAGCGTCCCGAACTCCCCGTCGACCGCACGCAGTTCGGCGCAGGCTCGATCGGGCGTCGGGTGGGTGCCGGTCGAGGTGGGGCGACAGCTCAGCGTCACCGCGCGCCGCACCGCGGCCGAGCCCGCGTCCTCCCCCTCTCCATAGCTGAGCACCAGCGCCGAGGGCGGGTACAGACTCCTCGGCTGCGCGGGCGCGGCGCTCGCCACGCCGCCTGCTCCTGTCCCCACCACGCTGCTCAAGATCAAGGCGGCGCCCAGAGCGATCGCCCCTGCGGTTTTCCGCATTTCGAACACTCCCTTGCTCGTGGTTGCAGATACCGGACGGAGTCTTACGCGATGCGTGTCAGGAACGCATGTCGATCGAGCACTTCCGGTCGCAACACGTAATCATTCGGTGGCTCATTGTTGCGTGAGGAAAGCGCGTTCCCCGGGAGCACGCGGCGGCGACCTGGCCGGGACCGCACGGCGACGGTCCGGCCTCAGCCGGACCGGCTCGACCGGAATGCGCCCGAGGCTGCGCCGGTTGGGGGAGCGGCGGAGCGGTTCAGGAGCCGTTCACACCCCATGCATGGGCGAGCGCGGCGGCCTCGCCGCGTGAGGCGACACCCAGCTTGTCCAGGATGTTCGCCACATGGAACTTCACCGTCGACTCGCTGATGTGCAGTTCCTGCGCGATATGCCGGTTGCGCCGGCCCTGGGCCAGGTGCCCCAGCACCTCCAGCTCCCGCGCCCCCAGCGCCTCCAGCGGATCCGCGCGGGCCGGCTGCGGCGGCCCCAGCGGCACGGTCGCCGTCACCGTGGTGCCCCACTCCGGGACCGCGTCCACGTCCACGTGTCCGCCCAGCGCCGCCAGCCGCTCGCCGACCCGGCGCGCGTCCAGTGCGGTCCGGCTCAGGACGCCGGGCCCGTCGTCCCGTACGGTGGCGCGCAGCTCGCGCGCACCGACCTTCCAGGCGACATGGACGCGCCGCACCGGCTGCCGTCCGCCGTCCTGGCCGTGCCCCTGCTCGTCGAGCATGGTGTGCACCACGGCCCGCACCGTCGCGCGCGCCGCGTTGGCCACATCGGCGGGCAGCCGCAGGTCCGCGCCCTCCTCCGTACCGGGCGGGCCCAGGTCCAGCCGTACGTTCAGACCGCGCAGCGCCGACCGCAGCGACTCGGCGAGCCGGGCGAAGGCGTCACCGGCCGGTTCCTCCACCAGCGCCTGGTCGCGGTCGGACCCGGCGCGCAGCTCGACCAGTGCGGCGCCGGCCAGGTCGACCGCCCGGGCCCGGGCAGTCGGGTCGTCCAGGTCGCGGCTGCGCAAGACGCCGAGCAGAGCGGTGAGGGTGGCGCCGTGCGCATCGACCAGCTCGGCGATGGCCGCGGCCCGCGCCGCGGCCGCCGCCCGCGACTGTACCAGCGGCCCCGGCACGGCCTCCGAGGCCATCCGCTCCCGGTGCGCGGTGACCAGGTCCCACAGGGCGCGCGCCGTCCTCAGGTGCTCGGCCGGAACGGGGCTCTCCGCGGTCCCGACGAGGACGAGCAGCGCACCTCGCGCGGTGACGTCGCTGTGCAGGGCCAGGACGGGCACCTCGACGCCGCCCATCCGGGCCCGCCCCTGCCAGCTTCCCTCGCCAAGCGCGTGGGGGAGCAGGGCGGCCACCTCGGCGGTGGTGATGGGCGCTCCGGGGTCGCCGGGCGGATTCACGTACGTCTTGAACGGCGAGTGCGGGCAGTTGCTGGACAACTCGGCCACCGCACCGTGCGGAATCGCCTCGACGAGCGCGGCGGACAGGCGAGGCAGGATCTCGCCGAGGGGTACCCGGATCACATCGACTGCGGTGGTGAGGTCCATGTGGGCCAGCGTAAACAGCGCTGTCCGCGCCCCGCCTGACCTTTCGGCCAGGTCGAACCGGCCGAAGGGCGGGGCGGGACGGAGCGCGTCCCGGCCGAGGATGGAGCCGTTGGATCAACCCCGATGTGTACCCATATGAAGCTTGGAGTGAGAGTCATGAAGGCGATCGCCTACGAGGAGTACGGCGGCCCCGAGGTGCTGCGGCTGGGGGACATGGCGGAGCCGCACCCGGGCCCCGGGCAGGTCCGGCTGAGGGTCGTGGCCGCGGCCGTGAACCCCCTCGACTACAAGATCCGCCGTGGCTGGATGCCCCAGATGGGCCCCGCCGAGTTCCCGGCGATCCCCGGCCTGGAGGCGTCCGGGATCGTCGACGAGGTCGGCCCCGATGTGACCGGCCTGTCCGTGGGCGACGAGGTGCTGGGCTGGACCGACACCGGGGCCTACGCCGCGTACGCCCTGGCCACCGTCGTCGCCCCCAAACCGGCCGACCTCGACTGGGAGTCTGCCGCCGCGCTCCCCGTGGCCGCCGAGACCTCGGCGCGCGTCCTCGACCTCCTCCAGCTGACGGACGGCGAGACCTTGCTGCTGCACGGGGCCGCCGGCGCGGTCGGCGGAGTCGGCGTCCAACTCGCCGTGGCCCGGGGCGCCACCGTCATCGGCACCGCCTCGCCCGCCAACCACGACTATCTGCGCTCGCTCGGCGCCATCCCCGTCGCCTACGGCGAAGGCCTCGCCGACCGGGTCCGCGCCGTCGCCCCGCGCGGCGTCGACGCCGTCTACGACGCCGCCGGGCAGGGGGCGCTGCCCGTCTCCATCGAGCTGCGCGGCGGTACGACCGACCGCATCGTCACCATCGCCGACATGGAGGCCGCGGATCTCGGCGTCACCTTCTCCGCGGGCGACGCCCTCTCCGCCGAGGCCCTCGCCGGCCACGCCCGCCTCGCCGCCGCGGGCCAGCTGCGGGTGCCCATCGCCCAGAGCTACCCGCTCGCCGACGCGGCCAAGGCCCACGAACAGAGCGAAACCGGCCACACCCGCGGCAAGCTCATCCTGCGGCCTTAGCGGACTGGCCGACTCGGAGCCGATCCGCCGATAGCGTGCTCGTCATGACGGCGGAGGCGGAAGACGGCACCCTTCGATGGCGTTCCCACCCCGGTCCGGCTCACCGCCGACGGCCGCGAACAGCTGATCTTCGTCCCCGGCGATGTGGCCCTGCCGCCGTTTCCGCGCTGGGCGCTGACGCCGGCCGCCCTGGCGCCGGTGGGGAGCCTGCTGCGGCGGCTGCACGAGGCATGTGCGGCCGTCGGGGTGGACGGTCGCGCCGAGTGGCCCCGGGATCTGGCCGATCCGGAAGGTCCGGGGCGCGGAACGATCGTGTGCCATAACGATGTGTGCCCGGAGAACGTCGTGTTCCGTGACGGCCGTCCCGCCACCCTGATCGATTTCGACTTCGCGGCCCCGGGCCGCCCCATCTGGGACGTCGCCATGACGGCCCGTTACTGGGTGCCCATGATCGATCCCGCGTCCGCGACCGCTGGAACGAGCCGAACTGCCCGGGGCCATCGAGCAGGCCACCGAGACCTGCCGGGTCTTCGTTGCCAACCGGGTGGCCGACCGGCCGGAGGAACTAACGCGTGTTCGGCGCACCGTGCGGGCCCACCTCCAGATATGGAGGCTCGACGAGCTGATCGACGACACCCTGGAGATCGTCACCGAGCTTCTGGTCAACGTGTACAGGCATGCGGGCGGGGAGGCCGTTCGTCATCGAGGAGGTCGCCCACGTACCCGCTGAGTGGATCGCGGTGCTGTCCGGCCCCAATCTCGCCAAGGATCAGGGGCTCTCGACGCGCTGGGAAGTTCGACGCGTAGAGCGCGATGCCGAAGTAACGGACGAGCACCGCTGGACGGCATGCTCCGTCCGCCGGGTGCGGGCTTCGTCTCGCGCCTCCGGCGCAAGGCGGCCAGCATGCCGCGGAGCGGTAGATGCCGGTCCGGTTCGAGGCCTCCCCCACCCCTTCTTAAAAGAATGCTTGCTCTACATCAAGCGTTTTTCTGAGAGGGGGTGGGGAAGGGCCGCAACCGGACTGCGCTCCCGCGCTCGGCGCGACGCCACCGGGAAGGGAGCCGGGGCTGCTTCCTATCGCCGCAGCCCGCCGGGCCGCCGGACGGCGACGGCGGCGCACCTCCCCTCCCCCTTCCCGCTGCTGGCTGCTGTGTGCGCCGGAGGCGTGAGGCGATGCCCGCACCCGCCGGAGCCGAATGCCGTCCAGCGGCGCTCAGGCTCCGTACCGGCACGGCTCAGCAGGCGCCCGCGACGGCGCGGTAGACCTCGACCAGCTCGTCGGCGGTGGCGGCCCGCTCCCGACACGCCTCCGTACGGTCCCTGGAGCGACACGCCTCACGACCGGCCGGGGTCGCCACCGACACCGCAGGTCAACGACAAGCTCAGCGGAAGTCGTCGGAGTGGTCGACGGCCCACTGGGCGTAGGTGTGCGCCGGCGTGCCGGTGATCTTTTCGGCGATGACGGAGGTCAGGACCGGGACGCCGTCGGCGGCGGCCCACTGACTCACGATTGCCTCGGCCACGACCGGAGGCATTGTTCTGCCCACTTCCGCGCGAGCCTGCTCGTCGGAGACGTGTTCGATCCGGATGCGGCGGCCGAGGGCATCGCCGATGTACTCGACCTGCCGTTGCAGGGTCAGGGACTCGGCTCCGTAGATGGTGTATGCCTGGTGCGAGTGGCCCGGTTCGGTCAGGGCGGTCACCGCAAGCGCCGCGATGTCCTTCTCGTGCACCGGTGCCGACTGCGCGAGCGGATAGGGAAGACGGACGACGTTGTCCGTGCGGATCGATTCGGCCCACCAGGTGCGGGTGTTGGTCGCGAATGTCCCCGGCCTGAGGAACGTCCAGTCCACGCCGGACCGTTGGATGGCCTGCTCGATCGTGCGGTTCAGGCGGGGGACCGGGTGGTCGGCGTCGGGGTTCAGGACCGACACCGACGAGAGCAGAACCACCTGCCGGATCCCCGCGGCTGTGGCCGCCGCGGCGACCTTCTCGATGTCGTAGGGCTTCCGGGGGTCGAGCATTCCGTAAAGGAACACCTTGTCGGCACCGTCGAGCGCTGCGGGCAGCGTCTCGGGACGCTCCAGGTCGGCGGCGACTGCTTCCCACCCGGGCGTCAAGCCCGCGGCTGGGGTCCTGCTGACTGCTCTGACCTGCTCACCGGCGGCCAGCAGGCCATCGGCCACGTGACGACCGACGTTACCGCGAGCGCCGAAGACAACTGCCACCATGACGGGACCTCCTGTTGGTTGTGGACGTGAATGGCTGCACAGTCGGCGATGCCGTGGAGACCCGCTTTCACCACGGACATGTCGACAGTGCGGGACGTGTTGCTGCCACGCGGGTGGCGGTCCGGCGTCAGCGGGCCTCCCGGTCGCCGGTCAGGGCTGGATGTTCTCCAGGTCATCCAGGAGGCTGGGGTGCTTCGGCTCCCAGCCGAGGGTCTGCCGGGTGTGGGCGCTGGACGAGGGCTGGTCGTTCGCGAAGATCGGGCCGAGAGGGCCGTACGTCTGCGACGGCACCGGCTCGACCGGCAGGCCCAGCCGTCGGCCGATGACCGCGGCGATGTCCCGCACCTGGTCTCCCTCGTCGGCCACGGCGTGCCAGAAGGTACCGGCTTCCGCCTGTTCCAGGGCGAGCCGGAAGAGGACTGCCGCGTCGAGCGCGTGGACGGCCGGCCAGCGCTGTGTGCCGTCGCCCGGGTAGCCGGACACTCCGGTCCGGCGCGCGATGTCGGTCAGCAAGCCGGCGAACCCGCCCGCGCCGTTGTTGTGGACCGTGCGCGGCAGGCGTACGGCCGTGCTCCGGACCCCGCGCGAGGCAAGGCCCAGGACCGCCGTGACCGCGCGACCGCGACCACCGACCGGCCCGTCGGTCGGCACCGGGTCGGCCTCGGTGGAGACACGGCCCGGCACCCAGGGCGTACCCGAGACGGTCACGAAGGGGCGGTCGCTGCCGACGAGTTCCCCGCCGAGGGTCGCGAGGGCGGCACTCTCCTCGGCCACATTCTTCGCGAGGTCCTCGGGGCTGCTGAAGTCATTGCCGAATGCCAGGTGGATCACCCCGTCGGCCTGAGCGACGCCGGCACGAAGGACGTCCAGATCGGCGAGGGCTCCCCGGAGCGGCTCGACGCCGGCCGCCTCGGCAGCGAGCGCGGACGCGTCGGAACGGGCGAGCGCGAGGACGGTGTGGCCGCCCGCGAGCAGTTCGGCGACGACGGCGGACCCGATCAGACCGGTCCCGCCGGTGACGAAGACGCGCATGGAAACCCTCCCGAAAGTGATGGGACTCTTGTCCCGTCACACGCTACCAGGGTGACGGGACAAGAGTCCCATCACATATGCTGGCCCCATGGGTAGGTGGGAACCAGGCGCACGCGAACGCCTCGTCGTGGCCGCAGTCGACCTGTTCACCGAGCAGGGGTACGACGCCACGACGGTCGCGCAGATCGCCGAGCGCGCCGGGGTTACCAAGAGCACCTTCTTCCGGCACTTCCCCGACAAGCGCGAGCTGCTGGTGGCCGGACAGGAGACGCTGAGCCGGCTGCTGGCCGAGGGGATCGCTGAGGCGCCCGGTGACGCCAGCCCGCTCGAGGTGGTCGCTGCCGGTCTTGAGCGCGCGTCGAGCGCGATGGGCCCCATGAATCGCGAGCTCGCCCCGCGCCTGAAGGCGGCCGTCGCCGCCAGCGTTGAGCTTCAAGAGCGTGACGCCCTCAAGACCGTCGGCCTCGCGGCCGCGATGACGACCGCCCTGGTCGCCCGCGGCCTGCCCGATCCGACCGCGGCCCTCGCGAGCGAGCTGGGCGTCCTCGCCTTCAAGCGCGGGTTCGCCGAATGGTCCGAGGGCGACCGTGACGGCAAGGATGATCTCGCCGGGTACGTCCTGGTGGCCCTGGACGAGCTGCGTACGGTGAGCGCATCGCTGGGCTGATCGGGCAGATCCACCCGCTCATCGGCTGGTTGCGCATCGACCCATCGCTCGTCAGTAGTTGACCACCGAGCTGCGGGCCGGGAGATGTGTGCCAGGACCTCGGCGTCCACCTCGCGGCCGGCGCCGCGCGGTTCGCCGACGGCCTGGCCCATGTACTCGGTGTGCCAGCAGGTGACCGCGTTGGTCGCGACGGTCAGGCACCACGCCTGCTCGTTCTGCTGCTCGGGCTGGCGCCGGGCGCCAGCCCGTCTGGACCCCTATACCGCCATGCGCTATGGGGGTTATGGGGCTTTTAGTCCCTTATGGTGAAGGGGAGAGATGTTATTCCCGCAGGTCACGCGGGAGGCGGGTCGTTTCGCACGAGTGTTCGAGAATTGGTTTAAGGTGGGGCGAGGGGCTGCGCCGCGTGGCGGGCAGGGACGGCAGGGGGTGCGACAAGCGGCAGGAGGTGTGGATGCCAGGGTTCACGCATCTGCACACCGCCTCCGGGTTCTCCATGCGGTACGGAGCCGTCCACCCGGAGCGGCTGGCCCAGTGCGCCGCCGAGCGCGGTATGGACGCGATAGCGCTGACCGACCGCGACAGCCTCGCCGGGGCGGTCCGGTTCGCCAAGGCGGGCGCGGCCGCGGGGGTGCGGCCTCTCTTCGGGGTGGACCTTGCCGTACAGGCGCGGGCCCCGGAGCCGGGGCGTACGGTCCGCCGGCGCACGCCGGTGCGCGGCGGGGCGTTCATCGATGAGTCCGCGCCCCGCGCGGTCTTCCTGGCGCGGGGCGGCGCGGCCGGCTGGGCCGCGCTGTGCGGACTGGTCTCCGCCGCCCATGCGGGAACGCATGCGGGCGGCACCGGGCAGCCCCTGCTGCACTGGGAAGACCTCGAAAGCGGCGGCGGCGCCACCGCCCTCGCCCCGCTGACCGTGCTCCTCGGCCCGGACTCCGACGTCGGCCGGGCCCTGGCCGCCGGGCGGCCCGACCGGGCCGAGCACCTGATCGCCCCCTGGCGCGAACTGTTCGGCGACGCGCTGCGCCTGGAGGCCGTGTGGCACGGCCGCACCGGCACCGGCCCCGGTTCGCTGCGGCTCGCCGCCCGTACCGTCGGCTTCGCCGCCGACCAGGGTGTACGGGCCGTGCTGAGCAACGCCGTACGGTACGCCGACCTGGGGCAGGGCCCGGTCGCCGACGTACTGGACGCCGCCCGCAGGCTGGTGCCGATCGACCCGCGCGACCCCGCGGCGCTCGACAGCGGTGAGCGCTGGCTCAAGGGCCCGCGGGACATGGCGCGGATCGCCGAGAAGATCGCGGAGGCCGCGGGGTGGCGGCAGGACGCCGCGTACCGGCTGCTCGAGGAGACCGGGCGCACCGCCGCCGCATGCCTCGTCGACCCCGAGGACCACATCGGCCTCGGCAGCATCCACTTCCCCGAGCCGCATCTGGTCGGGGCCGGGCACCGGAGCGCCGAGCGGGTGCTGCGCTCGCGCTGCGCCGCCGCCATGGTGCTGCGCGGCTACGATCGCGACCACGAGCGGTGGGGGCGGCTCGAGGACGAACTGCGCACCATCGAGCGGCTGGGTTTCGCCTCGTACTTCCTCACCGTCGCCCAGGTCGTCGACGACACCCGGGCGCTCGGCATCCGGGTGGCCGCCCGTGGCTCCGGCGCCGGCTCCTTCGTCAACCACCTGCTCGGCATCGCGCACGCCGACCCCGTCGCGAACGGCCTGCTGATGGAGCGGTTCCTGTCGGTGCGGCGGGCCGCACTGCCCGATATCGACATCGACGTGGAGTCCGCGCGCCGTCTGGAGGTCTACCGCACGATCTTCGACCGCTTCGGGGCGGAGCGGGTCGCGACCGTCTCGATGCCCGAGACCTACCGGGTGCGCCACGCGGTACGGGACGTGGGCGCGGCCCTCGGTATGGACCCGGCCGAGGTGGACCGGCTCGCCAAGTCCTTCCCGCACATCCGCGCCCGCGACGCCCGCGCGGCGCTCGCCGAACTGCCCGAGCTGAGCGCGGTCGCGGCCGAGCAGAAACGTTACGGCAGGCTCTGGGAGCTGGTCGAGGCGCTGGACGGGCTGCCCCGCGGCATCGCCATGCACCCGTGTGGAGTGCTGCTCTCCGACGCCGGGCTGCGGGCCCGTACGCCCATCGTGCCCACCAGCGGCGAGGGCTTCCCCATGTCGCAGTTCGACAAGGACGACGTCGAGGACCTGGGGCTGCTCAAGCTCGATGTCCTCGGAGTGCGGATGCAGTCCTCGATGGCGCACGCGGCCGCGGAGGTGGCGCGGGTCACGGGCCGCCCGCTGGACCTCGACGACCCCGAGGTGGTGCGGCCGAACGACCCGGCGACCTACGGCCTGATCCGCTCCACCGAGACGCTGGGCTGCTTCCAGATCGAATCGCCCGGCCAGCGCGACCTCCTCGGCCGGCTGCAGCCCACCTCCTTCCACGACCTCGTGGTCGACATCTCGCTCTTCAGGCCGGGCCCGGTCGCGGCCGACATGGTGCGCCCCTTCATCGAGGCGCGGCACGGCCGCAAACCGCCGCGCTATCCGCATCCGGACCTGGAGGACGCGCTGCGCGAGACGTACGGCGTGGTCGTCTTCCATGAGCAGATCATCAAGATCCTGTCGATCATGACGGGCTGTGAACGGGACCTCGCCGACGAGGCGCGGCGCGCGCTGTCCGACCCCGAGCGGCAGGGGCGGGTACGGGCCTGGTTCCACGCGGAGGCGGCGAACCGCGGCTACCGGCCGGAGGTGCTGGTGCGCACCTGGGAGATCGTCGAGGCGTTCGGGTCGTACGGCTTCTGCAAGGCGCACGCCGTGGCCTTCGCGGTGCCGACGTACCAGTCCGCCTGGCTCAAGGCGCACCACCCGGCGGCCTTCTACGCCGGGGTGCTCACCCACGACCCCGGGATGTACCCGAAGCGGCTGCTGCTGGCGGACGCGCGGCGGCGCGGGGTGCCGATTCTGCCGCTGGATGTGAACCGGTCGGGCGCGGATTATCGAATCGAACTGGTGTCTGGTGATGGGATGTCAGCAGCCGGGGCGGCGGGTACGGGGCCCATGGGCGTGAGCTCTACAGGCGAGGGTCCCAGGGGTGCGGGCTCCGCGAGTGCGGGTTCCACGGGCGCCAGGTCCACCCGTGCGGGCTCTACGGGCGCGGGCTTCACGGCCCCCGGCTCCGCGGGCGCGGGCTTCGGGGTACGGCTCGCGCTGAGTGATGTGCACGGCATCAGTGAGGCCGAGACCGAGCGGATCGAGTCCGGGCAGCCGTACTCCTCGCTCCAGGACCTGTGGCGGCGCGCCCACCCCGGGCGGCCGGTCGCCGAACGGCTCGCCCAGGTCGGCGCGTTGGACGCCTTCGGCACCAGCCGCCGCGATCTGCTGCTGCAGATCGCCGAACTGCACCGGCAGCAGCGGGGCGCCCGGCGCGACGGCACCGGCGAGGGTCAACTCCCGCTGGCCGAGACCGCGCCGCCCGCCCCCGCCGGGCTGCCCGACCTGAACCCGGAGGAACGCCTCGGCGCCGAGCTCGGCATCCTCGGCATGGACGTCTCGCGCCACCTCATGGGCGACCACCGGGCGTTCCTGGAGGAGCTGGGCGCGGTCCCGGCGAAGCGGCTGCGCGATGCGCGGCACGGCGAGACCGTGCTGGTCGCCGGGGCCAAGGCCGCCACCCAGACCCCGCCGATCCGCTCGGGGCGGCGCGTCATCTTCACCACGCTCGACGACGGCACGGGGCTGGTCGACTGCGCCTTCTTCGACGACAGCCACGCCGCGTGCGCGCACACCGTCTTCCACTCCTGGCTGCTGCTGGTGCGCGGCGTGGTCCAGCGGCGCGGGCCGCGCAGCCTCAGCGTCGTCGGCTCGGCGGTCTGGAACCTCGCCGAGCTGGCCGAACTCCGGCGCGAGGGCGGCCTGGAGGCAGTCGCCGCCGAACTCGCGGGTGCGGGTGCGGGTGCGGGTGCGGGTGCGGGTCGGGCGGAGCCCGAGCCCGGTGTCCCCGCCGACGCGGACGCCGAAGCCGGGAGCGAGGCCGGGAACGAAGCCGGGAGCGGGACCGGCGGCGACTCCGGGCGCCGCATCCACCTGCCCACCGGTTACGCCATGCACCCGTGGGCCGACCTCCAGCCCGCGGGCGAACAGGCCGCCACCGGCCGCAAGCTGTGGCATTCCAGCCCAGGGAGCGCGGGATGACTCCCCAACCGACCCATGAGGCCCATGAGCAACCGCATGTGCTGTACGTGCGCTTCCACCCCGCCGAGGGAACGGCGGGGACGGCCCCCGACACGCCCGGCCGAGGCGCCGGTCGAGGTCCTGGCTCTGGTCCTGGCCCCGGTCCCGGCCGTCGTGGCCCCGGCCGTCCCGGACCCGTTCTCGGCGCGGACACCTACGAGGGCCTGCTCGCCCTGCTCACCGAGGTGACCCCCGTCGTTGAGGCGGTGCCGCCCGACGCCGCGCTCGCCGATGTCGCCGGCGCGCTGCGCTACTTCGACCGGGACGCGGCCGGACTGGCGGAGATCGTACGGGTCCGGGCGCTGGCCCGGTACGGCGTCGACTGCACCGTCGGCGTCGCCGCCAACCCGCTGCTCGCCCGCATGGCCGCACAGGACGCCGGCGCGGTCCGTACCGTCCCCGACGACCCGGACGCGGTCGCCGCCTTCCTCGCGGACAAGCCCCCCACCGCCCTGCCCGGCGTCGGCCAGGCGACCGCCCGCACCCTGTGCTCGTACGGTCTCGACAGCGCCGCCCGGATCGCCGCCGTGCCGCTGCCCACCCTGCGCCGGATCCTCGGCCCGGCCACCGCCCGCCGGGTGCACGACTGGGCGCGCGGGATTGACCCCGTCCCCGTCACCCCGAACGCCCCGGCCCGCTCCATCGCCGCCGAACACCGCTTCGGCCACGACGAGCTGGACCCGGAACGCAGATGCCGCGCGCTGCTCACCCTCGCGGACCGGCTCGGCTCCCGGCTGCGCACCAGCGGACAGGTCGCCCGCGCCCTCACGCTCACCGTCCGCTACGCCGACCGCTCCACGACCACCCGCAGCCGGACCCTGGCCGAACCGACGGCCCACACCCCGGCGCTGATCGCCACCGCGTACGCCCTGCACGCCGCGCTCGGCCTGCAGCGGGCCCGGGTGCGGTCCATCGCGCTGCGCGCCGAGGGGCTGGCCGCCGCCGAACTGGCCTCCCACCAGCTGACCTTCGACCCCGCGGACGACAAGGCCCGCCGTATCGAGGCCGCCGTCGACCGGGCACGGGCCCGCTTCGGCGAGCGGGCGGTGCGCCCGGCCGGGGGATTCGACATCTGGTGACCGAAGCGTCCCTGTGAACGAAGCGCCCTTTGACCTGTCCCGGGCGCCTGATGTGTGCTGGCCGCCTTAGCCGCCTTAGCCGCCTTAGCCGCCTTAGCCGCCTTAGCCGCCCTGGGCGTTCCGGCCGTCCGGGCCCGCCTCAGCTGTAAAGCCGCTCCGCGTACTTCGGGCCGTAGTGCTCCTCCAGCGTCTCCAGGGGGACGTCCGGGGCTTCGAGCGCCTTGCATATCCGGGGCCTGGACGGCAGCTCGTCCGGGCGCCAGGTCTCCGGCTTCCAGAGCTCCGAGCGCAGAAACGCCTTGGCGCAGTGGTGGAAGACCTCTTCGATCTCGACGAGGAGAGCGAGCCGCGGGCGGTTGCCCTTGACCACCATGTCGTCGAAGAACGGGGCGTCACGCAGCAGCCGCGCCCGGCCGTTGATCCGGAGCGTGTCACTGCGCCCGGGCAGCAGATAGATCAGCCCGACGTGAGGATTGGCGAGCACATTGCGAAAGCCGTCCATCCGCTTGTTGCCGGGGCGGTCCGGGATCGCGATGGTCGTGTCGTCGAGCACGAGCGTGAACCCCGCGGGGTCGCCCTTGGGGGAGACATCGCACCGCCCCTGGGCGTCCGAGGTGGCGATCAGGCAGAACGGCGACCGGGCCAGCCACTCCCGGTCCAACTCATGCAGCGCGGGACGGGACTTGTTGGCCGCCTGCTGCTTGGGCTCGCCGACCAGCTCCCGCAACTCGGCCTCGGACGAGACCTCCACCAGGTCTGTTGTGCTCATCAGCGTCCCCCCGTCGTCCTTGAGATCACGTGCTGCCGACTCTACGCCACCCCTCTGACAGGGCCGTGTTCCTGGACGTTGGGTGAGGGGTGGGTGAGGTTTTCTTCACCTACGGATGGCTGGATGGCTTTGCTACTGGCGCGTAATTTAAGGCCGACACACCACCCCTGTGATCCGGATCGCAGAGCGCACGGTCCTGCGCAACCCTCCCCCACCAGCGAGGAGTCCATGTGATGTCGCACTGGAGGCGTATCCGCTCGCTCCGCAGGTCACTGCCCGCCCTGGCCCTGGCGGTCGCGGCGGTCACGGCGGCCATGGCGCCGGTCGCCGCGAGCGCCGCGCCCGACGAAACCGCCGCCGGTCAGAGCGCGACGAGCAGCGGTTGGAACGACTATTCGTGCAAGCCGTCCGCCCAGCACCCCCGCCCCGTCGTCCTGGTGCACGGCACCCTCGGCAACTCGGTCGACAACTGGCTCGGTTTCGCCCCGTACCTGGTCGACCGCGGCTACTGCGTCTTCTCCCTCGACTACGGCCAGCTGCCCGGCGTGCCCATCTTCTACGGCCTCGGCCCGATCGCCGATTCGGCGAAGCAGCTGTCCGCGTACGTCGACCGGGTGCGCACCGCCACCGGGGCCGCCAAGGTCGACATCGTCGGCCACTCCCAGGGCGGGATGATGCCCCGCTACTACCTGAAGTTCCTCGGCGGCGCGGCCAAGGTCAACGCCCTGGTCGGCCTGGCCCCCACCAACCACGGGACCACCCTGTCCGGGCTCACCAAGCTGCTCGACTACTTCCCGGGCGCGGCCGATGTGCTCGCCAAGCACACGCCCGGTCTGACGGACCAGGTGGTCGGGTCGGCATTCCTCATCCGGCTCAACGAGGGCGGCGACACCGTACCCGGCGTGCGCTACACCGTCATCTCCACCAAGTACGACGAGGTCGCCACGCCCTACCGCGCGCAGTTCCTGACCGGTTCCGACGTCAAGAACGTCGTGGTCCAGGATCTGTGCCCGAGCGATCTGTCGGAGCATGTCACGATCGCCATGACCGACCGGGTCGCCTTCCACGAGGCGGTCAACGCCCTCGATCCGGAACACGCCACCCCCACGACCTGCTGACGCCCCGCCCCGTCCCGTTTCTTCGCTCAACCGCCACGGCGCCCCGGCCCTCCGGTGCGCCGTGCGCGTCGTGCGCGTCGTTCAAAGGGCAGTCCGCCTGCTTCGAACGCCCTCTCAGGCGGGCGGCCACTGCCGCAGGGCCATGTCGGCCACCATTTGGAGGTCGTCGCGGGTGGCGCCGCCGGCGGCCTGAACGGCGATGCCGTTGCTCACGGTCATGAGGTATCGGGCGAGCAGGCCGGGATCGGTCCCTGCCGGCAGATCGCCCTCGTCGACGGCCCGCTGAAACCGCTCCTGCAGGAGCGAGGTGGCGTTGTTGCGCCACGCCGCCAACGTGTCCCGGGCACCGCGACCGGGCTCGCCCGCCGCCAGGGAGCCTTGGACGCCGAGGCATCCGGCGGGGGAGTCGGGGCGGGTGGTGGCCCGAACGGAGCCGGCGAGGAACGCGGCGGCCACCTGCCGCGCGGTCGGCTCCTCCATGGCCCGAGGGGCGTATGCGGCGGGGCCGTCGGTGTAGCGCTGCAGGGCCTTCTGAAACAGGTCTTCCTTGTTGCCGAAGGCGGCGTACATGCTGGTGCGGCTGATGCCCATGGCGTTGGTCAGGTCGGTGAGGCTGGCGCCCTCGTAGCCCTGGCTCCAGAAAACCCGCATGGCCTGTTCGAGCGCATCTTCGGCATCGAAGCCGCGTGGCCGGCCGATCGGCGCCTTCCGCTGAGTCTGCACAAATGAATCGTACCCCTCCGGTACCGAGCGGTGCAGATCTCTGCCGAGGCCAAGGTAGTGGGGCAGTGACTCCACCCAGCAGCCGATGATCTGGGCGACGATGCCGGCGACGATGAACTCGGTGGTGCCCATCAGGAACGTGCCGAGCTCAACAGTCAGACGACGAACGGAAGCTTGGCGGATTGCCTCGCGGAAGAAGACATCAGTGCCCCGGCATGGTTTGGGATTACGCGAAGAAAGCGGTGAGTTCCCGCACGATGTCGTCGGGGCGTTCCTCAGCGAGATAGTGCCCCGCCCCTTTCAGCTCGACGTAGCGTGCGTCCGCCGCCAATCCCTCCATCTGCGCGAGAAGGAGCTCGTAGTACTTGCCGCCGATTCCGAGCAGAGGCATGGTCAGTGCCGGGTAGCCCTTCAGATCGGCTATGTCCTGCTGAAAGGTCTGGTACCAGCCGTTTCCGCCGCGGATCGCATCCGGTGTGTTGTACGCGGCGGCGTAAATGGCCCGGGCCTCCTCGCTGAAGGCTTTGGGGTCCCCGCCCTGGAAGTCGATCAGCCAGTCGACGATGAACCGGAACCGCCCCTCGAGGAGCTGCTCGGGAAGCTGGTTGAGCTGGTTGAACGCGAACCACCACGGTGCCGCTTGGCCTGGCTGGGGCAGTATGCGTATGTCGTTGAATACCTCGGTGGGATGCCCGGCCTCCCACAAAGCGACCTTCCGGGTCGCTTCGGGATGGTTGGCGGCGAAGCTGTAGGCCACCATCGACCCGATGTCCTCGCCTGCGATATGGGCCTGGCTGTGTCCGAGGGTGCGAAGCAGCTCGTAGATGTCCCGGGCCATGGTCTTCTTGTCGTACCCGTCCGCGGGCTTGTCGGAGTCGCCCATGCCGCGCAGGTCCGGGGCGATTACGCGGTAGTGCCGCGCCAGTGGCGGCATGATCTTGTGGAACTGGTACCAGGTGCATGGCCATCCGGGGAGCAGGACCAGGGGGTCCCCCTGGCCTCCGGTGACATAGTGCAGCCGTGTGCCGTTGACTTCAGCGAAGCGGCTTGTAAAGCCTTTCACCATTGGTGTCCTTGGTTTCTGGGCCTTCGGGGCGGCGGGTGCGGTGTCCATGGCCTCCCCCACTTGCGTACCGATCGATACGGATCGGCGCGCAGGGGACTGTAGCACTTCCGTACCGATCAGTGCGGAAAACCTTGATCCCCGGGGCCGTTCACCGCGGCGCCTGACCCCCGGTCCGGCCCCCGACCCTGCCGAGCGCGCCGACGAAGTCCGTGAGCAGCCGGGCGAATTCGGCACGGTCCGCTTCCGGCCACTCGGTCATCGCCTCCGCGAACACCGACCGCCGGAACCGCCGGACCTCGTCCGTCAGGGCGCGCCCCGCCTCGGTCATGACCAGCAGGGCGCGCCGCCCGTCTGCCTGATCCGCCTCCCGCCGCACCAGCCCGGCCTCGACCGCCCCCGCGACCAGCTTGCTGGCGCGGGGCTGGTCGACGGCCAGGGCGGCGGCGACGCCGGAGACGGTGGCGGGCGCGCCGCTCTGCTCCGCCGCCTCGATCGCGTCCAGTACGTCGAAGGCGGCGCCTTTCGCCGCCGAGCCCCTGGGGGAGTCCTGGTCTTCCCCGCCGGCGAGCCGCGCCAGTGAACGCCTGCTCTGGCTGCGCCGGATGGCGACCATGGCCCGCTCGATGTCGTCCACGGGTTCTCTGTTGTCGGCCATCACGGCTCCATGCATAATCAAGAACAACTAGTTGCTATTTTACATGCATCTCTGGAGGCGAAGGCGATGAAGCGGATCGGATACTGGCTCAAGCACTTGGACGGCCTGATCGAGGCCGACTTCGAGCGCATCCTGAGCGACAGCGGCCTCGTCCGGCGCCACTGGCAGGTTCTGAACACCCTGTCGACGGGCCCGAAACCCCTCGGTGAACTCGCCGAGGCGCTACGCCCCTTCTGGGGCGAGGGCGCGATCACGCTCGACGAGGTCCTGGACGGTCTGGGCCGCCGGGGCTGGGTTGTCCAGGAGGGCGCCGAGGGCCCGTATGCGCTCACCTCGCTCGGCGCCGAAGGTCACGCCGCGGTGGCCGAACGGATCGGGGAGGCCCGGCGGCGGATCATCGAGGGGGTGTCGGACGAGGAGTACCTCGCCACGGTGGGCGTGCTCCGCCGCATGGCGGAGAACATCGAGGGGGCGGCGCGGGCCGCATAACGTACGAAGGCGCCACCTCGGCCGTCGACGCTCTCGGGTGAGCGCCGGCGACATGGAGGTGGCCGGGCGGGCTCAGGGCGGGACTGTGGTGCTGCGCGCCGCCGGACGGGGGCCGCGGGGCGCGGCCCGCTTCGAGGCGATGTTCGCCGCCGCCCGCCGCGGACCTCGCTGATACGTATCTGCCTCGAGTGGCGCCGCGGCGTCGCACCTGGAACGCCCCCGTGCCCTTGCGGACGGGGGCGTCCGCGTTGGCGCCCGGACTGACGCCTACGGCTACTCGGCGATCAGCTCGACGGCGATGTTGCCCCGGGTCGCCTTCGAGTACGGGCACACCTGGTGCGCCTGCTCGACCAGGCTGCGGCCGGTCTCGCCCTCAAGCTCCTCGGGCAGCTCGACGCGCAGGGTGACCTTCAGCCCGAAGCCGCCGTCCGACTCGTCCTTGCCGATGCCGACCTCGGCGGTGACGGAGATGTCCTTGGTGTCGACCTTCGCCTGGCGGCCGACCAGTCCGAGCGCGCTGGCGAAGCAGGCCGCGTAGCCCGCGGCGAACAGCTGCTCGGGGTTGGTGCCCTGGCCGCTTCCGCCCAGCTCCGGGGGCATGGCCAACGCCAGGTCGAGCTGCTTGTCGGAGCTCACCGCCCGGCCGTCGCGTCCGTTGGCCGTGGCCACCGCGGTGTAGAGCGCGTCCATGAAGACCATCCCTTTCGGATCCTGCGGCGCGCCGTCGTGCGCTCCGTCATGGCAGAAGTAGAGCACACAATTAAGTTGTGCACAACTAAGAGGTACCCTAGGCACATGCCACACCAGCCCGCGCCGGCCCCCGCCCCGGCCCCGAATCCGACAGAGACCGCAGCCGCCGACGATCTGCTCCGTCTGGACCTGCAGGTCTGCTTCGCCCTGCACGCCGCCTCGCGCGCCTTCGGCAGCGTCTACCGGCGGGTTCTGCGCGATATCGAGCTGACCTATCCGCAGTACCTGGTGATGCTGGTGCTGTGGGAGCACGGCGAGATGCCGGTCAAGAAGCTCGGGGAGTTCCTGCGCCTGGACTCGGGTACCCTCTCGCCGCTCCTCAAGCGCCTCCAGGCGGCGGGCTTCGTCCAGCGTGAGCGCAGCCTCCACGACGAGCGCTCGGTTTCGATCCGGCTGACGGCCGAGGGCGAGGCGCTGCGGGAGCCCGCCCGGGCCGTGCCGCTCCAGATCATCCAGGCCAGCGGCCTGGAGGCGGACGACGTGGTCGATCTGCGCGCCCGGCTGCAGCGGCTGACGGCGGCGCTCGACGCCGCGCAGGCGAGCGCGGTGGACGCGTCGGGCGCGTCGGGCACCGAGAGCTGAGCCGCCGGTCACCCCCGGGCGCGGCGCCGGTGGGCGACTGCCTGGAAGCAGAGCGCGGCGCCGGCCAGCGCCAGCGGGATCAGCAACAGCGGCCCGGAGAGGGCGAGGACGGTGGAGACGACGGCCGCGCTGCCAACCGCCGCCCACCACAGCGGAGTTCGGCGCGGAAGCAGCGCAAGCGCCGCCAGCAGCCCCGCCAGCGTGACCGCGGCGAGACAGGTCGAGGTGGCGCGCATCAGCCGGTCGAGGTCGGCCGCGCCCGTCGCGGCCACCGCCCCGACCGGGGCGCACGCACCGGCCAGTACGGCCAGGCTGCGCCGCGGCACCTCGCCGGGCCCACCGCCCCGGGTCAGCCACCGGGGCGCCGCGCCGTCACGGGCGAGGGCGGCGCCGAGCCGGGCCGCGCCCGCCAGGTAGGCGTTGACGGCGCCGAAGGTGAGGAACAGGGCCGCGACCGCGGCCACCGGCCGGGCCGCGCCGCCCAAGCTCCGCGCCAGCAGTTCGGTCAGCGGGGTGTCCGTGGTCGCGGCGGCGGGGCCGAGGGCGCCGACTGTCGCCAGCGAGAGCCCCAGGTACAGCACGGTGATCACGGCGAGGGTGAGCGCGGTGACCCGTGGCAGGTCCCGGCGCGGATCGGCGAACTCGGCGGACAGATGGCTGGCCGCCTCCCACCCCGCGAAGGCGAAGAAGAGCACCCCGGCCGCCGAGCCGACCGAACTCCAACCGCCTGGCATGAAGGGAGTGAAGTGCGCGGCGCGCAGATGCGGCACCGCCGCCAGGACCGCGGCCAGCAGCAGCGCCGCCAGCAGCCCCACGAGCAGCAGCTGCACCCGGCTGGACAGATGCAGCCCGCCGAGGTTCGCGGCGAAGGCCGCCGCCAGCACCAGCCCGGCCACGGCCGCCGTGCCCGTATCGCCCAGCCCCGCCGCGGCGGCGGTGTACTGGCCGCCGATCCAGGCGCCCGCGACCACCCCGACCGGCACCACCCCGAAGAACCACCACCCGACGATCGCCGCCGCCCGTGGCCCGAAGGCCCGGTGGACATACGTGGCCACCCCGCCCCCGTCGGGGAACCGCGCGCCGAGCGCGGCGAAGCAGGCGGCGATCGGGACGCTGGTCACCAGCAGCGCGGCCCAGGCCAGCACCGAGGCCGGACCGGCGGCAGCGGCGGCGAGCGCGGGCAGCGCGAGCACGCCGGGGCCGAGGAGGGCGCCCGCGTACAGCGCGGTGCCGCCGCCGAGACCGAGCCGGCGACCGCCGGAGCGGGCTGCTGGAGGAAAGGGACGCGGCGGACGTGAGGAAGGGGAAGTGCGAGTACGTTGTACGGTCACGGCTCGGGAAGTTAGTCGAAAAACTGATGAGCTGACCGGCTCACCGAACGAAATTCGGTGAGCCGGTCCGGAGAGGCCCCATGGACGAACTTGATACGGCGATCGTCCGCGAACTGCAGCGCGACGCACGGCAGACCAACCGCGATCTCGCCCGCACCCTCGGCATCGCCCCCTCCACCTGTCTGGAGCGGGTGCGCGGTCTGCGGGAGCGCGGGGTGATCACCGGCTATCGCGCGACGGTGGACCTGCGCGCCCTGAACCGTCCGGTGCAGGCGCTGCTCGCGGTCCGTATCCGGCCGCCGAGCCGGGAGGTCATCGAGGGTTTCAAGACCTATCTGATGACGCTCCCCGAGGTGCTGTCCGTGTATGTCGTCGCGGGCAGCGACGACTTCCTGGTCCATGTCGCGGTGCCGGACGTGGACCGGCTGCACGCCTTCCTGATGGACCGCTTCTCAGGGCGCCGGGAAGTGGTCGACTTCCGCAGCTCGATCATCTACCAGCATGTGGCGGGCGAGACGATCGCGCCCCTGGAGTGAGGTCTGCGGGAGTGCGGTCTGCGGGAGTGACGCCTGAGGGAACGACCTCCGCCCGAACAGCGTGATCGCGGCGGGCAGCAGCACCCCGCGCACCAGCGTCGCGTCGATGAGCACGGCCACCGCAAGTCCGACGCCCATCATCTTGTACTCGATCGCGGACAGCACGACGAAGACGCTGAAGGCCGCGGTCATGATGACGGCCGCGCTGGTGACCACGCCCGCACCGGACGCGACGCCCCCCACCACCGCCTCGCGCGTGGCCTCCCCGGCGAGCCGGCGCTCGCGGATCCGGCTGAGCACAAAGATGTGGTAGTCCATGCTCAGCCCGAAGAGGATGACGAACATGAACAGCGGCAGCCAGCCGACCACCCCGCCGTACGAGGTGAAGTCGAGCGCCGAACTCAGGTGGCCGCCCTGGAACACCCAGGTCAGCACCCCGTAAGCGGCGCCGATCGACAGCAGGTTCAGCACGATCGACATCAGCGCGACGGCCGGCGAGCGGAAGGCGACGACCAGCAGCACGAAGGCCAGCAGCAGCACGAAGGCGAAGACGTACGGGGTGCGGTCGGTGATCCGGTCGGTGAAGTCGTACGCGAAGGCCGTCTTGCCGCCGACCGCGTAGTCGATCCCGCCGTCGGTCTCGCTGTCAGCTCTGCCCGCCTCGCCCAGCGCGGCGGGCAGTGTCCGCTTACGCAGCGTCTCCAGCGCCCGGTTCGCCACGTCATCGGTGCCGAAGCTCGCCAGCGGCACCCGCACCACCAGCGCCCGGCCCACCCTGGTGGCCGAGATGGGCTCGTTCAGCACCCCGCCGCTCGCCGCGGCCCGCCGGTGCAGGCTCTCCACGGCCTTCCGCACCGCCGGGCTGTCCACGGCGCCCGGATCCCGCTTCCCCCAGATCACCACCGAAGCGGGGGACGGGGCGCCCGGGAACGCCTTCTGCATCCGGACCGCCGCGTCCACCGTCGGCACCTTCCGCGACAGGCTGTCGGTCACCGCCGCGTCCTGCAGGTGCATCCCCAGCGCGGGCAGCGCGACCACCAGCAGCGCCAACGCCGCCGAGCCGCCCCACACCAGCGGGCGCCGCACCACCGCGCGGGCCACCGCCCCCCAGACCCGGGACTGGTCCGCCGCGGTCCGGCGGCGGCCCACCCACGGGATCCGCGCCTTGTCCACCCGGTGCCCCAGCGCGGCCAGCAGGGCGGGCAGTACGGTCACCGAGCCGACCATCGCGACCCCGACCACCAGCACCGCGCCGGCCGTCAGCCCCTTGAAGTTGTCAAGACCCGTGAACAGCAGCCCGACCAGACACAGCATCACCGTCAGACCCGAGACCACCACCACCCGCCCCGAGGTGCGCGCCGTGATCCGCAGCGCCTCCGCGACATCGTGCCCGGCCGCGCGCTCCTCGCGTGCCCGGCGCAGATAGAACAGCGAGTAGTCGACGCCCACCGCCACGCCGATCAGCAGCACCATGGAGGACGTGGCGCTGTTCACCGGCACCCAGTGGGCGAGCACCTGGAGAAAGCCGAAGGTGGCGACGACCGTGGTGGCCGCCAGCAGCAGCGGGATCGCGGCGGCGATCAGCGAACCGAACACCACCAGCAGAATCACCACGGTGAGCGGAAGCGAGAAGAACTCCGCCCGCTTGAAGTCCCCCTTGATGCCCTCGTCCACCACACGCGACAGGCTCCTGTCGCCCGCCTGCGCGAGCCGTACCCGGGGGTGGCGGGCCTGTACGCTGTTCACCGCCTCGGTCGCGGCCTCGTAGTGCTCGGACCACTGCTCCTGGGCCCCCGCCATGGTGAAGGTGACCAGACCGGAGCGGCCGTCCTTCGACACCAGCCGGCTTCCGGCGCGCTCCAGCGGGGAGCGGACCGCGGTGACCGTGCCGGGGGTGCGGCGAAGCGTTGTGACCAGGTCCTGGGCGGCGCGGCGCAACTCCGGGTCCTCGGTGAAGCGCGTCGGTGTCGCGTCCTGCGTACGGGCCTGGACCAGGACGTTCTCCTGGGGCGGCGGATACTTCCGCTGCGCGTCCAGCACCCGGCCCGCGCGGCCGGACTCACCGGGGTCGGTGCTGTCCGCCGTATCGCCCGGCATGACCGCGCTCGCCAGGACCGCCACGGCCACCAGCGCGAACCAGCCCGCGATCGCCAGGGCCCGATGGCGGACGGACCACCCCGCGACCCGCTCCACCAGCGCGGCCCGCCCGGATGCCCCATCGGGGCTTCCGCCAGGGCCTCCGTCCGGGCTCCCGCCCGGTGCTTCGGCCCCCTGCCGTGACTTGCTTTTGCGCAGCATGAGCTGCTGTCCTTTCCACGAAGGGACGTATCCGTGAGAACTCGCCCATGGGCGAGGTGATGCTTCTTCCTTCACCTGGGCCGTCGAGTTGCCGCTCGACGGCCCAGGACCCGCGTCGTATGTCTTGATCGCCTGTTCGACGGTCTGCCTATTCGACGGTCTGGAGGATGCGCTCCAGCGAATCCATCCGGCCCTGCATCTCCGCCAGCCGCCCGCTGATCTCCTTCAGCCGCTCGTCCGTGGCCTGCTGCGCGGCGGTCGCGCTCTCGGCGAGCTTGCGGTACTCCAGCTCCCGCACCACCTGGACCTTCGCGCGCCGAGTCGCCGCGAACTGCCAGATGACCGTCGTGAGCACCGTGGTCACCAGGGCGAAGAGGCCGAAGGCCCCGACGACCTCGGTCCAGTCGTGTCCATCCATCACTTCGATCCCTTCGTCTTCTGCTCGTCCGGGCCGTCGCCCGGCGGGGTCAGCGTCCGCTCCGCGGCCTCGACGGTCTCCGGCGTCAGCTGGATCGCGAACCGGTTGACCTCGTAGAACTTCATGGCCTTGCCGTCCTCCGACACTTCGACCCGGGCCGTCACCAGCCCGGCCGCCTCCAACTTGCGCAGATGGACCTGGAGCAGCGCCCGGCTGATGCCCAGCGCGCGGGCCAGCTCGCTCACATACATGCGCTCCCGCGAGAGCGCGGCGACGACCCGCAGGCGGTGCGGATTGGCCAGCGTCGCCAGCACGCGCACCAGTTCGTCGCCGCTGAGATCGCGCGGCTCGCCGCTCGGCGCCGAGGTAGTCATAGCGAAACCCTGCACATGCCAAAAAAAGTTAGCACATGCCCAGGATGATTGAGACCGCCCTTGTCGGCAGCCCCGTTGCCCGTGGCAGGGTGTGACCATGACCGGAACGAACCCCCGCACATCAGCCCTCCAGCTGATCGAGACCGTCGTCGACCCCGACAGCTGGCGCCGCTGGGACGAGCCGGTCGACATCACGACGGACGACCCCGACTACCGGGCCGACCTGGAGCGGGCCCGCGAGCGCACCGGTCTCGACGAGTCCGTCATCACGGGTGAGGGCCGTATCGAGGGGCGGCGGGTGGCCATCGTGGCCTGCGAGTTCCGCTTCCTCGCCGGGTCGATCGGCGTCGCGTCGGGGGAGCGGCTGGTACGCGCCGTGGAACGGGCGACGGCGGAGCGACTGCCCCTCCTCGCCGCGCCCGCGTCCGGCGGTACGCGGATGCAGGAGGGCACGGTCGCGTTTCTGCAGATGGTCAAGGTCGCCGCGGCGATCACCGACCACAAGGCCGCCGGCCTGCCCTACCTCGTCCATCTGCGCCACCCCACGACGGGCGGAGTGCTCGCCTCCTGGGGCTCGCTGGGACACGTCACCGCCGCCGAGCCGGGCGCGCTCATCGGCTTCCTGGGGCCGCGGGTGCACGAGGCGCTGTACGGAGAGGAATTCCCGCCGGGCGTCCAGGTCGCGGAGAACCTGATGGCCCACGGCCTGGTCGACGCGGTCCTCCCGCCCGAGCGGCTGTCGGAGGTGGCGGCGCGGGTGCTGCGCGTTCTGTGCGGGGACGCCGCCGCTGTGGCGAACGGGGCTGTCCCGGCGGCGGGGCCGTCCGGCCCTGCCGCCGGGACCGGGCTGGAGGCGGGGGTGGGCCCGGGGCGCGGTGGGCCCAGCGCCGAGGAGTCGATCCGGCGGTCGCGGCGGGGGGAGCGGCCCGGGGTGCGGGACTTGTTGCGCGCCGCTGCCGAGGATGTGAGCCCCCTCAGCGGTACGGGCGCGGGGGAGCACGACCCGGGGCTGCTGCTCGCGCTCGCGCGCGTCGGCGGGACTGCGTGTGTCGTCCTCGGGCACGATCGGGCCGCGCGCCACGGGGGCGCGGCGGCCGACGGGCCCGGCGGGGGACAGCCGCTCGGCCCCGCCGGGCTGCGCACCGCGCGCCGTGGCATGCGCATCGCCGCCGAGCTCGGGCTTCCGCTGCTCACGGTCGTCGACACCGCGGGCGCGGCCCTGAGCCGGGAGGCCGAGGAGGGCGGGCTTGCCGGGGAGATCGCCCGCTGTCTGGCCGATATGGTGACCCTCCCCGCGCCCACCCTCTGTCTGCTGCTCGGCCAGGGCGCGGGCGGCGCCGCGCTCGCGCTGCTCCCCGCCGACCGGGTCCTCGCGGCGCGCCACGCCTGGCTGTCCCCGCTGCCGCCCGAGGGCGCCTCCGCGATCCTCTACCGGACCACCGAGCGGGCGTACGAGATAGCCGACCGGCAGGGCGTACGCTCCGCCGACCTGCTCGCTCACGGCATCGTCGACCGAATCGTAGAAGAGGGGGCAGAGGACGCGGGGGCACACGAGCCCGCGTACGACTCCTTCCTCGCCCGCCTCGGCGACACCCTCGGCGCCGAACTCGCCGCGCTCCGCGCCCAGGACCAGGACGAGCGGCTGGCCGCCCGCCGGGCGCGGCACCGGCGCATCGGGCTGCCGCGCTGACTGGGCAGCGCGCCGGGCTCGCGGAGTTGACGGCGCATCGGGCTCAAAAAGGAGCAGACGGGTGAGACGAATTGGCGGTCTTAGGCATGCCTAACCTAATCTCGGGTCGTGAACGAGAATGATCTAGACGGGGCATTCGGCCTGCCCTCAGAGACCGCGACGCGCCTCTGTCTCCTCGCCCTCAACCCCACCGACTCCGTCACCGAGGGCTTCCTTCCCGCCGCGGCCCGGCTCGGCCTCGCCGTCACCCTCCTCACCGACCAGCCCGACGCGCACCGGCGCGCGTACGAGCGCCACGCGTCGGCCGGGGGCGTGCTGCCCGAACTCGATATCGCGCACTGCGACGTCCGGGACTTCCGCGAGGTCATCGGCCGTATCTCCGCTGATATGCCGGAGGCCGGAGACCAGGCCCGCCCCGTCGCGATCTTCACCAACAGCGACCACCTCCAAGTCCAAGCCGCCCTCGCCGCCGACTACTTCGGCCTGCCCGGCAAGGACTGGCGCGCCGCCCTGCGCACCAAGAACAAGGCCGAGCTGCGCCGCAGCCTCGCCGCCGCCGGCGCCGACACCCTCTGGTGCGCCGAACTCGCCCCCGACCAGGACCCCTCGGCCCACCCCTGCCTCGTCGGCCCGGGCGTGCCCTACCCCTGCGTGCTCAAGCCGCGCGAGGGCGTGGCCAGCGAGGACGTGGTGCTCGTCGCCGACGCGGACGAACTGGCCGAACGTGTTCGCGAGATACGAACGCGGCGGCCCGAGGCGTATCTGGTGGTCGAGGAGTTTCTTGAAGGCCCGCTGCAGACGCTGGAGACCATCGGAGACGGCCGTACGCTGCACACCCTCGCGGCCTTCCGTACCGACATCTCCGCGCCCCCGTACTTCATCGAGGAACGCCTCGAACTGCTCCCCGCCCCGCCCGAGCCGCACACCGGCCAGGTGCTGGACCAACTGCGGGCGCTGGGCGTGGGGTTCGGCGCCTGTCACACCGAGTACGTGGTCCAGGGCGACCGCGCCCGCCTCATCGAGGTCAACTACCGCGCCATAGGCGACCAGTGCGACCTCGTACTCGCCGAACTCCTCGCCATCCCCCTCTTCGAGCACATCCTCCGCACCCACCTCGGCGCCCCCCTCCCCACCGACCTCGGCGCCCGCACCGACGGCAGGGTCCGCATGGAGTACGTCATGGCCGACCGCCCCGGCCGCCTGGCCACCGCCCCCGCGGCGAGCGTCCGCGTCCGCGACGGCGTACGGCTCGACTACCGCCCGCTGCGCGAGATCGGCGAGGAACACCCGCTCTACGGCACCAACCGCGACTTCCTCGGCGTACTCCGCGCCACGGGGACCGACCAGCGGCGGATCGACGAGGCGGTGGCCGGGTTCCTGGCGGCCAATGAGTGGGTGATCGCGCCATGATCCGCGCGGATGAGGAAGCGGCGGACACCACGGGCGCGGCGGACACCACGGGCGCCGCTGACGTCTTCGAGGCGGATCTGCTGGCGCGTGTCCTCGACACGCTGCTGAGGGAAGACGCGTACGGGCTGCGCGGCCGCGCCCAGACCGTACGGCGTGCCGACGGCGAATGGCTGCGGGTCGTCCTCACGGACGGCGGGGGAGTGCTGCTGCCGGTCGAACCGGACGGCTTCCAGTGCGAGATCCGGGTCCGGCGGCCGGCCCAGCTGCTGGTGGAGGGGGAACCGGACGACACCGCCCTCACCACCCTCGACGGGGTCCTCGCCCGCCTCCGCCACGCCGCCGACCCCGACGACCGGGGCCGCTACGACGCCTTCGTCGTCGAGTGCCGCCGCACGCTGGACGCCGTGCGGCTGCACGCCGACATCCGCCCCCGCGTCGTCGAGCGGCTTGTCGCCGCCTACGGCAGTGAGCCCGCCGAGCAGTGGGCAGGGGTGCGTGGGTCGCTGGCGTACGACACGTTGGCCGCCTTCCGCGACCACCCCGTCTACCCCACCGGCCGCGCCCGACTCGCGCTGAGCGACGCCGAACAACGCGCTCACGCACCCGAGTTCCACCCGTCCTTCCGGCTGCGCTGGGCCGCGCTCCCGCGCGAGGCGGTGGCCGGTGATACGGCGCGGCTGCCCGACTGGTGGCCGACGCCCGGGGTGCTGGGCCTGCCGGGTGGCCTGGACGACAGCCATCTCGCCTTTCCGGTTCATCCGCTGAGCGCACCCCGCATGCTGGCCATCGGTCTGCGCGCCACCCACCTCACGGACCGGGCCCACCTCGCCGACGACGCGTGGCTCGACGTACGGCCCACGCTCTCCACGCGTACCGTCGCCGTCACCGACGACCCGCTCACCCACCTCAAACTGCCGCTCGCCACCGCCACCCTGGGCGCGCGCAACCGCCGCACCATCAAGCCAGGAACGCTCGCCGACGGCCACGCGGGGCAGCTGCTCACGGAGGCGGTGCTCGCGCGTGAGCCGCGGGTGGCGGAGGGCGTGCTGCTCGCCGACGAGGGTACGTATCTGCACGCCGGGCACGAGTTTCTGGCCGCGCTGGTACGGCGCTACCCGCCCGGTCTCGACGGCTGCCAGGTCGTGCCGCTGGCGGCGCTGCTCAGCCCCGCACCCGGGTCCGCGCCCGGAACCGGGCTCGTCGTCGACACCCTGGCCGACCACTACTGCGGCGGCGACCTGTTCGCGCTGCTCGACGCCTACCTCACCCTGCTGTTCGACGTGCACACCACCCTCTTCGCGTACGGCGTCGCGCTGGAGTCACACCAGCAGAACACCTCCCTCGTCCTCGACACCGAACACGGCCGCCCCCGGGTACGGCTGCTGCTCAAGGACCACGACGGCCCGCGTGTCCACCCCGCCCGGCTGGCGGACGCCCTCGGCGCCGACGAGGCCGCCCGCCTCCTGGGGGGATTCGACGACCCCAGGATCCTGACCGACGGCGACGGGCCGGTCGCCGATGTGTTCGCCACCATCACCGTGCATCTGTGCGCCGGCGCCCTCGCCTTCGAGCTCGCCCGGCTCGGCCGGGCCCCGCTGGACACGCTGCTGCGGCTGATACGCGACCGGCTCGCCGAAGCCATTGACCGGCTCGACCGGCTCGACCGGCTGGGAAACGACCGGCCCGGCGCGCCCGGCGCCGTGCTGCGCGCCCTCGTCCTGGACGCGGAGCGGCTGCCGGTCAAGGCCATGGTCACCGCGGGCAGCCTGTTCACCAAGCAGCGCTCCGGGGCCGCCGACATCAACAAGCACTACGTCACCGGGCCCAACTACCTCCTCCCGGGCCACCTTGCCCGCGGCCGATGAGCGCCGCGCCCTCCTCCACCTCCACCCCCGCTGGAGTCGCCTCATGACCACATCCATCTCCCCGTCCGACACCAACACCGGAACCCTCCCCGCCCTCCCCGCCGATCACGTCGTCGCCCACACCCTCCTCAACTGCCTGCTCCGCGAGGTGTCCGGGCCGGAACACCAGACCGTCGTGGCCGACGGCCACCTACGGCTGCGACTGCCCCGCTGCGGTGTGCTGCTGCGCGTCGCGCTGCGCCGCACCTCCCTCATCGGCGCACACCGGTTCACCGGCCCGGTCACCGAGGAGCGGGACGGCGCGTGGGCCGAGGTGTCCTGGCGTACGCTCGCCGAGTACATCCACCGGGAGCTGCGGCTGCGCACCGGGGTGCGCAACGACGAGTTCCTGGAGCAGGTGGCCTCCAGCCACGCGGGCGTCACGGTGGCCCTGGAGAGCCGGGAGCGTACGGGCGCGGCCCCGCACCACCACACCGACGGCGACCCGCACCTCACCTACCTCGCCTCCGAACAGTCGCTGCTGTTCGGCCACCGCTTCCACCCCACCCCCAAGGCCCGCTCCGGCAGCGCCGACTCCTGGGCCCGCTTCGCCCCCGAGACCGGCGCCCGCTTCCCCCTCCACCACCTCGCCGTACGCCGAGAACACGTACGCGAGGAGGCAGTGTCCACCGCGGCCCTCGCACCCCTCGACCGGCAGCGCCCCGTGCCCGACGGCTACCGCCTGCTGCCCGTGCACCCCTGGCAGTACGCCATGCTGCGCGACCACCCCGAGCTGCGGGCGGCGGTCGCCCGCGGCGATGTCCTGGACCTCGGCCCCGGCGGGCCGGACTTCGCGCCCACCGCGTCCGTCCGCACGCTCTACGACGGACGGGACTTCCTGAAGTTCAGCCTGAACGTCCGGATCACCAACTGCCTGCGCAAGAACGCCGAGTACGAGCTGTCCGGGGCGGTCGCCCTGACCCGGCTGCTGGAGCCGCTCGCAGCCGACCTGGCCGCCCGCTTCCCGGGCGCCGCGCTGCTGCGCGAGCCCGCGTACCGGACGCTGGACCTGGGCGGCGAGCTGGAGTTGATCGAGGGCTTCGGGGTGATCGTGCGCGAAGGGCTCGCCGCCCGGCTGCGCCCCGGGCTCACCGGGCTGCTCGCGGCGGCCGTCGCCGACGAGTACCCCGCCCCCGGCGGGGCGCGGGTCGCCCAGCTCCTCGGCGACACCGGGCCCGGACACGCGCTCGCCTGGTGGGAGGCGTATCTGGCGCTGCTCGTACCGCCCGTCCTGGCCGCCTACTTCGACCACGGCATCGTCCTCGAACCCCACCTCCAGAACGTCGTCGTCGGCGTCGACCCCTCCGGCCTGCCGCGCCAGGTACTCTTCCGCGACCTCGAAGGCACCAAGCTGCTGCCGGAACACCACGCGGCGGCCCTCGCCGCGCTGCCGCCCGCGCTGGCCGGCCCCATGACGTACGACCGTGAGCGCGGCTGGGACCGCGTCGTGTACTGCCTGCTGGTCAACCACCTCGCCGAAATGCTGGCCGCCCTCGCCGACCGCCACCCGCACCTGGAGCCCGAGTTGTGGTCGGCGGTCCGCCGGGTCCTGGACGAGCGTGGCGCGGCACACGACGACCCGCCCGCCCTCCGCGCCCTGACCGCGGGTGTCCCGCTGCCGGCCAAGGCCAACCTCCTCACCCGCTGGGCCCGTAAGGCCGACCGCCACGCGGGTTATGTCCGCATCGCCAGCCCGCTCGCCTCCGACCTGCTGTCCGAGGCGGCCTGCGTCGTAGCCCCCGGGAGCCCCCGATGACCACCATCGACACCAGCGACACCACCGCACCCCTCACCGGCTCCGTGGCCGCCCTCGCCGACACTCTGACCGGCGACGACCTCCCCGCGTACGTCTACGACCTCACCGCCCTCGCGGAACACGCCGAGGCCGTACGGGCCGCCCTGCCGCCCGCCGTCGAGCTGTACTACGCGGCGAAGGCCAACCCGGCCCCCGAGATCCTGTGCGCCCTCGCCCCCCACGTCACCGGCTACGAGGTCTCCTCCGGCGGCGAGTCGGCCCACGTCCGCGAGGCCGTCCCCGCCCACCCGCTGGCCTTCGGCGGGCCGGGCAAGACCGAGGCCGAGCTGCGCCGGGCGCTGAAGCTGGGCGTGGAGCGCTTCCACGTCGAGAGTGAGCACGAGCTGCGCCAGCTGGCGGCCCTCGCCGCCGAGGAGGGCCGCACGGCCGACATCCTGCTGCGCGTCAACCTCCCCGTCGCCGACGACGCCCTGGGTGCCGCCGCCCTCGCCATGGGCGGCCGCCCCAGCCCCTTCGGCCTCGACCCCGACCACATCGCGGAGCGCTGCCTCCCCCTGCTGACGCCGGGCGGCCCCCTTCGCCTGCGCGGTATCCACGCCCACCTCGCCAGCGGCCTCGACGCCCCCGCCCTCCTCGCGGTCGCCACCCGAATCACCGACTGGACGCGCGACCTCTCCGCCCGCCACGGCCTGCGGCTCACCGAGGTGAACGTGGGCGGTGGCATGAGCGTCGACTACGCCCGCCCCGACCGCCGCTTCGACTGGGCCGCGTACGGCAGGGGCCTGGCCGAGATCGCCGAGCGGAACCCGGAACTCACCCTGCGGATCGAGCCCGGCCGGGCGCTGACCGTCTACTGCGGCTGGTATGTCACCGAGGTCCTGGACCTCAAGCACAGCGGTGGCGAACCCTTCGCCGTCCTGCGCGGCGGCACCCACCACATGCGCACCCCCGCAGCCAAAGGCCACGACCACCCCTTCGCCGTGCTCCCCACCGACACCTGGACCCGCCCGTGGCCACGCTCCGGTGTACGGGACGAGCCGGTGACCCTGGTCGGCCAGCTGTGCACACCGAAGGACGTCCTGGCGCGGCGGGCGCGGACCGGGGAGCTACGGGTCGGGGACCGGGTGGTGTTCGCGCTGGCGGGCGCGTACGCGTGGAACATCTCGCACCACGACTTCCTGATGCATCCACGGCCCGGCTTTCATTACGTGGGCGGAGAATCCGCCGCGTCTACGGGGAGGCGGAGGGAAGACCTCAGGAGTGGTTGAACAGGCGGTTCGTCCCCACGCCCATCATGGCCCGCAGCGCGCGGGTGTGTTCTTCGATGATGCGCATACGGGCCTCCCACTCCGGGCCTTGGGAGTGGAACGGATGCTGGGTGATCTGATCGGCGTGCTTGCGGTAGAGAAGGCCGACCTCGTCGTGGAACCACCCGTCGGCCAAGGTGTCGAGCCCGAGGAGCAGGCCGGTGTCGCCTGACGCCGGCAGCGCCATCCACCCACCGAGGACCAGCATGAGATCGCGGCGGGCGCAGAGCGTTGCGGGGTGGACCTGGGCCCGCTTGTTGAGCTGCCAGTACTGCCACACACTTCCCGCCGGGAGCACGCCGTTTTCCGGGTCGCCCTCGAAACCCACGGTCGACCCGTCCGGGAGGAGGTCCAGCGCCCGCGACGTGGTCCACCCCACCTCGGGATAACGAGTGAGGACGTCGATATCCCGGGCGAGCGCGCCCGGCGTCAGGCGGTCATCCGCGTCCAGAACCTTGATGAACTCACTTTCCCCGGAGACGCAGCTGCGGGCGAACGCCATCGTCCGTGCGACCTGAGGGCCACCGCGACGCGAAAAGTCGATGGATATTCGGGGGTCGTCGCCAGGGAGGTGTGCGGCGGCGTTAACGCCTTCGCCGTCTTCTTGCACCAGCCACCGCCAATCCCAGCCCTCGGGAAGCTCTTGCTGAGCGAGCGATGCGTAGGCTTCCGGCAAAAGGGACACGGCGGGTCCGTGCACAGGAGTGACGAGGGAAACGAGGCGGCGGCTCACTGCAACTACTCCTCAAGGCTGGCCATGCGAGACGCCCAGGTTAGGCGCGGCCGACGCGCGGAGCGAGCCAGGTTGCGAACTGTTCTCCCAGCTCCGCCCGGGCCGTTTCGATGACGGTGGCCGGGTCGTTCACCGGGGCAAGCCCGAAGTGCCGCTCCAGCCAGGCGATGTATTCCCCGCGGCCGGGGCTCTCCTCGCCGTCACGGAAGGCGATACGACCACTATCGTCCCACGGTTCGCCGTCGAGGGAGGCGAGGAACTGGAGGAATTCCCGCAGATCGCGGGCGATGAGATGCACTCCACCTTCGCTGCTCAGCATGGCGACGGGGAGGGCGGCCAGGTCGGTCCGGTCGTCGACGCGCCACAGGACGTACAGCGCGTCACTGCTGTTCGCCACGGCGAACGGAACCAAACTCTCGGCGAGCTCCGGATTCTCCGGGGCCTCGCCGTATCCGTACTTCCCGAATTCCACCGCCATTCCGAATCCGGTCGCGTAGTTCTCATCGAGCTCCTCCTCGAACTCCCTGAGGAGATTCAGCTCATGGCAGGGCGAGTACACGGCCTCCGGGATCAGCGGATATACCCAGGTCGTGAACGCCTTGCCCAGCTCCACGAGGGCCGCTTCGACGCTGTCGTACGCGTCGTCCAGCGGCGCCAGGCCGAAGTGCCGGTCCAGCCAGGCGAGGTACTCGTTCCGGCAGGGGGTCGGCTCGCTGTTGCGGAAGCCGAGAGGCTCGCCCCAGTCGCAGCAAGGCTCCTCTTCCAGCGATGCGAGGAATTGGAGGAATTCCCGTATGTCGCGGGCGACGAGGTGGATTCCGCCTTCGTCGCCGAGTATGGCGACGGGGAGGGTGGCCAGGTCGGTCCGGTCGTCGATGCGCCACAGCGCATACAGCGAACCGCTGCCGTTGGCCTCGGCGAAGAGGATCAAACGGTCCTCGAGCTGCGGGTCTTTGAGGAATGTGTTGTCGCGTCCGAATGTGGTGTCCAGCGAGAACCCGGCGGCGTACAAGTCGTCGACGCTGCCTTCGAACTCCGCGAGCAGGTTCAGTTCGGGGATGGGCGAGTACGTGTCCGTCATGAACCCGAGACCCTACCCGTGCGGGCCGACAGCGAGAGGGGTAAGTTACAGGTGGCTCACCAGTCCCTACCGGATGCCACCGGCCTCGATCCGGTGCAGATCAAGACGTTCATGGCGTACGGAATGCTGCTGAACACCAACGCCGCCCTCGCCACCGCGGACATCGACGCCGACTGGGCACGTCAGGCGACCACCCGCAGCCACGCGGGCCTCCTCTCACACCTCACCACCGAGACGAACCGATGACCGCGAGCGGCACCACGCCCGCAGCCACCCCCGAGCGCCGGACGGTGCCGTTGGTGCCCGCGCTGATGTTCATCGCGCTCGTCGTCGCCGTCGTCGGCAGCCTCGGCGCGCCGCTGATCACCTCGGTGGCGGGGAAGTTCGATGTGTCGCTGGCCGCCGCGCAGTGGACGCTCACCGCCCCGCTGCTGGTCGGCGCGGTCGCCACCCCCGTGCTCGGCCGGCTGGGCACTGGCCCGCGCCGCCGCCAGGTCATCCTGGCCACGCTGGCCGTGGTCGTGGTGGGCAGTCTGCTGACGGTGGTGCCGCCGTCGTTCGGCTGGCTGCTGGCCGGGCGGGTGGCCCAGGGGGCCGGGCTGGGGCTCACGGCGCTGATGATGGGTGTCGCCCGCGACCATCTGCCCGCCGAGCGCTCCGGCCCGACGATCGCGCTGTTGTCGGTGGCTTCCACGGTCGGCATCGGTGTCGGCTATCCGCTGGCCGGGTTGCTGACCGATATGGCCGGGCTGCGCGCGGCGTACGGGCTCGGCCTGCTGATCACCGCGGTGGCGCTCGCCACCGCCTGGTGGTCCGTACCGCAGCCGCCGGCCGGCCGTGCGTCGGCGGTCGACGTGCCGGGCGCGACGCTGCTGGGCGGCGGCCTGATCGCCCTGCTCCTGACCATCAGCCAGACCACCGTATGGACCGATCACCCGGCGCTTGCCGGAGCCCTCCTGGCCGTGGCGGCCGCGCTGCTCGGCGCCTGGGTGCACCGCGAACGCCGGTCGCGCGCCCCGCTGGTGGATCTCGCCCTCCTCCGCAACCCCGCGGTGGCGGGGGCGAACGCGGTCATGCTGCTCGGCGGCATCGGCATGTATCTGTTGCTGACGCTCGTCACCCGCTATGTGCAGACGCCGCGGTCGGTCGGCTACGGGTTCGGTGTCGATGTCTTCGTCGCGGGCCTGGTGCTGGTGCCCTTCTCCGCGCTGGGGTTCGCGGGCGGAAAGCTGGTGCCGCCGCTGCGCAAGCGGCTCGCTCCGGCGACGGTGCTCGCCGTCGGGGGCGCGGCCGTGCTGGTGGCGCTGATCCTGTTCGCCCTGATCCGGAGCCGGTTGTGGCTGTCGTTCGCGGTCATGGGCGTGCTGGGTCTTGGCGTCGGTGTCTTCTCGGCGGCCATGCCGGCCGCCATCCTCGCCGTCACCCCCGCCGAGGAGACCTCCAGCGCGATGAGCTTCAACCAGGTGGTCCGCAGCGTCGGCTTTTCGATCGGCAGCGCCCTTGGCGGGCTGACTCTGGCGGCCGCGACTCCGACCGGTGCGGCGTTCCCCACCGATACCGGATATACGACAGCGGCCTGGCTCGGTACCGGGGCGATGGCGGTCACCGTCGTCACCGCGCTCGCTCTCCGGCAGACATCTCGACGAGATCGTCGGGATCCCGCCGCGCGTTCAAGTCTTTTGGGGTGATCCTCGGGAGAAACCCTTTGCTTGCTTCACCTCTTGACGTCTTTGGTTCAGACCTTTAGGTTCACCCATCGCCGCCGGCCATTCGCCGACTGCCCCCCACGGCGACAGGAGGACCTGTGCTCCGAACCTTGCGTCAGGTCAGAGAGGGCAGCGGCAGTCGCAGCCGCCGCCACAGACATGCCCGCGCCACACGTGCCTCGATGGCGGCCACCCTGGTCGCGTTCTCGGCCGCGTCGCTGCTGACCGCCACCCCTTCCCGGGCAGCCGCAACCGCAGACGCAACCGCAACCGCGGCCGCCGCACTGCCCACCGAGTGGGCCACCGTCGTGAACGGCGGCAGTGGCAAATGCCTGGACGCCCGGTCCGCCGCGACCGCGAACGGCACCGCCGTGCAGCAGTACGGCTGCAACAACTCCACCGCCCAGCAGTGGAGTTTCACCGCGACGAGCGACGGCTACGTCCGGATCAACAACCGTAACGACGCCAACCAGGTCGTCGATGTGACCGACGTGTCCACCGCCGACAACGCGCCCCTCCAGCTGTGGACCTACGGAGGCGGCGACAACCAGCAGTGGCAGGCCGTGGACGAGGGTGGCGGCGCGTACCACTTCGTCAACCGGCACAGCGGCAAGTGTCTGGACGTCCCCTCCGCCTCGACCGCGGACAGCGTGCAACTGGTCCAGTACACCTGCAACGGCACCGCGGCCCAGCGGTTCCAGGTGGCGCCCGTGTCCGCCCCGCCCGGCGGCGATGTGGACCTCGGCCCGAACGTCGTCGTCTTCGATCCGTCCATGCCGTCGGCCACCATCCAGAGCCGGCTGAACTCCATCTTCCAGCAGCAGGAGACCAACCAGTTCGGCTCCCAGCGCTACGCGGTGATGTTCAAGCCGGGCACCTACAGCAACGACGTCAACGTCGGCTTCTACACCCAGGTCCTGGGACTCGGCCAGTCACCCGACGCGGTGACCATCAACGGCGCGGTCCACGCCGAGGCCGACTGGTTCCAGGGCAACGCCACCCAGAACTTCTGGCGCGGCGCCGAGAACCTGTCGGTCACCCCCAACGGCGGCACGGACCGGTGGGCGGTCTCCCAGGCCGCCCCGTACCGGCGGATGCATCTGCGCGGCAACCTCGCGCTGGACGACGGCGGCTGGTCCAGCGGCGGCTATCTGGCCGACAGCAAGATCGATGGGCAGGTGCGGTCCGGCAGCCAGCAGCAGTGGCTGACCCGTAACGCGCAACTCGGCAGCTGGACCGGGTCCAACTGGAACATGGTCTTCGTCGGCAGCCAGGGCGTACCGGGCAACAGCTTCCCCAACCCCCCGTACACCACGGTGGACCGCACCCCGGTGTCCCGCGAGAAGCCCTTCCTGTACGTGGACGGCTCCGGCGCCTACAAGGTGTTCGTACCGTCCACGAGGACCGACTCCTCGGCCACCAGCTGGGCCGCGGGCAACGCCTCCGGCGCCTCCCTCCCGCTGGACGACTTCTACGTCGTGAAGCCCGGCGCGACCGCGGCGCAGATCAACACGGCCCTGGCCGTGGGGAAGAACCTCCTGGTCACCCCCGGCGTCTACCACCTCAACGAGACACTGAAGGTGACCCGCGCCGACACCGTCGTCCTGGGGCTCGGCCTCGCCACCTTCGTCCCGGACAACGGCATCACCGCCATGACCGTCGCGGACGTCGACGGAGTCAAGATCGCGGGCCTGCTCTTCGACGCGGGAACGGCCAACTCGCGCACCGTGATGGAGGTCGGCCCCACCGGCGCCTCCGCCTCCCACGCCGCCAACCCGACCTCCCTCCACGACGTGTACTTCCGCGTCGGCGGCAGCGGCGTCGGCAAGGCCACCACGAGCCTCGTGGTCAACAGCGACAACGTCATCGGGGACCACATGTGGATCTGGCGCGCCGACCACGGCAGCGGCGTCGGCTGGACCAGCAACACCGCGGACACCGGGCTCGTCGTGAACGGCGACGACGTGGCCATGTACGGCCTGTTCGTCGAGCACTACCAGAAACACCAGACGGTCTGGAACGGCAACGGCGGCCGCACGTACTTCTACCAGAACGAGATGCCCTACGACCCGCCCAACCAGGCGGCCTGGATGAACGGCTCCACCCAGGGCTACGCCGCCTACAAGGTGGCCGACTCCGTCACCAGCCACCAGGTCTACGGCTTCGGCAGCTACTGCTACTTCAACGTCAACCCGGGCGTCACCGCCGAGCACGCCATCGAGGCGCCGAACAACCCCAACGTCCGCTTCAAGGACATGGTCACCGTCTCGCTGGGCGGCACCGGCACCATCCGCCACGTCGTCAACGACCGCGGCGGCCCGTCCAACTCCGCCACCAACGTGGCCAACCTCGTCGCCTATCCGTAACGGCACCGGCAACGGAAAGGAGTTCCCGTGTCCAACATCCGACGCACCACACCGTCCCGCGCGGTGTCCGCGGCCCTGCGGCTGCTGGCCCTGCTGGCCGTACTGCTTGGCCTGATGGCGGCCCCCGCCGCCCACGCGACGACGCACACCCCGAAGACCCCGAGGGCCCCGTTCAAGGTGCTGGCCCTCTACAGCGGCACCTGGGACGCCGCACACATCAACTTCGTCCACGAGGCCAACGACTGGTTCCCCAAGCAGGCCGCCCAGAACGGCTTCACCTACACCGCCAGTAACAACTGGAACCTGCTCGCGGACGGCGGGGTCAACGGCTACCAGGTCGTCCTCTTCCTCGACGATCTGCCGCAGACCGCCGCCCAGCGCACCGGCTTCGAGCGGTATATGCGCGGCGGCGGCGCCTGGATGGGCTTCCATGTGTCGGCTTTCACCACCGAAGCCCAGAACTGGTCCTGGTACCACAACCAGTTCCTCGGCAGCGGCAACTTCAAGTCCAACACCTGGGGCCCGACCACGGCCAAACTGAAGGTCGAGGACCGCACCCACCCCGCCACCAAGAACCTGCCCGCCCTGTTCACCTCGTCGGTCAGCGAGTGGTACAGCTGGTCGAACGATCTCCGGCAGAACCCGAACATCAAGATCCTGGCCTCCGTCGACCCGAGCAGCTTCCCCCTCGGCACCGACCCCGACCAGAGCTGGTACAGCGGCTACTACCCGATCCTGTGGACGAACACCACGTACAAGATGCTGTACGCCAACTTCGGCCACAACGCCATGGACTACGCGCACAACACACCCCTGTCCTCCACCTTCGCGAGCGAGACCCAGAACCGCTTCCTGCTCGACGGCCTGAAGTGGCTGGGCGGCGCGGCCACCACCCAGCCATCGGCCACCCAGCCCTCCTCCGCGCGACTCTGATACGCCAGTGCCCCGGGCGCCGCGGGAGGGCGCCCGGGGCGCCGGGCTGACGATCGAAGCGCGCTTCAGCTGCGCCGCCACGACCGAGGCGACCCGGCACCGGCGCCGCGGTCGATGGCCGTATGACGTCGGCACACCTCCTGTCCCCGCATGCCGGCCCACCGTGTCAGGACGACCGGAGGGCGGTGATCCGGTCGGCGAGGGCCCGATTCATCGCCTTGAACTGCGGCAGGGTGTTGTCGTGCAGCGTGCCCCGGTAGAACGGGATTGCCACGCCGGTGAAGTACTCCGAGCGCGGCGAGCAGCCGACGGCGGCGCAGGCGGTTCCGGGGCGGGCGGACGGCGGTTTCCGGCGCGGTCATGGCCATCAGCTCTCCGGGTGGGGAAGGACGCCGGTGAGGGTGGCGTTGACGAGGCGTTCGGCGTAGGCACGGTCGATCGGATGGCCGGTGATCAGAAGCCGGTAGTAGAGCGCGCCGGCGAGCTGGTCGAACAGCAGGCCGGGGTCGGTGGCGGCATCGAGGGCGCTGCGCTGCCTGGCACGTTCGATCAGCCCGAGGACCAGTTGGTTGCGCCGGGTGAAGACCTCACGTACCGGCACCCCGATATCGGGATGCCGGGCAGCCGCGGCCACGAGCTCGGCCACCACTCCGGCCGAGTGGTCGTCCGCGTCTCCGTGTTGCCCGGCACGTCGCATGCGGTTGAGCCCGAGGGCGATCTGCTCGGCGTGGTCGGTGAGATCCGCGCGTACGTCTCCGGTGTCCGGCACGGCGACGTCGTCCTGCATCCGGGCGACGACGGCGATGGCCAGATGATCCTTGGCCGGCCAGCGCCGGTAGTAGCGGGATCTGAGCTGTTTACGCAACGGAGGTATCGAAATCTGCCCCCGCGGCGGCCGCGTCACCCGCATCCGGGCGTCGCGGTGACCAACCCTGGTCGGCGCCGGAGGCCACGGCATCCGTTGCGGGCGGTTGTCGTACCCCTGTGCTGTTCTTGTCCTGCAGCAGTGGCCTCGAGATGAGGGAGTACATCGGTGAACCGCGAGCAGTGGCGTCCGTTCCTCCAGCAGTGGAGCGAGGAGTGGATCGACAGCCATGACCCGGAGAAGGACGCCGAGCTGGACGAGGCCGTCGTGCGTGACCGCTGGCTCGGCTTCGCCCCGGCGAGCGAAGAGGAGATCGCAGCGGCAGAGGCCCGCTTGGGCCGCACTCTGCCGGTGTCACTGCGCGAATTCCTGGCGGTCACCAACGGGTGGCGGGACGCGGGCTGCTTCATCTACCGGCTGGCCGGAACGGCTGAGCTGGAGTGGCTGGCCGACTCCGACCGGTCGTACCTGATCGACATCTACGACGAACTCGCGGAGGACGACGCAGAGAGCGAGGATGAAGAAGACGCTGACATGATCAATGAGGCAGCGGTGCTGAGGCGTTCTCTGCTCGTATCGCTCGATGGCGACGCGGCGGACATCTTCCTTGACCCCGGGGACGTGAATGAGCGCGGGGAGTGGACCGCTTACTGGCTCGCTTCGTGGTCGGGGAACGGGCTGGAGCCTTTCGACTCCTTCTACGAGTTGATGTATGACCAGTACAAGTCGTTCCATGCTCTGCGGAAACCGGAGGGGGAGACCAAGGACCGCTGGGGCACCCAGGTGGAAGAGGCCCGGCTCGCTGCCCTCAAAGGCGAAATCGACGGCCCCTTGAAGGTCCTGACCGACGCCGAAGACTTCGGCAACGAGCGGGCTCTGCTTCTGCGGTTCCAGATGCTGACCATGCTCGGCGGCGGTCAGCACGAGGCCGGGATCAGCCATGTCGTGAACTACGCGCACCATCCCGGCATCCTGCAACACCCCCTGTTTGGCGCCGAATTGCTGCCTCTTGTCTTCGAGGAAGACCGCACTCGCGATCTGCCACACGGATGGTCGACGCTGCGATTCTCCAAGGAGAACGGCCCGGAATGGCTGCGGTCGCTCATCGCCGACCACGAGGTCCGCCGTGCCGCCCCTGATTTCCAGCTCTCCTTCGGCAACCCGGAATTCAACGCCGCGGTCCACCACATCACGGACCGACTGGCCGCCGACCCCGCGTTCCAGGTCCCGGACCCGTATGAGGAGCAGCGACGGAACGCGACCTACGAAGAGGCGTGGGTGGACGGTCAGCCCGTCATGCGCGTGGAAATATCAACCCTGACTGTCTCCACGGTCCTCATCAGCGAGGAATCGGAGGACGGCGTGCCGGCCGACTTCGAAGCGAACGACCCCTTCGGCGCGTACGACCGGGCACGGGAGCGTCAGCGCCAGCTCATTGACGCGGCCTGGCCCGAACTGAGGGAGGCGATACGGCTATGGCGTCCGCTGCATGAGGACCACATCGCCCCCGTGGTGCTGTTCGCCGACCCCGTGCTCGCCGAGATGATCACCGGCGAGCGGGGGCGGGAAATCCTGTCGATGAGGCGGGAAGTCCGGCCGGAACACTAGGCGGTGGGTGCCTTGAGAGGAGTAAGGGGCAGCTGGCCCAACGCCCCGATTCCTCGGCCCGGCGGGCCCCTGAGCTCAGGACTGGCTCCGCTGCGCTGGACTGGGGGCGCGGGAGCGCGACGGATGGGCGAGCACCGGGGTGACGGCCCCCTGGGCAAGACGGCGACGATGCCTCCGGCGCCCCTCCGTTTCCCGCTGCCGGCCGTTTTGCGCCGAAGGCGCGAGACGATGCCCGCACGCGGCGTCCGGACCATACCATCCAGCGGTCGCCGGCCCGTTCGTCGCGCTCGCGCACCCCCAGCCGAGCGCACCGCTGGTCTGACCGGCTCGCCACCGCGCGGCAGCAGTTGCGGCGGAGCGCAGCGGAGCCAGTCCTGAGCTCAGCCGCCCGCCGGGCCGAGGAATCGGGACGCCGGGCCAGCCGCCCCCTTCCATTGGGTGCGGTAGCAGTCCGCGGAAGCCGGGCTACGAATTGGTGGGGACAGTGTCTTCACCGTCCGTTGAGGGGGGCATGCCTCGCTCTGCTGCCCAGGCGCACAATGCGGCTTCGGCTACCGTGCGGGACAGAGGGCCGCGGGCGAGGTGGAGTTCCTGAAGGTGGCGGATGGCCGCCCCTATCGTGCGACCCTGAGGTATGCCGAGCAGGGCGATGATTTCCTTGCCGTTGAGGGGCACCGGGACGCCGGGCAGGCGCTCATGAATGGCTCGGTCGGCTGCGGCACGCTCCTCGTACTCACGCTTGGCCCGCTCCCTCGCGTACCACTCGTCGTAGTCGGCCGCGTCGTACGCCTTCAGGGCGGCCCAGCGCCAGTCCTCCTCGTCCCGTCCTTGGCCAAGGCCTACTTCCACGAACAGGTCGCGACAGTCCGGCGCGCGGGGGTCGGCCGACACCACGCCGAGCCGGGCGAGCGCCGCGTTGATTGGCCAGTCCTCCCGCAGACCATCGAATTCCGACGTCTGCACTGGGCCCCATACCTGCACACCAGCCCGCCACAAGGCAGCAGCCTGATGCCCGTCGCCGCCCCAGAAGTCCGCTTTCACATGGGCCACAGGTCCGCCCTGTGAGAGGGCACACAGGATTCGCGGCAGATCACTGCGGAGCGCGGTGGGCAGTGGCATCAGCCCCAAACGTTGCGCGAGTGGGGCAACCACCGCCTCCGTCACTCCTTCGGCCCAGCTTCGCAAGCGGTCGAAGTCGCCTATGACAGCGTCGAGTCGGTACGACATCTGCGCACGGTAACCGCGTTCCCTCGGTGTCGGCCATCCGCTTTCGTCGCTGCCATCATCACGATCGAAGCACCCAAATAGATGGCTTCTTAGCCTTCCACCGGCGTACGACCAACCTGCCCTGCCGTCAACCCACGCCACCGCCGGAATCAACGAACTACCGGTAGTCATCTCACCACGGTTCGCGGAACGTGATGCCGAGGTGCTGGAAGAGCCCTTCGCGCTGCTCGGCAGTGGCCAGGACCATGACATCGTCGTGTCCGATGGTGTAGTGGCCGCTGTCGACGCAGCGGAAGGTTCGGGGGTCGTCGTCGGGGCTGAGCGCTTCGATGGCCGCCTGGGCCGCGCCCATGTCGAGGTAGTCGTTCGACTCCTGCTCCACGTCGAAGGAGAGCTCCTTGCCGTTGCGCTCGAAGTACATCGTCCCGAGGCCGGCGTCCTCGTCGTCCGGGTCTTCCTTGTCGAAGCGGAAGTTGTCGACGGTGACACTTCCTCCGGTGAGAGCCGCGGCTTCTCCCAGGAGCCATTGGTAGTGCTGGTCGGCGAAGTCGACGTCATCGGCGTGGATGGATACGGCCACGCCGAACTCCGTGAGCGAGCCGGCTATCTCATGGATTGGTTTCATTGCCATGTAGGCGAGGTCGTCGAAGTCGTCTATGACGCTTTGAGCCGTCTCCTGAGTGATCATGCCGAGTTCGGTGAGGACTTCAGCAACCCGTACGTAGTTGATCGGTTGAGGCTTCGCCATGGGTTCATCCTGTCAGCCGGAGATTGCTCCGCCCCCGGTAGCGTCGGACCCATGGCGATCACTACGGAAACGATCACACGGTTGCGGACCGCCGCGATGGCGGGCGATGCCCACGCCGCGCTGGAGCTGGGGCGACTGTTGTGCCTGACGGCATCGGAACCGAGAACGCCCGGCTCCGGTGACCAGACCTGGCCTGAGGAGCGTTGGCTGCGCGCCGCAGTGGAGGCACGGCCCGATGACATCGAGGCCCTGACGTTGCTGACTGGTCGCCTGGCCCAGCAGATCTCTTACTGGGAGGCCGTCTTGGACATGAACCCCGAGGTCATGGAGCAGTACGGGGAGGATGAGGGCACCATCAGGCGGCGGCAGATCGAGGCGGAGGAACTGTACGCCCGGATACGCGCGGCCGGTCCGTCCGGTCACGCCGCCGAGGCCGGACTGGATGAGCTGGCTGTGCTGCTCGGCGTGAGCGGCGAATCAGCGGCGGAGGCCGCGTACAGCGTCTACGTGTTCGAGGACGATGCATGGAGTGGAAGCGTGCGGTACAGCACGACCATCGTCGCGTCCGACGCCGACGAGATCCGCTGGGCATGCGATGAGTGGTTCGCGCTGGAGACCGGGCTCAGCAGCGCCCCCACGCTCACCACGTACGTGGACGGCGCCGAGGTGAGCTCGATCGACCTGCGCAGGCACCTCGTCGACGCGACCGTGTCATGGGACGACGTCGCCGTGCCCGAGCTGACCGGTGTTCGGTTGCCCGTGGGGCTGCCGGTCCCGGGGCACGGGCTGTGCTACGGCTTTGCGGGCGTGGCCGAGTAGCGCCCGAGATGCCGGAGCGCCCCGACGGAGCCGGGGCGCTCGAATCACTCGCCGCCGGGCTGATCGGCGAGGGTCGGAGTCGTCCAGGTTCGCCATTCGGCGAGGTTGCCCGGCTTCTTGCTCGAGATCCTGATCGTGCCGGCGGTGTTGCCCGTCTTCAGCAGGAACTTCTGGATGTTCTGCTGCAACGGGGTCTTCCACTCGGGCCTGACGGCGCAGTGGTTGCCGTCCTGGATGTCGGACCAGTACGTGATGTTGGCGCCCGCGCCGAGGGCCTTGTAGACCTCGGCCCCGCCGAGCGCCGCCACGCTGCCGGACTTGGCGCCCAGCCAGTCGATATGCGGGTTCTCCATGATGAACAGCCCGCGCGGCGCCACCATGGCCACGATTTCGTGTGTGTCCAGTGGCAGTGTGGTCGGGTTGCCTGTGAAGGAGCCGAACGCATCGCCCAGCCACGGCTGTTCCGAGTAGGCGCTGCTCAGGGGCTGTGAACCGCTCTCTCCGGGAATGCCGCGGAGTATGGGAGCCCCCGCGGTGCCCGACTCGATCGGCATGGTCAGCGCGATCCGCTGGTCGAAGGCGCCGATGGCGAAGGCACCCTTGCCGTAGCGCGAGCAACCCGTGACGCCCATCGCGTCCGCCTTGAGGATGTTGCCGCCCGACTGCTCGATGACGTCGATGATGCGGCTCACCCCCCAGGCCCAGGCCATGAGCACTCCGGTGCTGCTCTGTGAGCCGTAGATGCTGTAGTACGCGCCCTGCTTGTTGTTCCGTGGCGTGCCCTCGCGGCCGACCGCGAGGGGGTCGTAGCTGATGACGGCGGCGCCGGAGGCCTTGATGGTGGCGGTGTCCGCGCCGAATCCGCCCACGACCACGACGGCCGGGAAGGGGCCGGAACCACTGGGAAGTTCGACCTTGGCGGAGAAACTGGAGCTCTTGCCCTGGTCCGACACGTTCACCGTGATGTTGGTGTTCGAGACCGTCCCGGTGACACTGGCGGGCTTCGCGTGTTTCTCGCCGTAGACGTATTTCTCTGCCAGCTTCTTGATCTCGGCTCGTCTGCACCGCCAGTCGGACTTGGTGGTGATGCGCGTCCCGTTGAGCCGTGTGAAGGGGTCGGGGAGCTTGGAGTTGGCGGTCAAAGAGCCCGGGTCTTGTACGGCGCAGTCGGCGCCGTCGTCCTCGACACCGGGGGCGATGCGTGTCGCGGGCGTCCCGGGGTTGCCGGTGGCGCCTGCCTGGGTGGTGAGGGTGGTGGCCGTCAGGCTTGCGGCGGCCACGAGGACCGCGGGTGCCCACACCCGTGGCCGTAATCGCTCAAAGCGCATGTGGGGACCTCCCTGAGAGGGCGTGTTCTGGTGTGGGAGCGCTCCCACCATAGGGGCGGGTGCGATGGGTAGCAACACCTGTGACCCGGGCTCGGTCTTCCCATCGACCAGGCCCGGGACCCGGTCCCGCTGAGTGGCGCGTCAGCCTTGTGTCAGCCGCGAGTCAGCCCCGTGCCGGCCTCGCGCGAGCCCCGCTCAGTCCCGCGCCTCAAGGCTCTCGCGTACGAGACCGGCGGCCCAGGGCGCCCCCTCCATCGGCCACGAGGCGGCGAGTCGGGTGAGCAGGGCCCGGTGGTCCGCCAGCCGGGGCTCGTCGGTGAGGCCCAGGGCGGCCGCGGCCTGCACCTCCAGTTCCTCGCACCTGGTGGCGCGCACCAACTCCTCGGTCGCCGCGCCGCCCGGGGCATCCCGCAGCGATCCCAGCGCGTGGGTGCGCTGCGATACGGGAAGGCTGCCGTCGCGGGCGAGGGCCCCGAGGGTGCTGATCAACTCCTCGTCCGCCGTGTTCGTTTCGTAGAGGAACCCGCTGACCGTGTACAGGGCGCTGCTGCGCACCTCGGGGTCGCCGGCCTGCCGTAGGACACCCGCGAGCAGCGCCGCGTCGCCCGGCTCCCACGAGCGCCCCACGCGCAGCGCGTCCAACGCGCTCAGGTGGCCGGCGCCGGCCGGTGCCGGGGGCCGGTGCAGCGCCTCGCGGGCGCGGGCCAGCACCTGCGGCGCGTCGACCGAGCGTGCCTGCTCGCCGAAGTGACGCTCGAGGCCCTTGTCGTGGTACCAGTGATCCAGCGCGATGCCCACCGCCACCTCCTGACCGCTGTCGAGCAGGGTGCGGAGCGCGCGGTGGTACGCCTCCTCGCCGCTGGGCGCCCGCAGTTCGCGGTGTGCGCGGTGGAGGTCGGGGTCGGCGAGCCGGTGGTCTTCCCAGTGGATGCTGTGCATGCCACCCAACACCGCCTCGCGGACCAGATCGGCGTCGTGTGCCGAGGACATGATCTCGACCGGCCAGCTCTCCACCGCCTCTTCGAGCAGTTCACGGTGCTCGTCGATGCGCTTCGGGCGGGACAGCCACCAGGCCGCCTGGACGTGGATGTCCCAGTCGTCGCCGGCCAGGGCCCGCAGCAGCAGCGGGTTGGCCTCGGGGCCCAGCGCGTCGCCCAGCACGCGGAGTGCGATCTCGTGGTGGCCGGACAGGGATGGGTCGAACACGAAGCGGCTGATGAGGTCGACAAGTCGTTCACGATCGGGTCCGTCGGCCGCCCCGGCGGCCTCGGCCGTACGGTCGTCCGGCGTCGTCCCGGCCGCGCCGTCGTCTGCTTCGTTCGTGCCACCCGCGTCGTCCACGTCATCGGCGTCATCCGTGTCCAGCACTCCGTACGCGACCCAGAGCGCCTTGTCGCGTACCCCGTCGCTGGTGGCGCGCTCCAGCACCTCGGCGATCCGCCTCGCGTCCGATGGTTGCGGCCAGCGGGCGCCGATCGCGTTCAACGCGCTGATGTGGTTGGCGGCCTCGCCGGTACGCGGGCTCAGCTCGGGTGGCGACGGAGGATCGCCCAACACCTCCCAGGCCCGAGCGACTGCCTCGGGTGCGTACGCCTCGATCTCGTTCGAATTGAGGAAGTGGCCCAGCCCCTGCCAGCTCTCGAAGTAGTCGAGCGCGATGCCCACGGCCACCGGGTTTCCGCTGTGGAGCAGGGTGCGGAAGGCGCGGTGGTAGGCGTCCTCGCTGCCGGTGGGAAACATCAGCTCCGCGTGGGCGCGTTCGAGCTCCGGATCGTCGTCCAGCCGGGCCCCGAGCCAGTAGATGCTGTGAAACCCGGTCAGCGCCTCCCGCACCAGGCGCGCCTCGTATGGCGCGTCCTGCGGCCAGGTGGCCGCCAACTGCTCGACACGTTCCCGGTGGTCATGGAACCGGCCGCTGGTGGTGAGCCCGAGAGCGCCTTGGATCTGCAGCCGGAGCTCGCTCGACTCAGTGGCGCGGACCAGGAGGGCCGTCGCCTCGGGGTCGTCCGCCTCGAACACCGCGTGCAGGGCCTGCGTACGCTCCCCCATGTCGACGTCGAGGCTTTCGTCGAACGCCACGGCGCCGAGCGCGGCGACCAGCCGCGGGCTCGGCGTCTCGGCCGCGGCCAGCGCGGTGGCGGCGGCCGAGCAGGCGGTGGAGCGCACATTGTCATTGGTGGCGAGGGTCAGGGCGTCGGCGATGAGGTCCGCGTCGGCGGCTTCGGCGAGGTTCATCATCGCGTTCAGCGCGCTCGCGTGGTTGGCGCCCGCGGAGGTGTCCTCGTCCTCGGGGATCGGCGGCTGGCGGAGCAGTTCGCGGGCCACGGCGAGTACGTCGGGTCCGTACTGCTCGACCGCGCTCTCGCCACCGAACCGGGTCAGCGCCCCGGAGTACTGGAAGTGGTCGAGCGCGATGCCCGCGGCGACGGTGTGTCCGCTGTGGAGCAGGGTGCGGAAGGCGCGGAGGTACGCCTGCGCCTCGGTCGGAGCCATCAGCTCGTCATGCGCCTGCTCCAGTTCCGTGTCGGGCAGTTCGCAGCCTTGCCAATGGAAGCTGTGGAAGCCGGCCACCATGTATCCGCGTCTCCTTTCCGGGGGTCACCGAGCCTATCCCGTTGCAACGGGGCCCAGTTGTCGGTCACTGCTGCTGGAATGGGTCCCACGAGCAACACTCAGTCCGAGCAACCGAGCAACCGAGCAACCGAGCAACCGCAAGGGAGCCGTATGACCAGCCCGCAGAATCCGCAGAACCCGCAGATCACCGCACTGCTGCAGCAAGTGGCGCACAGCATGGCCAAAGGGGCGCCTCCAGGGTGGCGGCGGGCGTCGATCAGCGCTCGTGCCGGCCGGCACGGCATCGGCAGCCATGGAGTGGTCAATGTTCTGGCGAACGGCAGAACACGCCCCGGATCCATGCGGACCCCCAAGCAGCTGCAGCGGGTTTTCGAGCTGGACGACACCAGGGCCGACGAACTGACCATCGAGCTGGCGGTGTACCCCGACGGCCGGTTCGAGGCGCTGACCAGCCGAGCCATCGTGCTGCAGCCCCAAGGGCCGGGCCATGTCCACGTATTGCGGCCCGACGTCCGGCCACCCGACGCCGGCGATCTCCAGTCCGGGCCCGTGGACCTGACACAGGCCGGAGACGCGCAGGAGGTGGTGCGGCTGCTGTGGGCGTATCTGCGCAAGCGGGCCGAGATCTTCGGCTGGGAGCCGGGCCGCCTGGAACACTTCGAGGACGTGCTGCCCGCCCCCTGGAACGCCGAGGAGATCGACGACTACGAGCGGAAGCTGGGCGCGCCACTTCCGGACGACCTGCGCGCACTGTACGCCGTGGCCGACGGCGACGGCGGGGACGACGGCGCCCGGCTCTTCGACCGCCATATCTGGCTCGACATCGACCAGGTGGTCTCCTTCCGCCACGCGGACCGCTGGTGGGCGGCGGGTGACACCTGGCAGTACCACTCGCTCGGGTCGGTGCGCTCCGATGGTCTGCCGCGGGCCAGGGCGCGGTCCTCGGCCTACCGCCCCGGCTGGATCATCTTCGCGGAGAGCACCGGCGGCGACTTCCTGGCCGTGGACATGGATCCGGCCGAAGGTGGCCGCCCGGGTCAGGTGATCCGGGTGGGTCTGCATCATGACGACGGGCCCGTGTACGTGGCCGACTCGGTGACCGAGCTACTGCGGCTGCAACTGGCGGCGCTGGAGCGCGGCGACTACGAATGCGACGCCGCGTCCGAGGAGCTGTGGATCGACGCCGGGCTGCCGGAGCTCCCCGGCGACACCATCGAAGGCGCGGACGGCGAAAAGGACGGCGGAACGGAGGGCGCGGGCGCGGCGTCGGAGCCCCCCGTGCACCACGCTGACGTGACCTGCGACGCGGAGCTGTCGCCGCTGGCGGGACATCCCACGCTGGCGGCCGTGACGGTGCGGTCGACCGAGCCCGTGTCGCTGGCCCCGCTGCGGGACTGCCCCCGGCTGTACGGGTTGGATCTGTCGGGGGCGGCGGTGCGCGACGTCGAGGTGGCCGCCCGGATACCGGGCCTGCGGTATCTGGCGATGCGCCCGGAGCAGTGGCGGGAGCTCATCGAGCGCGCCGGGCCGCCGCCCGCCCTGGCCGCCGCCGTGCTGGCCGCCCCTTCCTCGGACGCCTCCTCCTCGGACGCCTCCTCCGACGTCTCCTCGCCGAAGACGCTGGCCGAGTGGGCGGCCGGCCTCGGCGGCGACCAGGGCGACATCCGCTACTACTCCGGCCGACTGCCCGGCTAGGGCTGTCGTCAAAGGGGGCGTCCGACCACAGGCAGGACCGGGCCTGGGGGCTACGCCGCGCAGCCCCGCAGAGCGAACGCGATGGTGGCGCCCAGGCCCTGCTCGACCTCTTCAGCGGGGAGTGTGCCGTTCGCCGCCAGGGTGGCGAAGCCGTGTATCGCGGCCATGACCGGCAGCATGATGCCCTCCACCGGCCCTGGACGCACCTCGTCCCTGCGTTGCCCTTCTTCGATCAGCCCCGTGGCGATCCCTGCCAGCCGCTGCGAGCATGCGATCAGCTCCTTGGACGCACCCGGTTCGTGCTTGACGGAGTACATGAGCTCCAGCAGGGCCGCGTTGTCCGTGGCGAAGCCCACGTAGGCGCGTGCGACCGCGTCCAGCCGGTCGGCGAAGGCATCGCCCGACTCCCGCGCCGCGGTCAGTGCCCCCAGGAAGCGGTCGAATCCCTCCAGGGCCAGCGCGTCCAGCAGGGCCTGCTTGTCCTTGAAGTGGCGGCTGGGCGCGGCATGGCTGACTCCGATGTCACGGGCCAGCTCCCGCAGCGACAGGGCGGCCGGGCCCTTGTCGCGCAGCGTCTGCTCGGCGCGGGTCAGCAGCGCGGTGCGCAGGTCTCCGTGATGGTACGGGCGGGTCTTCATGCCCAGCAGTCTATCCGCGGTGTGATCAGCGTCTACATTGTTGGCGTTGACATCATTGTTTGCGATGCCTACATTGGCTCGCATGGCAAAGACTCTGAACACATCCCGCTGGAACGAAACCCACCTCCCCGACCTGACCGGCCGCACCGCCGTGGTCACCGGAGCCAACAGCGGCCTCGGCCTCGCCACCGTCGACGCCCTGGCCCGGGCCGGTGCCCACGTCGTACTCGCCGTACGGGACACCGGCCGCGGCGAGGCCGCCGCCGCGGCCGTGACCGGTGCGCGCGGCACCCTGGAGGTGCGCCCGCTCGACCTGGCCGACCTCGCCTCGATCCGCCGGTTCGCCTCCTCCTGGCAAGGCGACCTCGATCTGCTGATCAACAACGCCGGCGTGATGAACATCCCGGAGGCCGGTACCAAGGACGGCTTCGAGATGCAGTTCGGCACCAACCACCTCGGCCACTTCGCGCTGACCAACCTGCTGCTGCCCCATATCACCGACCGGGTGGTGACCGTCTCCTCCGGGGCACACCGGATCCCGAGCGACAACCACATCCACTTCGAGAATCTGAACCTGACGGGCGAGTACACCCCGATGCACGCCTACGGCCAGTCCAAGCTGGCCAACCTGCTCTTCACCCTGGAACTCCAGCGCCGCCTGACCGCGGCCGGCTCCCACGTACGCGCCGTGGCCGCGCACCCCGGCTGGGCCGCCACCAACCTGCAGGGCAACGACGCCAGCTTCCTGCGCCGCGCGGCCATGCGGATGGGCAACCGGGTCTTCGCGCAGGACAGCAAGGCGGGCGCGCGGCCGACGCTGTACGCCGCGGTCCAGGACCTGCCCGGCGCGGCCTACGTCGGACCGGACGGCTTCGCCGAAATGCGCGGCGCCCCGACGCTGGTCGGCCGGTCCGTGGCGGCCAGCGACCCGGAAACGGCCCGCCGCCTGTGGACCGTGTCGGAGGAGCTGACCGGCGCCACCTTCCCCCAGCGGCTGGGCGCGGACTTGGCGAGGCCGACCGGTTCGGCGATATAATCGATATCTCTGCGCGCGCCGGTCCTTCCTGGAGAAGTTCGACCGCAGCGGCCCGAATTCGACTCTGTCGCTCTGTCGCTCGGTTGATCGAGTTCGGTAGGCGGTGGTCGCACGAATATCGCCGTGAGCGTGAGGGAGGTCAGTTCCCTTGGACCTCAACACCATCACCGAAGTCGTCCGGCGGCCCTCCGACAGGCCAGGCGCGGACTGGCGCGAAGGCGACACCTGGCTCGCAGGCGGAACGTGGCTGTTTTCCGTGGAGCAGCCGAGCCTGCGCCGCCTGATCGATCTGACGGCATCGCACTGGGACCCGCTCGTCCCGAGCGACGCGGGCCTCGAAATCGGCGCCACGTGCACCATCCGCGACCTGTACGCCTTTGCGCTGCCAGGTGTTGGGATCGCGGGCACCCTTTTCACCAAAAGCTGCGAGGCATTCCTGTCCTCGTTCAAGGTCTGGAACTCGGCGACCGTCGGCGGCAACATCTGTCTGTCCTTGCCCGCAGGTCCAATGATCACGCTGACGGTCGCACTCGAGGCGACGTACGAGTTGTGGGCTCCCGACGGGTCCACGCGCACCGTCGATGCCCTCGACTTCGTGACCGGCGACCACCGGAACATTCTCACTCCCGGGGAAATCCTGCGGCGCATCGACATTCCGGCGCGCGCTCTGAGGAAACGCGCTGCGCACCGCCGGTTCACGCTGACCCGTCTCGGTCGCTCGACGGTATTCCTCATCGGTACTCAAACCCCAGGAACGAGCGACCTGGCGCTCACCGTCACAGCAGGCACGACACGGCCTGTGCGCATTGCTTTCGACACCATGCCCGATGCCCGAACTCTGCAGCGGAGCGTCGACGTCATCCCCGAAGGGGTCTGGTTCGCCGATCCCAACGGAACCCCCGACCACCGCCGCCATCTGACAAAACACTTCGCCGAAGAGATTCGTCGCGAACTCATCGCCGGGGGTCCGGCATGACGTATGTCGTGAACGGCAAGAGCTTTGACGAAGAGCCGGCCCCCGGACAGTGCCTGCGCACTTTCCTCCGCTCACTCGGCCACTACGGTGTCAAAAAGGGGTGCGACGCGGGCGATTGCGGCGCATGCACGGTGTGGTTGGACGGCGATCCGGTACACAGCTGCATCACCCCTGCCTACCGCGCAGAGAGTCGTGAAGTGACGACGATCGAGGGCATCGGCTCACCCGGCGATCTGCATCCCATGCAGCGACAGTTCCGCGATGCCCCGGGGTTCCAATGTGGCTTCTGCACCGCAGGGATGATCATGACGTCGGCAGCGTTCACCGAGGCACAGAAAGAGGACTTGCCCCGGGCGTTGAAAGGCAACCTCTGCCGTTGCACCGGCTATCGCGGGATCGAGGATGCCGTGAAGGGCGTCGCCGGCGTGGAGACAGCCGTGCCGGGAAAGGCCGCCGGGACGAGCGTCAGCGCCCCGGCGGCCGAGGATGTGGTGACCGGCCGTGCCGAGTTCACCATGGACACCCACATCGAAGGCATGCTGCACCTCAAGGTGGTGCACTCACCGCACGCGCATGCCCGGATCGTCTCGATCGACAAGACCGCCGCACTCGCGGTTCCCGGTGTGCATCGGGTCTACACCTGGGAGGATGTGCCGCGTAAGCGTTTCACTACGGCGATCCACACCGACCATCTCGTCGATCCGGACGACACCTTCATCCTCGACAACACGGTCCGCTTCGTCGGCCAACGCGTCGTCGCGGTCCTGGCCGACACGGTGCGGGCGGCAGAAGAGGGCTGCCGGAGGGTCGACGTGGAATACGAGGTGCTGCCGTCCGTATTCGACCCCGAAGAGGCGATGGCCGAGGGGGCGCCACAGCTGCATGGAACGCACGATCCATTCGTCCGCGATCCTGTCCACAACATCCTGATCGAGATCCATTCGCATATCGGCGATATCGACGCGGGGTTCGCCGAAGCCGATGTGATCCACGAAGGCACGTACCACACACCGCGGGTGCAGCACGCGCATCTCGAGACCCACGGCTCCATTGCCTGGATGGACAACGGCCGTCTGAACGTCCGCACCAGTTCGCAGTCGCCGTCGATCGCAAAGGGAAAACTCGCCTATCTCTTCGCGCTGCGCCCGGACCAGCTCCGGGTGTTCTGCAAACGCGTCGGCGGCGGCTTCGGCGGCAAACAGGAGGTCATCTCGGAGGATCTGGTCGCGCTCGCCACCCTGGACACCGGACGGCCCGTCTGCTTCGAGTACACCCGCGAGGAGGAGTTCACCACCGCTTCGACACGGCATCCGATGACGCTGACGGTCAAGCTCGGCGCGAAGGCGGACGGAACACTCACGGCGTTCCAGGTCCGCAATGTGTCGAACACGGGCGCCTACGGCAACCACGGCGGCGAAACGCTGTATGCGGGCGGCGCTGCCGTCATGATCTACCGCTGCCCCAACAAGAAGTATGACGCGTTCTCCGTCTATACCAACACCACTCCCAGCGGGGCACTGCGCGGTTACGGGATGACGCAACCGACGTTCGCCGTGGAATCGGCGATGGACGAACTGGCACGCACACTGCACATCGACCCGCTCGAACTGCGACGACGCAATATCGTGCGACCGGGCGATCCGCTCGTCGCCATGCACGACGGCCCCGACGACGTGGTAGTCGCCGAGGACGGACTTGCGAAGTGCGTCGATCTCGTGGCTGACGCCATGGCCCGTACGGCAGACGCCCGTGCGGCCGATGAGCCGCCCCCCGGATCCGGCTGGCTCGTCGGGGTCGGCGTCGCGAGTTCCGTGCACGAGACCGCGCCACCGACCGAACACATCTCCGAGGCATGGGTCACGCTCGGCGACGACCTCATGTACGAGTTGGCCGTCGGCACCGTCGAATTCGGCGAGGGTACGTCGACCGCGCATGTCCAGATCGCGGCCAATCAGCTGGGCACGACGCCGTCGCGGATTCGCCTGGTGCAATCCGACACCGACCGCACGGGATTCGACACCGGAGCCTTTGCGAGTGCGGGCCTTTTCGTGGCGGGCAACGCGGTACTCCGAGCGGCCAACGCTGTGCGCGACCGGATACTGGAGGTGGCTGCCGCGCATATGGGTGTCCATGTCGCGATGTGCTCGATGGACGAAGAGGGCGTCGTCTGCGGCGACCAGCGTGTGTCGTTGGCCGAGCTCGTCGCATCGGCCCGGGCGCACGGAGTCCGGTTCACCGCCGCCCGCAAGGCGTACGGCTCGCCCCGAAGCGTCACCTCCAATACGCAGGGCTTCCGAATCGCCGTCCACCGGGTGACGGGAGAGATCCGTATCCTTTACAGCGTCCAGGCGACCGACGCCGCCGTAGTCATCAACCCCGCACAAGTCCGGGGACAGGTGGAAGGCGGTGTCGCCCAGGGAATCGGCTTCACGCTGACCGAGAACCACCACGTCGACGCGGACGGCGCCATGGAAAACCCGAACCTGCGCAACTACCGCATCCCCACCTACGCCGACATCCCTCGCACCGATGTGCTCCTGGTGGACTCGGCGGACTCCCTCGGTCCCCTGCGGTCGAAGGGGATCGCGGAATGCTGTATCAACCCGGTGGCCCCCGCGCTGGCGAATGCCCTCCACGACGCCACGGGCGTCCGCTACCGCGCGCTGCCCCTGACACCCGAACGGATCTACAGCCGGCTCAACGAAGACCAGCCGGTGCCGAGGACTGAGCTGCCGAGGAACTGAGCAAATGAACGCCCAGAAGCTCGAAGACGCTACGGCGACGGTCATCATCGGCCTGAAGATCCTGCCCGGCCTTGAGCGGGAGTACGAGGCGTGGCAGCAGGGCGTCAACGCGGCTGCCGCCGAATACCCCGGATACCTCGGTGACGAGATCGCCCGGCCGACACCCCTGCAACCCGACTGGGTTGTCGTATACCGATTCGACTCAATAGTCCATCTGCAAGCGTGGATGAACGGCGCGACCAGGCAGAGGTTCCTCGATATCGGCAGCAAATACTTTGACGGCCCCGCAACCCAGCAGGTGGTCAGCGGCTCCACGCAGCCAATGGACCCTCTTGTGACCGTCGTGGTCACCCATCGCGTCCACTCGAACCAGGTCGACGAATTTCTCGAGTGGCAGCGCCATATGAACCAGGAGGAGAGCACATTCGAGGGATTTCGCGGAACCGAGCTTTTCCGTCCCATCGAGGGACTTCAGGACGAATGGACCACGCTGTACCGATTCGACAACGCCGAGCATCTCGACGCGTGGCTGACGTCGCCCGAGCGGCAGAAGATTCTCGCTGAAGGCCGGAAGTTCAACGACTTCAAACTGCGCACGATCGACGACTCGTTCGGCAGCTGGTTCGCCTTCGAAGAGAACGGCAAGGAAGCGCCGCCGCCCTCGGAGACCAAAACCGCCATCGCGGTGTGGGTCGGCCTGTACCCGACCGTTGTGCTGCTGACGCTCGCCCTGTCGCCGCTGAAGATGCCGCTCTGGTTCGGGCTGCTGGTCGGCAACCTGCTTTCGAGCTTCATCATGAGTTTCCTGACGATGCCCTACTACGTGAACCGGCTGCTCAAGCGGTGGCTGAGGCCGTCACCGGACGAACCGGCGGTGAAGACCAACCTCGTCGGCCTCGGCATCGTCGGCGCGGTGACCGTGTTCTGGGGCGTTGTCTTCTACCTCGTGACGACCCAGATCTGGACACTCCCCTGACCTGCGCCGTACCACGTCAGGCCCCGACCATGCGCCGCTCCCAGAAGTCCCGAAGGTGGGGGAGGGCCCCAGGCGAAAGTCAGGCGTAGCGGTCGGTGAGCTCGGCGCCGATCCGGGCCAGTTCGGCCTGGACGGAGGGCGGTTCGAGTACGTCGATCAGCGCGCCCCAGCCGGCGAGGTGTCTGGCGATGTCCAGCGGGGTCGGTGCGGCGATGAGGACCCGGGCGCGTCCGTCGTCGAGTTCGGTGTCGAGGTGGCAGTGGCGCCCGAAGAGATCGCGCAGCACCGGCACATACCGGGCCTCGATGAGCACGGTGGCCCAGGTGTGTGAACGCCGCCGCTCCACTTCGCCGACGACCTGTTGCCACGCCGTGGCGAGCGCGAAGTCGTCGGGGCGCTCGGCGGGCTGGTCGGTGGGCTCGGCCGTGACGATCCGGTCGACCCGGAAGGTGCGCTGCCCTCGTTCGGTGCCGGCGATCAGGTACCAGATGTCGTCCTTGTCGACCAGGCCCCAGGGGTCGACCAGCCTCTCCGTCCGTTCCCCGGCATGGTTCTCGTAGATCAGGCGCACCTTCCGACGGCGGACCACGGCGGTCTGCAACCGCTCGACCGGCTCGGGGCGGTCGCGGGCGTCCGCGCCCCAGCGGACGGGGTCGGTCATGGTGGCAGCGGCGGCCGCCTCGGCGTCGGCGCGGAAGGTCTGCGGCAGCGCGCGCACGAGTTTGCGCAGCGCCGCCTTGACCTCGGCCGAGACCGCCGCGGCGGCCGCCGGGCCGACCAGCAGGAACAACGCCTGCGCCTCCGCGGCCGAAAGCCCGCTGAGATCGGTGCGGGCACCCCCGACCAGCGACCAGCCGCCGCCGCGTCCGGGCTGGGGGTATACGGGGACGCCCGCTGCCGACAGTGCCTCCAGGTCGCGGCGGGCGGTGGCCACGGACACCTCCAGCTCGTCGGCCAGCTCGGCGGCGGTCACCCTGCCGCGGGACTGGAGGAGCAGCAGGGTGGCGATGAGGCGGTCGGCGCGCATGTCTTCAGCCTCGCTCATAAAGTGCTCAATTGGTGAGCACTTTAAGCCGGAGGATGGTCACATCGCCGATCGAAGGAGAAGAACCCCCATGTTGCGAGGACTCACCACCGTCACCCTTTTCGCCGACGACGTCGCGGCTGCCCGGAGCTGGTACACCGAGCTGCTCGGCATCGAGCCGTACTTCGTGCGCCCGATCGAGGGGACGCCCGCGTACGTCGAGTTCCGTATCGGCGACTACCAGCATGAACTCGGCATCGTGGACCGCCGATTCGCCGTGCCCGGCCGGTCGGGCGAGGACGGGGGCGTGGTGATCTACTGGCACGTGGACGATGTACAAACCACCTTCGAGCGGCTGCTGTCCATGGGGGCCACGGTGCACGAGAAGCCGACCGAGCGCGGGCCCGGGTTCGTCACCGCGTCCGTGGTCGATCCGTTCGGGAACACCCTCGGAGTGATGTACAACCAGCATTACCTGGATGTGGTGGAGGCCCGGGCGGGCCGGGGCGGGGGCGCGGCGTAGCCCCGACACCACCTGAATATGGGCAGTGGAGTCTGTAGGCTACGCCGCGCCGTCGAATTCTCCAGTCAGGAGTCTATGCACATGTCCTCGCGGCCGGATTGGGTGCTCGACGGGAGGGCTAGATATTCTACCGGGCGGACCTGCTGGTGCCGGTGTGAGTGGCCTTCGGGCATTGCGGCGCCGCTGGTGGAAATTACAACAATGGCAAAGGTTATGCCATGCAAAGCGGCTCGGCGCAAAGTCTGCACTAAGAAATCCTTCGTGTCCACAGGGAATGGGTATCCCCAGAGGGTTCCGACACCTCACGTAAAGGTCCTGGAAGGATAGGGTGCGGGGCGGCGTGAACTCAAATCTGGCAATAGCCAAGTGATCAAGTGGACATTTCGCCTCAATGCTCGCCCGGGGTGCAAAGCTGGTTCCTACGAACGCTCATTCCGGAATGCGGCAAGAATCTTCCGCGCGCTGGCTGTTTCGGTGGCAGCATGTGCTTCGTGCGCGATGGCGAGAGCGGCCTCGATGTGAGCGGTGGCGACATCCTTGCGGCCGAGTTGGTACTCTGTGAGTCCGAGTTGAAGCATGGCCTTCACTTCTTCGGAAGTAGCCCCGATCTGTTGGGCTACTTCCAGAGCCCTGCCGTGGTGGGCTAGAGCTTCATTGTGCTGCCCGGTGGTCCGGAGCACTGTACCGATCCCATTCAGCGCCGCGGATTCACTACGCTTTTCGCCGATATCGCGGAATGTAGCCAGGGTCTGACGATAAAGAGTGAGGGCGGAATCGAGTTCGCCGAATACTTGAAGGACGTCCGCAAGGTTCATCTGTATGATCGCTCGGTCTACGGCGTTACCATCCGAGCGGGCAAGATCCATCGCTCTCTCATAGGAGCGGCGGGCTTGATCGTGGTTTTCGGTAATGAGATGCAGGTCGCCCAAATTGTTGTACATGAGGGCTTGACTGCGCCTGTCGCCACTTACTTGGAATCCATCCAGGGCGGCTTGGAAGGAAGCGCGGGCTGTGTCGTAGTCGCCGAGGTGTAAATAGGTGATACCTAGATTGTTCTGTGAGCGCGCTATTTGGTGACGGCCGGCGGTGCGGAGACGAATGTCGAGGGCTTCCTGCTGCAGCGCAAGTGCCTTCTTGAACAGTCCTTGATTTCTGTAGGGAAGGGCAAGCTGATGAAGTGCCTCGGCGGCAGTCTCCTCGTCATTCCCGGCACGGGCCAATTCAAGTGCCCTGGTGGCTGAGCTGATGGCCCGGGGGTAATCTCCGGCGTGAGCGTGAGTCAGACTGAGATCGATGAGGGAGCGTGCCTCCGCCGGCTGATCGCCGGACGAGCGCCAGTGAGTGATCGCTTGGCGGTGCTGCGTCTCCGCGGTGGGGCCGTGACGTTCTGCGTCCAGCATTCCGCCGAGCGCATGCGCAAAGAGTGCTGCCCGACGTGGGGGACCTGTTCGCCAGGCCTGCTCTATGGTGACCAGGAGGTTTTCGCGTTCGAGAGTGAACCAGCTCCGTGCGGCCGCTGGGTCGGGCCATGCGGGCGCGTCGGGGATGTGGGCCACCTCCACGGGCGTGCGTGGACGATGTGGATAAACAAGACGGTCGGCGAGGTCTGCCAGGTAGAGGTAGGAGTCGATGAGGCGGCCGGTGGCCAACTCGCGCTGATGTTCCTGCTCTTCGGTATCGGCGAGAGTGCGGGCGTATTCTCGCAGTAGATCATGTATGCGATAGCGGTGGGGGGTGGGCTCTTGAAGGAGATTATGGTTCAAAAGATCTTCGAGAAGATGTTTGGTTTCATCGAGGCTGAGTCCGGTGAGTGATGCAGCGGCGTGCAGGCCGAACTCGGAGCCAGTGTGGAGTCCGAGTCGACGGAAGGCGGTCTGTTGCTCGGCGGTCAGCCATCTGTAGGAGAATTCGAAGGTCCGGGCGATTGCGCGGTATCCGTCGCGGAATTCTGCAAGGCGCCGGCTGCTGGAGACCAGCTGGTAAGTGAGATCGGAGGTGCTCCAGGAGGGGTGTGAATTCAGTCGGCTGGCCATTATTTCGATGGCGAGGGGTAGGTATCCGCAGAGCCGTACTATTTCTGCGACTTCGGAGGTGTTTCGCGTCCGCTCGTCGGCAACTCGCTGCCGAAAAAGAGCGATCGCGTCGGATTCTTGCAGTACATCGAGGGAAAGGTGCTGCAGGCCCGGTAATCCGACGAGGCGCCGGCGGCTCGTCGTTATCACTACGGAGGAGGAGTCACCTGGCAGAAGGGGGCGGACTTGTTCGGGGCCTGAAGCATCATCGAGAATGATAAGCAGCCGCCGTTGAGTGAGGAGTGAGCGCCACAGGGCCGTGGATTCGTCGATGTCTTGCGGGATTCGCTGGCTGGGCACACCAAGGATGCGCAGCAGGGCCTGCAGCGCCGCATCGGGAGTCAGGGGTTTGTGAGTGCCGCCGTGTGCCCGCAGGTCCAGATAGACCTGGCCGTCGGGGAAGAGGGGGCGCAGTTCATAGGCGACGTGGATGGCGAGAGCGGTTTTGCCCACGCCGGACATGCCATCGATCGCCTCCAAAGCAATTGTTCCGTGCATGTCATTTTGTGATGCCTTCAAAACCGCATGTATCAGCTCCATCTCGGTGTCCCGGCCAACCAGCTCGACTCGGCGCGGTAAATTCTGGGGTGGGGGCGTGGAATGGAGCTGTAGGTGAGAGTTGGCGCTGCCTGGGATCAGGTCGCCGACGGAGACCTGGCGCAGAATGCTTTGCTGGACATGCCTGAGCCGCTGGCCGGGTTCGGAGCCGAGTTCTTCGACAAGCTCGCGTCTGACCTCCTGATAGATGCGGAGGGCTTCAGTCGCTCTCCCGCAGCCGTACAGGGCCAGCATGAGATGCTCGGCTATCGCCTCATCCCTGGGGTGTTGACTGGTCAGCAAGGACAGGGAGCCCACGAGGTCGGCGAAGTGCCCGCGTCGGAGTGCGATGCCTGCTCGGACCATGGCCGCGGCGAGATTCCGAAGGATGAGCGCATCGCGGACCTGCTGCGGCCACAACCCGGAGAGCCCGGCGAGTGGCTCGCCCTGCCACACCTCGTCGGCTTCGTCGAGGTGACGAAGAGCCCGCTGGTCGTCGCCGCTGTCGACGAGTGAGCGTGCCTGGGCGATGAGGCTGAGGTATCGGTGGAGGTCAACAGATTGCGGGTCGGCCTGGAGGGTGTATGTATGAGCCTGCTGTGTCACTGTTGGGGCATCGAGGTCAACACTGATCCTGCGCCGCAGCCGTGAGACGTAAGTACGGAGATTCTCCCGGGCGCGCTGCGGGAGGGAGTCCTCCCATAGTCGGTGAAGCAGTGTGTCCATCGGCACCGGACGGCCTATGTCGACGGCTAAAGAGGCCAGTACGATGCGTTCCTTGACCGAGCCCAGGGGACGGGGCTGCCCGTCCCACAGTTCGACGGTGCCAAGTATGTGGAACTCCACCAGCGCCCTCCCGCCGGTATTGCTCCCTCAGTTACTTCAGTCATCATGAGAGTGGCATAAGGCCTGGCCTTGCCGCTAGACCGCAGGGGTCACTCTTGTCTGAAATTTGCTGCCTTATGTGACATGTGGGCAGTGTGGTGGCTAGGCGGGCGGAAGGGGAGCGGTGACGGAGCAGACGCTTATGGAAGCCCTCGCGCTGGCGCTCAGTGGTGGGAGTGAATCCCCAGCCTGGAAGTCGTTTGCCGCATTCCTCCGCCCTGCATGCGCGGCGGACAAGGAGGTGGCGGAGGCATGGCGGCGAGTCGTGGCAGGCAGTACCGAGGCGGATGATGTCTGGGCGCTGGCGTGTGCCGTGATCCGACACATCGAACGTGACGACGCTTTTGGTGAGAGCCTGCACGGCTGGCTCACCGACGGTCCTGCGAGAGCGGCGGCCATCGCGCGATCGGAGGCGGCCGAACACCGCAACGTCATCGATGGCCGCAGCCAGGTGTGGGGTTCTGTCGTGCAGGCCCGGGATATCGCCGGGGGCATTCATATTCACCAGACACCACCGGCGCGGGCCGTGGTTCCGCGTCAGCTACTTCCGGTTCCTGCCCACTTCACTGACCGCGAGGACGATCTGCAGGTGCTTGCGCGCTTGCGCGCGTCGCGGAACGCCGTTGCCCCTCACGTCATAGTGATCAGCGGGCCGGCAGGGGTGGGGAAGACGACGTTGGTCTCCCGCTGGTTACAGGAGCGGGAAGCGGAGTTCCCCGATGGCCAGCTCTATGTGGATCTTCACGGCTTCACCCCCGGCGAACCCGCCAGCCCTGCCGAGGTGCTGGGACATCTGTTGCGGGCCTTCGGGCAGGGGGAGGTGCCTACCACACTTCCCGAACTGGCGGCGCTCTGGCGTTCGATGACTGCTGACCTCCGCTTTGCCGTCGTGCTTGACAACGCCTTGACCGCAGCGCAGGTACGTCTTGTGCTGCCGAGTTCCCCCGGGAGTCTGGTCGTGGTGACCAGCCGGAACCGGCTGACCGGCCTGGCTGTCGACGGTGCTGCATTTCATCAACTCGGGCTGCTGGACCATGGATCGGCGGTGGAGTTGCTTTCGCGCAGCGTTGGCAGGGAGCGGGTGGACGATGAGCGATCGGCAGCACATGAAGTCGTGATGCTATGCGCCTGTCTGCCCCTGGCGGTGTGTCTGGCCGCTGCGCGCCTCGCTTCTCGGCCCGAGCGATCCGTGGCTTCCCTGGTTGAGGCGTTGACCAGAGGGCTTGGACCGCTCGGGGCGCTGCGGGTGGAGGGCGCGCGGACCTTGCAGGCGGTGCTCGATGAGTCGTATGGGGTGTTATCGCGCGAGGCCACGGTCGTCTACCGGCGCTTGGGCCTGCTGCCGACCGCCGTCTTCGACACCGCGATGGTGGGCGCCGTGTGCGCACTGAGCGAGGTCGAAGCCGAAGGACTCCTGGAGACTTTGACAGATATGAATCTCCTCGAGGAGATCGGGGCGCAACATTACCGCTTCCATGACCTCGTGCGTCAGCATGCGGCCCAGCGCGGTAGTGAGGAGGTGGCATCGGTCCAGGCGGAGACTGTGCGGCGCTTTGTGGATTGGTGCCTGACCGTGGCGACCTCGGCAGAGGAGGTGCTGACTCCGAGCCACCGCAATCTGGGCTCACGTGAGTACCTGTTCGCGCCCGCGGCTCCCGTTTCCTTCATGGATGAGAGCGCGGCGCTGGCTTGGCTGGGCACGCACAGAGAAGCCCTCATGGGAGCCGTACGCAGTGCCGCGAAAGCCGGGTGGGAGACCACGGTCTGGCAGTTGGTGGATGCCATGTGGCCGATGTTCTTGCGCCTGCGGCTGTACGACTCGTGGATCGAGGCCCATGAGCTCGGGCTCCAGGCTGCGCGGCGCGCTGGTGACCGCGCCGGCGAGGCTCGTATGCTGACCTCTGGCGGCATCGGCCTGCGCAGTGTCGGACGGTATGACGACGCGATCGTGTGGTTCACGCAGGCACTTGATCTCGCCCGCGAGGACGGTAACACTCGAGATGAGGCTCAGGCGCTCAACGGCTTGGGGAGTTCCTATCGGGGCGCGGCGCGACTCGGCGAGGCCCAGGACTGCTTCTCTCGCGCGCTTGCTCTCCGGGAGGCGATCGGTTATCGCAGAGGCGCTGCGCTGTCGCGGCTGCGGCTTGGCGAGCTTGCCCTCGATGCGGGAGATCACGGCAAGGCGATCGACCACCTCGACCGAGCCCTGACGGAACTCGTCGCTGAAGACGACACCTACGACGCGACACGGGCCCGCTCCCTGCTGGGCTTTGCTCTGGCCAGGCAAGGGCGGCGTGAGAGCGGGGTGCGGGAGTTGAACGCGGCCCTGGGAGATTTCGGAGTTTCCGGATCCGACTTCTGGCGCGCCAGGACGCTGGAGATGCTTGGGCAAGTGGCGCACGACGGGGCCGACGAATCGGCGGCCCGGGCCTTTTATGAGCGCTCTCGTGTGATCTATTCCTCCATTAGTCCCATGGACACCAGACGGGTGGAGAGGCGCCTCCGGGAACTTGGTCCAGAGACGCCTCCATTTGATGCGGAGCAGCATTAGGCTGCCAAGCGTTCCTCCCTCGTAAAGTCCGCCAGCGGCAGGACAAGGAGGCGGTGACGCTCACGCGCCGTATCTGCCGGACCAACGCGTCCTCGTGCGGTGGTCAGAACGACGGAACGAAGAGTCTGCCAGGGCTGCCCGAGAACGAGTTGGCTGTGCAGGAACGATGCCATGCCCCAGAGTTCCGTTCTTGTCAGGATCCGCCCTGGCGCCCTGTCTGGAAACGCTATGATTCGCGCGCCGTTCCGGGCGCCGGCCACACAACCGCCCTTGGTGTCCCGGGCAGCAGCTACGAGGCACCCCGGAAACTGGGAAAGGATCCGGCTCACCCACTGCACGGCGCGACCTGTCTGCTCCGGCCGTTGAAGACCGACCACGTCGCCGGCCGCGGACAACAGTGAGTCCCGCGGGCCTCCCAGTCCCACGCTCAAGTGAACGTCCGTGGGATCCGACCCGCCGTGCCACGCCCCGAGCAAGGTCCGTGATATTTCCGCACGCGATGTGCCGGTCACATCCGAGACCATGGACAGCGGCCAGCGCCGCACTGTGTAGCGTCGGCGTTCCGCCAGGTGTGTTGCGTCCAGGGTCGTGAGTTCGGGACGGGCGAGCCTCGATGACGGCATACGCCAATCGTCCTGGCCACCTGCCCATACCGCGGCGACCGCACAGGCTGTCATGCCGCTGCTCCCTCGATCCACCCTGTCCATGAGTCCAAAGGTTCCGGCTTCGGGGCGGGTTCGGTCAGCGGCTGGTAGGCAGGCTGCCCGATTCCCAGGCGGTGGTACATCAGCCTGCGGATGTGCTGATGGAAACGCCCTGGCTCGGAGGAAATCCGTCGGGCAGCTGCTTCGTACTCTTCGCGCCGGTATTCCGCGGCCGCGTAGTGAAGCTGCTCCTCCAGGGGGTGGCCCGGGGAAAGCACCGGCGCGGTCGTCGCGAGAGCAGCGGCCGGTGAGGCATGGTGCACCTCGGCGTACGGGAAGCGGGCCAGCACGATGGGAACCGGCATGAGCGTGGCGTACGAGGTGAGCGAGCCATGGTCGCCTACGACCCAGTCCGCGGCCGCCAGCACTGCCCGCCAGTCGACCTCCGGTGGTACCAGAGCGAGCCCGCGCCGACGGTATTTCGAGAGCCAGGCATGGACCTGCCACCTGCCGTGGCCCGCCCATATGTTGGGGTGAGTGAGAACCGCCGTGCGGTACTTCCCGGCTGGTAGTTCGCTGAGCAGGCGGGGCAGCAGTGCGTCGAAGCCTCCGAATGAAGCCGAAGCGCCCCACGTACTGGCCACCACCACCAACTTCTGCCCTTCGTCCAGCCCAAGGGCCGCACGATACGCATCCCGGTGCGGAAGGCTGGCGAGGAGCCGGTCGTAGGACGGGTCTCCGACTACCGATGCCACCGGCAGAGCCTCGGGACAACTGCGTGACAGCGTCTCGAGCTCGTCGCGGTGGGCGACTCCCAGCACCGCCGGAAGTACCTTTCCATTCCGGGTGAGATTGTCCCGCCCCAGCATGCCGGGCGGCCTTTCACGCGCGTCGGTGCCGTGCCAGACACGTTGCAGTTTGATGTGTCCCGCGCCGTGAGAGAGCAGGATCAAAGGCGCGCGTACTTGGTCGATGTGTTCCCAGCCGGCGGCCAGAGCGAGGTCGAACTCGGACCTCGCAGCCTCCTGCCAGGGCAGCACCGGGCTGCCGAGGCGCTGCAGGAACCGGGTCACTCCCTCACCGAACGCGTGCGGCGCCACGGTGAAGAAGACTTCGACGCGCATGTCCGCTTCCAGCAGCGAGAAGACGTCGAGCAGTCGCTGCCCAAAAGTGAGCGTCTGTACGACGACGAGTACCTTCTTGCAGCCGCGAACAGTGAGCCACGGCTCGCGGTCTAAGTGAACGGACCCTGTGAGGCCGAATGTCGTTGACATGGGTTCCCCCCTTGAGATCGCCCGGACCCCCGTGATCCGGGCTGTGCGGCCGCACATCCGCCGACAGGGTGGGCGTTGTGACCGGCCGTGTAGGGGCCTGCCCGCAAGGGTGGACAGAACCCTTGCAGAAACCTTGCAGACTGCCGTGGGCGCCTTGCGGCGGTCCGGAACCGTGGATCGGTTGGCGCCGACACCGGAACCTGCTGGGGCAGCGGTAGCGTCCGGCATTGCACTGATGGACCGGACCGCAAGGATGTGACGGGTGAGCGACAAGGAACTTCTGGCCCAGCGATTCGAGGAGCACCGCTCCCATCTGCGCGCGGTGGCCTACCGCATGCTGGGCTCGCTCAATGAAGCGGACGACGCCGTCCAGGAGACCTGGCTGAAGCTGAGCCGTTCCGATGTCTCCGAGGTGCGGAACCTGGGCGGTTGGCTGACCACCGTGGCGGGCCGGGTGTGTCTGGACATGTTGCGCTCCCGCAGTTCGCGACGGGAGGAGCCGCTGCCGGAGCAGCAGGATGGTCCCATCCGGCTGCCCGATCCGGTGGTCAGCGGCCCGGGCGGGGTGGACCCCGAGCAGGAGATGTTGGTGGCCGACTCGGTCGGCATCGCCCTGATGATCGTGCTGCAGACCCTCTCGCCCGCCGAGCGGTTGGCGTTCGTGCTGCACGATCTGTTCGCCGTCCCCTTCGACGAGATCGCCCCCATCCTGGGCCGTAACTCCGCCTCCACCCGGCAGCTCGCCAGCCGCGCCCGCCGCCGGGTGGAGGGGGCCGCGCCTGCCGCCGACACCGATCTCGCCCGCAAGCGCGAGGTGGTGGACGCGTTCCTCACCGCCTCGCGCGGCGGGGACTTCGACGCCCTTCTGGCCGTCCTCGACCCCGATGTCGTGGCCCGCTCCGACGGCGGCGTGCTGCGGCCGAGCCTGCTGCGGCGCGGTGCGCAGGAAGTTGCCTCGCAGGCCATCACCTTCGCGCGGATCGCGGAGGCCGCGCGCCCGGTGCTGATCAATGGCTCGCCCGGGGTGGTCTCGGTCGCGGAGGGGCGCGTGGTGTCGGTCATGGCGTTCACGATCCGGGGCGGCCGGATCACCGCCCTGGACATCCTCACCGACCCCGAGCGCATCGCGGGGATGGACCTGGACGCGCTGAGCGGCTGATCCGTACGCGCACCGCCGCGCATCGCCTGCGGCAGGAGCCGTGTCAGGCCATCGACGTCCGAGGTGATGACGGTGACGTGGCCCTGCCGCAGGAGCGATCTCCTACAGCCGTGTGATGTGGCCGGTGCGCAGCTCCAGGCGGGTGCCGGTGAAGTGGCTGCGCATGCGGCGGTCGTGGGTGACGGTGACGACCGCGCCCGAGTAGTTCGTCAGGGCTCCTTCCAGCTCTTCGATGAGGGCGGGGGACAGGTGGTTGGTGGGCTCGTCGAGCAGCAGCAGATCGGCGGGGCCGGTCACCAGACGGGCCAGCTCGATGCGGCGCCGTTGCCCGTAGGACAGCTCGCCCACCTTCAGCCGCAGGTCGGCCGGGCTGAACAGGCCGAGTGAGAGGAGGGCGTCGGTGTGGTCGTCCGGGTCGCCCGCCCGGCCGTGGGCGAAGGCCTGCGGCACGGTCAGGCCGGGCGGCCACGGGGTGGCTTCCTGCCGCAGATGCGCGATGCGGCCGTGCGTACGCACCGTCCCGGTGTCCGGGCGCAGTTCGCCGGACAGAACCCGCATGAGCGTTGTCTTGCCCGCTCCGTTGGGCCCGGTGATGAGCAGCCGCTCCGCGCCCCCGATCCGCAGCGACGGCACCCGCAGCCGGTCCCCGACGCGGACGTCGGTGAGCTCGGCCGCCACCTGTGGCGACGTGCCGTCGGCGGTGGTGATACGGGCGGCGAACACCAGCGGGTCGGGTGGCGGGGCGACGGGATGGTCGGTGAGGCGCTCGACGCGTTCCTTCGCGTTGCGGATACGGACCATCGCACCGTGGCCCCGGCCACGGCTGCGGAAGCCCCCGTGGCCGAACACGGCGAACGGCATTTTGCGGGGGATCGCGTCAAGGCGGGCCACATTCGAGGCGGCCAGTTTCTCGTTGCGGGCCAGCTCGGCACACCAGTCCTCGTACTCCCGCAGCCGGCGCCGGCGCTCGGCGGCCTTCGCGGCGAGATAGCCGTCGTACCCGTCGCCGTAGCGCGACACCTTGCCCTCGCCGACTTCCAGGATCGTGGTGGTGACCCGCTCCAGGAACACCCGGTCATGGGTGACCGCGAGCACGGTGCCGCGATGCGCCCGCAGATGTGCCTCCAGCCAGGCCACGGCCGAGTCGTCCAGATCGTTGGTCGGCTCGTCCAGCAACAGCAGCTCCGGACGCGACGCCAAGGTGGCGGCCAGCGCCAGCCGCGACCGCTCGCCACCGGACAGCGTGCCCAACGCCCTGGAGCGGTCCAGGCCCGGCAGGCCGAGCCCGTGCAGGGCGATGTCCACCCGGGCGTCCGCCTCGTATCCGCCGCGCGCCTCGTACCGGGCGACCAGCCCGGCGTAGGTGTCCAGCGCCGCCGTGAGCTCCGCACCCGCCAGGCCGCGCAGCCCGGCCTCGGCGTGGCGCAGCCGCGATTCGAGAGCGCGCAGATCGGCGAGGGCCACATCGACGGCGTCCTGGACACTGGCCTCGGGCGGCAGGTCCAGAGACTGGGCGAGATGGCCGACGCCGCCGGGCGCGACCACGGTCAGCTCGCCGTTGTCGGGCAGGTCCTGCCCGGCGAGGAGCCTCAGCAACGTGGATTTCCCCGCCCCGTTGTCGCCGATGATTCCGGCCTTCTCGCCCGGTTTGACGGTGAAGGACACATCGTCCAGCACCACGTGGTCGTCGTAGCGGCGGGTGACGTTCTGAAGAGTGAGTTGTGCGGCAACCATGGAAGAGTCCCCTGTTTCTCGGCCCAGCGCAGATGACAACGCGCGACGGCGGAGCAGCGCTCAACGCGGTCGCGCGGGGACTGTCACAGGGAACCCATGCGCGGCACCGTACCCGGGGAGGTGCCGCCCCACACCTCATTTTTCAGCCGCCGGCCATCGGGAGAGCCATCGGGAGAGACGGCCCCCTGGTGGCGCCGGAAAACGGGGGCTTAGCATAAGCCCCTGGCATGGACACCATCACTCTCTGGGCATTCGTCGCGCTCGCCGGGGCCGCGACCCTCGTCGGCTTCTCGAAAACCGCCGTCAGCGGCGCCAACACCGTCAGCCTCGCGGTCTTCGCGGCCGTACTCCCGGCCCGCGAGTCGACCGGGGTGCTGCTCCCGCTGCTCATCGTCGGCGACGTGTTCGCCGTCTACACCTACCGCCGTCACGCCGACTGGGCCACGCTGGTGCGGCTGTTTCCCGCGGTGGCCGCCGGGGTGGTGGCGGGCACGGTGTTCATGCTGTGGGCCGACGACGCCGCGGTGCGCACCTCGATCGGGGCGATTCTGCTGCTGATGGCCGGGGTCACGGTGTGGCGGCGGCGTGCGGCCGGGAAGGCGGACGACGCCGGGAAGGCGGAGAAAGCGGGGGAGGGGCAGGGCAGCGCGCGGCTCAAGGCCGGGTCTTACGGCGTGCTCGGCGGCTTCACGACCATGGTGGCCAACGCGGGCGGCCCCGTGATGTCGATGTATCTGCTCTCCGCGGGCTTCCGGAAGCTCGGTTTCCTGGGCACTTCGGCGTGGTTCTTCCTGATAGTCAACGTCGCCAAGGTGCCCTTCAGCGTCGGCCTCGGCCTGATCGACGGACACTCGCTGCTGCTGGACGCGGCGCTGGCCCTGTTCGTCATACCCGGGGCGTTCCTGGGCAAGGCGGTCGTGGACCGGATCAACCAGCGGCTCTTCGAGCGGCTGGTGATCGCGGCCACCGTGGTGGGCGGCGCCCAGTTGCTGCTGCGCTGAGCCGACGTGCCGTACGCGCCTCCCGCGCGGCTCGTGCGGTGGCGCGCAGGGACGCCTCCTCCCGCCAGACGTCGGTGGCCCCAGCGATCGGCTCGCCCAGCAGATGGCGGCTGGGCCAGGCGCGGCCGCTACGAGGCCGCTCGTGACTCGATGAGCGCGGCGAGGCCGTCCAGGACCCGCGCCAGGCCGAAGCGGAAGGCGTATTCGGGGTTGTACGGGCTCTGGTGGGCTTCGCCCGCGGCGCTGCCCACCCGGGCCGCGAGAGGATAGCGCTCGGCGTCGAAGACCTTGGCCAGCAGGGGTGCGTGGGCCTCCCACCACTGCGCGTCGGACATCGCGCTGTCCCGGCCGGCCGCCTGGGCGTCCAGTTCGGCGCGGGCCGCGGCGCGGACGAAGTCGAGCAGGAAGGTGAGCGCGGCGTCGATCTCGATGTCGTCCAGGCCCAGGCCCTCGAAGGCGGCCAGCTCGTGCTCGTACTTGGCGATGACCCCAGGGCCGAGTGGCGGCCGGGTGGCGGGCACGGTCGCCACCCAGGGGTGGCGGCGGCACAGCTCCAGGTTCTCCCGGGCGACGGCCTCGACCCTGGTGCGCCAGGGGGCGGCGGCCGGTTGACCCGAGCAATCGGCGCGCTCCATCTCCAGATAGGCGGTGTCCAGCATGAGGTCGAGCAGTTCGGCCTTGGCGGGGACGTACGTATAGAGGGTCATCGGCGTGACGCCGAGCCGCTGGGCCACGCCCCGCATGGTCAGCGCCTCCAGACCGCCGGAGTCGGCGAGCGCGATGGCGGCCTGGACGACGGCGTCGACGCTGAGGCCCTGCTTGGGGCCGCGGCGGGGTGGCGCGTCCGCGGGTGCGGGCTCGCGCCACAGCAGTTCCAGGGTGCGGGCCGGGTCGCCCGCGCCGCTGCGTTCCTTGGCCATCGGTACCGTTCACCGTTCCTTGTCGTCCGACCCGTGTTTCCGAGCCGTGTTGTCCGGGCTGTGCTCCTCCGCGGCTATTTTGTCGCGCGGTTACTCCGTACGTTGTATAGGGTACGGCGTACCCTGTTTTTCTGTTCCAGGAGGAGTAGCCGTGAACGCCACGTCCGGACCCCGCCCGGCCGACAGCCACCATCTGATCCAGGTCCGCGGAGCCCGAGCGAACAACCTCAAGGACGTCTCCCTGGACATCCCCAAGCGCAGGCTCACGGTGTTCACCGGAGTGTCCGGGTCCGGGAAGTCCTCGCTGGTGTTCGGCACCATCGCCGCCGAGTCGCAGCGCCTGATCAACGAGACGTACACGGCCTTCATCCAGTCGTTCATGCCGAGCCTGAGCCGCCCCGACGTGGACGGGCTGCACAATCTGAGCGCCGCGATCGTCGTCGACCAGGAGCGGATCGGCGCCAACTCGCGCTCCACCGTGGGCACCGCCACCGATGCGTACACCATGCTGCGGATCGTCTTCAGCCGCGTCGGCACCCCGCATATCGGGACGTCCTCCGCCTTCAGCTTCAACACCCCCGAGGGCATGTGTCCGGCCTGCGAGGGGCTCGGCCAGGTGTCGAAGATCGACGTCGACCAGTTGGCGGACCGCGAGCTCTCGCTGAACGAAGGGGCCATCACCGTCCCGAGCTTCGGCGTGGACACCTGGTACTGGCAGGTCATGGCCCAGTCCGGCTTCCACGACCCGGACAAGAAGCTCAAGGACTTCACCGAGCAGGAGTGGGCGGACTTCCTCCACAAGGAGTCCACCAAGGTCAAGGTCGGCTCCATCAACGTCACCTACGAGGGCCTTGTCACCAAGATCCAGCGGCTCTATCTCACCAAGGACCGCGAGTCGATGCAGGCCCATATCCGCGCCTTCGTGGACCGGGCCGTCGTCTTCGCCGACTGCTCGGACTGCGGTGGCAGCAGGCTGAGCGCCGCCGCGCTGTCCTCGACGATCGGCGAGGTCAACATCGCCCAGTGCTCGGCCATGCAGATCAGCGACCTCGCCGAGTTCATACGGTCCATCGACGACCCGTCGGTGGCCCCGCTGCTGGGCAACCTGCGGCATCTGCTGGATTCGCTCGTCGAGATCGGGCTCGGCTATCTGAGCCTCGACCGCGCCTCCGCCACCCTCTCCGGCGGTGAGGCGCAGCGGGTCAAGATGGTGCGCCACCTCGGCTCCAGCCTGACCGATGTGACCTACGTCTTCGACGAGCCGACTGTCGGGCTGCACCCCCATGACATCCAGCGGATGAACGATCTGCTGCTGCGGCTGCGCGACAAGGGAAACACGGTGCTGGTCGTCGAGCACAAGCCCGAGGTGATCGCGATCGCCGACCATGTCGTGGACCTCGGTCCCGGGGCGGGTACGGGTGGCGGCGAGATCTGCTACAGCGGGGACATCGCCGGGCTGCGTGCCTCCGCCACCCTCACCGGGCGCCACCTGGAACACCGTACGCGGCTGCGCGAGACCGTACGGACCCCGCGTGGCCGGCTGACCATCAAGGGCGCGGATCTGCACAACCTGAAGCGCGTCGACGTGGACATCCCGACCGGGGTGCTGACCGTGGTCACCGGCGTGGCCGGCTCGGGCAAGAGCTCGCTGATCCACGGCTATCTGGCCGGGCGGGACGGGGTGGTGGTGGCCGACCAGTCGCCCATCCGCGGTTCGCGCCGCTCCAACCCTGCCACGTACACCGGGCTGCTCGGCCCGATCCGCACCGCCTTCGCCAAGGCCAACGGCGTCAAGGCGGCGCTGTTCAGCGCAAATTCGGAGGGCGCCTGCCCCAAGTGCAACGGCATCGGACTGATCTACACCGATCTGGCGATGATGGCCGGGGTGGCCTCGGTGTGCGAGGAGTGCGAGGGCAAGCGGTTCACGCCCGAGGTGCTGACATACACGCTGCGCGGCAAGAACATCAGCGAGGTGCTGGGCATGTCGGTGGCGGAGGCGCACGAGTTCTTCCCCTCGGGGCAGGCGCACACCGTCCTGGGGCGGCTGGTGGACGTCGGGCTGAGCTATCTGCGGCTCGGCCAGCCGCTGAACACCCTCTCCGGCGGTGAGCGCCAGCGGCTCAAGCTGGCCATCCACATGGCCGAGAAGTCCTCGACGTACATCCTGGACGAGCCGACCACCGGACTGCACATGGCCGACGTCGACAAGCTGCTGGCCCTGCTGGACCGGCTGGTCGACGACGGCAACACGGTCATCGTCATCGAACACCACCAGGCCGTGATGGCCCACGCCGACTGGCTCGTCGACCTCGGCCCGGGCGGCGGCCACGACGGCGGACAGGTGGTGTTCACCGGCACCCCCGCCGACCTGGTGGCCGGCGCGGACACGCTGACCGCCCGCCATCTGCGGGAGTACGTGGGAGGCTGATGCTCCGACGTGGTCAGCGCGGGGCGGTGAGCCGGAGCCGGTAACGGACCGCGGGCCGCCCGTTCAGCTCGATGTCCTCCACGGCCGTGAACCCGCTCCGCCGGAGCACGGCCGTGGAGGCATGGTTGTCGAGCGTGGCCGCCGCGACGAGGGCCGAGAGCCCGTACGAGTCCGCGGCCAGCCGGCACACCTGAGCCACCGCGGCCGTCGCGACACCCCGGCCCGCGGCCCGCTCGCCGACGCGGTAGCCGAGCTCGGCGGCGCCTTCCAGGACGTCCACCAGGTTCACCCGGCCGATCAGCTCTCCAGCCTCGTCCAGGACCACATGGAAGTGGCACACACCGGCCTCCTGCTCATCGAGCCGGAGCTGGTGGATGGAGGCGAACTCCGTGAAATACGAGTCGCCCCGGTCCGGGATGGACCGCGCGAAGTACGCCCTGTTTTCCCGCTCGAAAGCCAGCAGGGCGGGTGCGTGGTCCGCCCGAAGCCGCTCCAATCTGACCGTGATCATGTCCGCGAGCATACGGGGCCGGGGCCGTGCCGTGCTCAGTGCCGGTGGTCTGTCGGCGTCGTATTCGGCGCGTTCTTCGCGCGCTGGGGAGCGGCCATGTCCAGCAGCACCATCGCGTCGTAGTCCGGGGTGCCCGGCTCCGCGAGGTACACGCCCAGGCGCTGACCGGGGGTCCCCTCCAGGTTCATGGCCTGGATACCGAGGGTCATCTCGCCGACGTGCGGATGGTGGAAGGTCTTGCGTGTGGCAGCCCTGCGGCCCTTGACCTCGTAGCGCTCCCACAGGGTCGCGAAGTCCGGGCTCTTGAGCAGGAGCTCGCCGATGAGGCCCGCCAGGTCGGGGGCGTCGGGGTCGGTCCCGGCCAGGGCGCGCAGCCGGGCGACGCAGCCGCGGATCTGGTTCTCCCAGTCGGCGAAGATCTCGCGGGCGGCCGGGTGCAGAAAGAGATAGCGGGCCAGGTTGCGCTGTTTGGCGGGCCAGTCGCCGATACCGGCGTACAGCGCCAGGCCGCCGGGGTTGCAGGCGAGCAGGTCGAGGGTGCGGCTGGCGACGTAGGCCGGGTTCGGGCGCATGGTCTCCAGCAGCAGTTTGAGCTGCGGCCGTACGGTGCGGCTGGGGGCAGCCGGGAGCTCGGGCGCGTACCGGGCGGCGCGGGCGGCCAGCTCGCGCAGATGGTCGCGCTCGTCGTCGTCCATGCGCAGGGCGCGGGCGAGGGCGTCGACCACGGATGGGCTGGGCCTGGTCTCCTTGCCGCGCTCCAGACGGGTGTAGTAGTCGATGCTGACTCCGGCGAGGGCGGCGAGCTCTTCGCGGCGCAGACCGGGAGTGCGGCGCAGACCGGGGCCGGGGGTCAGACCGACCTGGTCGGGGGTGACCTGGGTGCGCCGGGCGCGCAGAAATCGGCCCAGCTCCGTACCACTGCCGCTGCCGCCAGTGCTGTGCTGCTGCTCACCTGCCATGTCGTCCAGTGTCACAGCGCGCGGGCCCGGACGGGAGCCGAGTGGGGGGCCGTGTCACACCCTGGAACGGCGCTCCCCGGCCCCGGGCTCCCCGCCTCGCCTGCTCGCCTGCTCGCCCGCTCCCGGCTCAGGTCGGCGCCGGGCCGGTGCTGCGGCGGACGACCAGCTCCGTGGGGATGTCCACGCGGACCCCGGGCTCGGGCGCCCGGTGGAGCTGGTCCAGCATCAGGGCCAGACAGCGGCGGCCGACCTCGGCGAAGTCCGTACGGACCGTGGTCAGCGGCGGCAGCAGATGCGCGGCCTCGGGGATGTCGTCGTAGCCGACCACGCTGACGTCCTCGGGCACCCGGCGCCCGGCCTCGTGCAGCGCGCGCAGCACGCCCACCGCCATCTGGTCGTTGGACACGAAGACCGCGGTGACCTCCGGGCGCTCGGCGACCCGGCGGCCCAGCTCATAGCCCGAGTCCGCGCTCCAGTCGCCGAACAGCGGCTCGGGCGCGACGGCCCCCGCGTCCTTCAGTGCCGCCCGCCAGCCGTCGAGGCGGGCCTCCGCCGCGATCCAGCCGGCCGGGCCCGCGATATGCCAGACCGTACGGTGGCCGAGGCCCAGCAGATGCTCGGTGGCCTGGCGGGCGCCGGACGCCGAGTCCCCGGCGACGACCGGGACCCGCTCCCCGAAGCTCTTGTCGAGGGTGACCAGCGGAATGTCATGGCCCGACTCGACCAGGGCCTGGCCCACCGAGCGCTGCGGCGCGATGGCGATCACGCCGTCCGCGCCCTCGCCGAGCAGCCGGTCCAGCGCGCCCGCCACGGACGCCTGGTCGGTGGCGGTCAGCGCGATCGTACTGACCAGATAACCGGCGGACTGGGCCGCCTCGTTGATGCCCGCCAAGGTGGCGGCCGGGCCGAAGCGGGTCGCGTCGAAGGAGATCACGCCGAGCATCCGGCTGCGCCCGCTGGCCAGCGTGCGGGCGCTGGCGGTCGGGCGGTAGCCCAGCTCCCGCATCGCGGCCCGCACCCGCTCGCGGGTCTCCTCCCGGACCCTCGGGTGGTCGTTGAGCACCCGCGAGACGGTCTGGCCGGACACCCCCGCGAGCCGGGCGACGTCCGCCATCAGAACCCGGGAGCCGGCCGTCCCCCGGCGGCGCCTCGTCCGGACGGGCTCCGCCATACCGGGACTTCCTTCCTGCCTGCTGCCCTGCCTGCTGTGTCTGCCCTTACACCCTAGCCAGCTAGGCCCCCGGCAGCCGGTGGCGGGCGAGGGCTTCGCGCTGGGGCGGGGTCAGCCACTCGGGCCGGGCGGCGACGGCGTACGTGTCGGGTGCGGTGCGCCGGAGCGCGACGGGGGAGCTGACGTCCGGGTGCTCCTCGGCCGCGCGCAGCGCGTCGGCGAGGCGGTCCGTGGGCCAGTCCAGCGCGGTGGCCAACTGGTCCGCGGTGAGTGGCGCGCCGCTGTGGACGAGCGCCGCGAGCACGGTCAGTACGTCGGCGGCCAGGGCGGCGTCGGGGCCGCCGGACATGTTGTCGCTGAGGCCGGCGAAGAACTGGCGCATCCGGTCCAGCCGGGCGCCGGCGGGCGTTCCGGCGTCGAAGAGGTCGACCCCACGCCGCGCGGTCCGAACCCACATCTCGGTCGTATAGGCGCTCGTTATCCACGACCGGATCCAGACGTCGTCGTCGATGACGTACAGCTCGCGCCGCCCCCCTGGGGCGCGTTCGCGGCGTATCAGCTCCTGCCCCTCGAGATAGCCGATGGCCTTGGACACCGACGCGGGGCTGACCCGCAGTTGCTGGACCAGCTCGGCCGAGCCGAGCCGGCCGGAGTCGGTGGTGAACAGTTGGGCGAACACGCGGGCCACCATCCGGGTCAGCCCCGTCTGCACCATCAGCCCCGCGAACTCCTCGGCGAAGGCGCGTACCGCCTCGGGGTCGCGCCCGTCGGCGCTGATGGCGGCCGGGGGCTCCGGGCGCCGGGGTGGCCCGGGGCGGCGCGAACGCCGCTCGGTGGCTCGATGGGCCCGGTCGGCCCGGTAGCCGTCGGACCCGCCGTTGCGGGCCACCTCCCGGCTGATGGTCGACGTCGGCCGGCCGAGCCGCCGGGCGATCTCGGCGTAGCCGAGTCCCTCGGCGAGCCCCGAGGCGATGTCCTGGCGGTCCCCGTGGGTCAGCCTGCCTCCCGGCATCGGTGCGCCTCCCGTGGTTGTCGATGGCCGGTCCAGTATGCGTTCAGAGTCAGCTCATTGCAACGAGAGATCCAGAAGTGCGTTGCATTTGCCTTCAATTTCATTGCAACGTCCCTTGGGGAACTGGATATTTGGTGTTGACGATTAACGAAACGCAACGTAGCTTTCGTGTCCTTCAAACGCATTGAGCGAGGTGACATGAAGACGGCGGCACGCGAAGAAGTCGCGCTCGACGTCGACGGGCTGCGTATGCGGTACGGCTCGGTCGACGTCCTGCGCGATGTGACGTTCCAGGCGCGCCACGGGGAGGTGTTGGCGCTCCTCGGGCCGAACGGGGCGGGCAAGACCACCACCATCGAGATCCTGGAAGGCTTCCGGGCGCGGTCGGCGGGCCGCGCCCAGGTGCTCGGCGCGGATCCGGCGCAGGGCGACGAGCGGTGGCGGGCGCGGGTGGGGGTGGTCCTGCAGTCCTGGCGGGACCACGGCAAGTGGCGGGTGCGTGAACTCCTCGCCCACTTGGGCGGCTACTACGCCGCATACTCCACCGCGGCGATCCGCAGGCCGTGGGACCCCGATGAACTCGTCGCGGCGGTCGGCCTGACCGAGCACGCCGGCAAGAAGATCAAGACGCTGTCCGGCGGTCAGCGGCGCAGACTGGACGTGGCCATCGGCATCGTGGGCCGCCCCGAGCTGCTGTTCCTCGACGAGCCCACCACGGGATTCGACCCCGAGGCCCGGCATGAGTTCCACGGCCTCGTCCACCGCCTCGCCGCGGACCACGCGACCACGATCCTGCTCACCACCCACGACCTGGACGAGGCGGGCAAGCTCGCCGACCGCGTTCTGATCCTGGCCGGCGGGCGGATCATCGCGGACGGCTCGGTGGACGAGCTGGCGCGGCGGATCGCGGGCGAGGACGAGGTGCGCTGGACGCGGGGCGGTGAGCGCTTCACGGCGTCGACCGCCGATTCCACCGCCTTCGTACGTGGGCTGTTCGGCCGGTACGGCGAGGCGATCGGCGAACTCGAGGTGCGCCGCGCCTCGTTGGAGGACACCTACCGGGCGCTGGTCCGGCAGAACGAGGACGCGGCGGGGCATGAGTCGACGGGGGTGGGCCGGTGAACCCCGGAACCGCGGCGCTGCGGGTGGGCTGGAGCCGCGGCGTGATCGAACTGCGGCAGTCGTTCACCAACGGCGCCGAGCTGCTGTCCCATCTGCTGTGGCCGGTGCTGATGCTGACCGCCATGTACTTCATGCGGGACACCACACTGAGCGGCGGGCTCCTGCTCGGCAGCATGGCCCTGCCCAGCATCCTGGGGATGAACGCGGCGATGGGCATGGTCACCATGAGCCAACTGCTCACCGCCGACCGCGAGGACGGGACCCTGCTGCGCGCCAAGGCCACCCCGCACGGGATGCGCGGCTACCTCGTCGGCAAGGTCGTCTCGGTGGCCGGCGGACTCCTCGCCGATCTCGCCATCCTGCTCCTCCCCGGGCTGCTGCTCATCGACGGCCTGGCGGTCGGCAGCGCGGAGTCCTGGCTGACGGTGGCCTGGGTGCTGGCCCTGGGCATGTTGGCGACCCTGCCCCTCGGCGCGGTGCTGGGTTCGCTGTTCCCCAGCGCGCGCGGCCAAGCGCTCGTCCAGCTGCCGGTCCTGGGCCTGATGGCGATCTCCGGCATCTTCTACCCGGTCACCGCGCTGCCGGAGTGGCTGGAGTGGGTCGCCCAGGCGTTCCCGATCTACTGGCTCGGTCTTGGCATGCGGTCGGCCCTGCTGCCGGACACGGCGGTCGGCATCGAGATCGGGGACTCCTGGCGGCACCTGGAGACCGTCGGAGTGCTGGGGGCCTGGGCCGCGCTCGGCCTGGCCGTGGCCCCTGTGGTACTGCGGCGGATGGCGCGCCGGGAGTCGGGGTCGAGTGTGGCCGAGCGCCGCGAGAAGGCCCTGCGGCGGGTCCTATGAGACGGGCGCCGGGTGGCCGCGCTACGGCTTCTCGCCCACCCGGTCGCCGATGCCGCCGAGAGGAGGCCGCCCGGCGGTGGTGGCGGAACGCGGGTCGGTGTGGGCCGGGCGCGTGGCCGTGGCGCGGATCAGCCAGCTTGTCGTGGCCAGGCAGATCGCCGAGACCGCGGCCAGGATGAGCGGCACCGACCGGATGCCGGACAGTTCGATGGCCTTGCCGAGCGCCGGGCCCGCGGCCACGCCGCCGACCATGGACGCCGCGATGACCAGCGCTCCGGCCCGGCGGGCGCGCGGGGCCGCGTCGTTCAGCCAGGGCAGGCCGGTCGGGAAGATCGGCGCGATGAACAGGCCGACGCCCGCGTATGCGTACGGGGCCAGCGCGGGCACCGCGGCGAGCAGCAGGCACGCGGTCATGCCCGCGCAGCTGACCACGATGATCGACCGGGCGGGCCAGCGCAGCGCGAGCGGCGCGACCAGGAAGCGGCCGACCGTCATCATCAGCCAGTAGACGGAGGTCGCGGAGGCGGCGGCGGTCGCGCCGTAGCCGACGGTCTCCAGGTGGGTGGGCTCCCAGCCGCCGACGCCCGCCTCGATGCCGACATGCAGGACGTACAGGAGCACGAAGGCGCCCAGCACGGTGGCCAGGCTGCGGGACCGCGCCCGCGCCCGCCGCGCGTCCGCGCCCGCGGCGTCGTCCACGCCCGCGTCGTCATCCGCTTCCGCGGCCTCGCCCGTACGCGGGGGAGCCTCGTCCCGCACCCCGGCCAGGCACAGCAGCAGCGGCAGGGTCAGGGCGGCGAAGCCGAGGAAGACGGCGGTGTAGTGCTCCGCCCCCACCAGGCCGATCAGCGCCGGGCCGAGGATCGCGCCGATGCCGAAGTGGGCGTTGAGGATGTTGAGCATGGCGGTGCTGCGGCGCCCGAACCCGACGGCGAACAGCTGGTTCAGGCCGTAGTCGATGCCGCCGAAGCCGAGCCCGGCCACCAGCGCCATGGCGAGGGCGACCGGCCACGTGGGCGCGAGGGCGAAACCGGCCGCGCCGACGGCCATCAGCAGATACGAGCCGCCGAGCAGCCTGCGGTTGCCGATCCGGGCGGCGGGGTCGGCGTGGCCGAAGAGCCGGTCGAAGACGAGGACGCCCGCGACACCCCCGACGAAGTGGGCGCTGAGGCCGAGTCCGGCGGTGGAGGGGGAGAGGCCGAACTCGTCGCGGAAGGCGGGAATCGACGGTCCGTAGAGCGCCTGCAGCGCGCCGATCAGGATGAAGCCCACGCAGGAAGCGACCACGGCGGCGCGGCTGAACAGCGGGGTCCGGGTGGGGGTCCGGTCGTCGGGTCGGGGGAGCGGAGGCGTGATCGGAGGCTTGTTCACGACGGGAGTGTTACCGCTAACATTTCGCCCGTCAAGGCATTTGCCACACCGCGGGGGCCCGCTGCCCGGGACGGGCCCTCGCTCCCTCGGCCCCCCTCGCACACGTTTGCGCCGCCGACTGCCTCGGGTAAAGTGATCGCGGCTTCAGTAGCGAACGACCGAGGAGGTGAGACCCATTACCGCTGTGTCAGGTCGGGTGCTCTCATCTCACGGCCGTGCGGTTCCTCAGGGATAGGTGACCGCGGGAGCGCCCAAAGGCGTTCCGAAAGGCTCCCATGTCGGTCTCACCGTCACTTCTTCCCCTCTCCACCATCGTCACCAGGCTCCGCGCCGTCGGCTGTGTCTTCGCCGAGGACGAGGCGCGACTGCTCGTCACCACGGCCCGCACTCCCGATGAACTCGCCGCCATGGTCGACCGGCGCGTGGCGGGGCTTCCCCTGGAACACGTCCTCGGCTGGGCGGAGTTCCACGGTCTGCGGATAGCCGTCGACCACGGCGTCTTCGTACCCCGCCGCCGCACCGAATTCCTCGTCGACCAGGCCGTCGGCCTCGCCCGGCCAGGGGCCGTCGTCGTCGACCTGTGCTGCGGCTCGGGCGCGGTGGGCGCCGCGCTGATCGCGGCGCTGGGTCCGGTCTCCCCGGTCGAGCTGGGTCCGGTCCCGCCGGTCGAGCTGTACGCGGCCGACATCGAGCCCGCCGCGGTGCGGTGCGCCCGGCGCAACATCCCCGCCGACAAGGGCCGGGTGTACGAGGGCGACCTCTACGAGCCGCTGCCCGCCGCGCTGCGCGGGCGTGTCGACATCCTGGTCGCCAACGCCCCCTACGTACCCACCGACGCCATCCGCCTGCTGCCCCCGGAGGCCCGCGACCACGAGCCGCGCGTCGCGCTGGACGGCGGCGCGGACGGGCTCGACGTACAGCGGCGGGTGCTCGCCGGGGCGGCCCAGTGGCTGGCGCCCGACGGCCATCTGCTGATCGAGACCAGCGAGGGGCAGGCGCCGCGTACCGCCGAGACCTTCGCCCGGCACGGGCTGATTCCCCGGATCGCCGGATGTGAGGAGCTGGGCGCGACCGTCGTCATCGGCACCAGGCCCGGGACGGTCTGAAGATCTGACGGCCTGATCACGCCTCAATGAGGCGCACGTCGGCGCGTCCCCCAACGCGCCGACGTGCCGGGGCCGCCGACCTGCCATCCCCCGTCAAGCAGGTCGGCGGCCTTCCCGAGGCGCCGCTCCGTCCCAAATCGGAGCCGCTGAGAACACTCTGCCGCACGGGACTTGGACGAAATCTTGAGGAAACCTTGGACGCTCCTGCACGCGGCCTGCCGAATTCGCGAGAAGATCAGGGCGCGGCGGGAGAGAACCAGGGTTGGGGGAGGCTCACATGGACTTCCGGGTCCTCGGCCCCGTTGAGGCGTGGTCCAAAGACCGGCAAGTCGACCTCGGGCACGCCAAGCAGCGCTGTGTGATCGCGGTCCTGCTGGTGGAGGCGAACCGCGTGGTGCCCGTGGGGCAGTTGATCGACCGGGTGTGGGGCGAGGAGCCCCCGGCGTCCGTGCGCAGCGTGCTGTACGGGTATGTCGCGCGGCTCCGGGCGGCGCTGCGCGCCTTGGAAGAAGGCGCGGTGGGGGCGGGGGCGGCTGCCGGCGGGCACGACGGCGCCCGGCTGGCGCGGCGTGCCGGTGGCTATGTGCTGGAGGTGTCGGCCGAGTTGGTGGACCTCCACCGGTTCCGCGGCCTGGTCGCCGAGGCCGCGGCCGCGGAGGAGGACCCCACCCGCGCCGCCGGGCTGCTGCGCGGGGCTCTCGGGCTGTGGCGCGGGGAGGCCCTGTCCGGTCTGTCCGGCGACTGGGCCTGGAACATGCGGGAGCGTCTGGGCAGCGAGCACATCGCGGCCCGGCTGGCGCTGGGCGACGCGGAGCTGCGGCTGGGCCGGCACGGCGAACTGCTGCCCGAACTGCGCGATCTGGCCGCCGCCCACCCGCTGGACGAGCGGGTCGTACGGCAGCTCATCGTGACCCTGTACCGGTGCGAGCGGCAGGCCGAGGCGCTGGAGGTGTACACGCGCACCCGCGAGCGGCTGGCCGATGAGCTGGGGGTGGACCCCGGGCCCGAACTCCAGGCGCTGCACCAGCGGATCCTGGTGGGCGACCTCGGTGTACGCCCGCCCGCGCCGCTCGCGCCTCAGCCCGCCTCTGTTGATGCGCCACCCGGCCCGCAGAACCACAGCGGTCCGCGGCTGGTCCCCGCCGAACTGCCGCGCGCCGTACCCGGCTTCACCGGCCGCGCCGAGGCCGTCGCACGGCTGCACGCCCTCGTCCCGTCCGACGGCCCGGCGCCCGACACCGGCACGGTGGTGATCTCCGCGATCGGCGGCACCGCGGGCGTGGGCAAGACCGCCCTGGCCGTGCACTGGGGCCATCAGGTGCGGGACCGGTTCCCGGACGGCCAGCTGTACGTGGACCTGCGAGGCTTCGACGGCAACCGCGAACCGCTGCGCCCGCGCGACGCCCTCGGGCAGCTGCTGCGCGGACTGGGCCTGACGCCGCAGGAGATACCGGCCGACGAGGACGAGATGATCCGCCGCTACCGGTCCCTGCTGGTGGACCGGCGGATGCTGATCCTGCTGGACGACGCGGTCTCGGCCGAGCAGGTGCGCCCGCTGCTGCCCGGCGGCCCGTCCTGCCTCACCGTGGTGACCAGCCGCAACCGGCTGGGCGGCCTGGTCGCACGGGAGGGTGCGCACCCTCTCATGCTCGACGTACTGGCCCCCGAGGAGGCCCACGCCCTGCTGGCCGCCGTCCTCGGGGAACCGCGGGTGGCGGCCGAGCCGGACGCCGTGGCGGAACTCGCCCGGCTGTGCGGCTACCTCCCGCTCGCGCTGCGCGTGGCCGCCGCGCAGCTCGCCTGCGAGCCGGGTCGGCGCGTCGCCGGCCTAACGGCCGAGCTGGCGGAGGGCAGCAGGCTGGCGGTGCTGGAGCTGGAGGACGACGAACGGTCCGCGGTCCGCGCCGCCTTCGACCTCTCGTACCGGGCCCAGGACCCCCGGGCCCGGCTGCTGTTCCGCCGGCTCGGCCTGGTCCCGGGCCTGGAGTTCGACGCCGGGGCCGCGGCGGCGCTGCTGGACGACACCGAGGAGCAGGCCGCGCGACTGCTGGCCACCCTGGCGGGCGCGCATCTGATCGAGTCGCGCGGGGAGGGCCGCTACAGCTTCCACGACCTGCTCCGCGAATACGCCTGGGAGCGGCTGGAGTCCGACGACCCGGCGGTCGACGACCTGGCGGCGGAGCCGGCGGCAGCGCGGGACCGGCTGTACGCGTGGTACCTGCTCGCCGCGGACACCGCCGGGCGCATCCTGTATCCGCAGATCCCCAGGCTGCCGCGCGAGATGGCCGAGGGCGCCGAGGCGGCGCCGGGGCACCGCGGGGACCGCGAGGGTGGGCCGTACGCCCCCTTCGCGGCGGGCTTCGAGAGCTTACGCGTCCCCCACGTCCGCGCACCGATGCGGCTCGCCGACGAGGTCGAGGCCATCGTGTGGCTGGAGGCCGAACGGGCCAATCTGCTGGCCGTCATCGAGCGGGCCGCGCGCGAAGGGCCGCGCGCCGTGTCCTGGCATCTGACGGACGCGCTGCTCGGCTACTTCTGGCTCTGCCTGCCCCGCGGCACCTGGCAGGTCACCGCGCAGAGCGCACTGGACGCCGCGGTCGCCGAGGGCGACCGGCGCGGTGAGGCCGCCATTTACTACAACATCGGCTTCGCCCTGTGGGACCTCGGCGTCCTCGGCCAGTCCGCCCTCCACCACCAGCGCGCCATCGAGCTGCACCGCGCCATCGGCTGGTCCCCCGGCGAGGCGGCGGCGCTCGGCGGACTGGCGTACGTGGAATGGGAACAGGCCCGGCTGGACGATGCGCTGGTGCACTTCGACGCCGCGCTGGCGATCCTGCGCGAACTCGGGCAGACCGACGCCGAGGCGCTGGCGCTCATCGGCGTCGGCCTCGTCCACCGGGACATGGGACGGCTGCCGGAGGCCGTGAGCGACCTGGAGACGGCGCTGCACATCCGGCGCAAGGCCGGAGTCCGCTACGAGGCCAACCACCTGGACAACCTCGGCATCGCGTACTGGGAGGCCGGCCGGCTGCGCGACGGCCTGGAAGTCCTCGGCGAGGCCGTGGCCATCAACGAGGCCGTCGGCTACCGCAACGGCCACGCGGTGTCGCTCCAGATCACCGGCCGGATCCAGCTGGAGTGCGGGCGCTACGAGGAGGGCCTTGAACACGGCGAGCGCGCGCTGCGGCTCGCCGTGGACACCGGAAACCGCCGGATCCAGTCCGACGCCCTCAACACCATCGGCGAGGCCCACCGACGCGCCGGGCGAGGCGAACAGTCGGCAGAGAGCCACGAACGCGCGCTGCTCGCGGCGCGCGCCGCACAGAACCGGCGCGCCGAGGCGGACAGCCTGCTCGGCCTCGCGGCCGCCTACCGCCTCCTCGGCCACGCCGAGGCCGCACTGGCCCGGGCGGACGAGGCCCGGCAACTGGCGCGGCGCTGCGGCTTCCGGCTGGTCGAGGGGCAGGCCCTGACCGAACTCGGCGAGATCCACGCCGCCGCGGGGCGATACGCGCAGGCGCTCGCCCGGGCGGTCGAGGCGGTTGCCGTGCAGCGGGAGTCGGGCCACCCGCTGGGCGAGGCCCGGGCCCTCGACCTCATCGGCCGGGTGCCGGACGCCGTGCCGGGAGCCGTGCCGGAGCCGGCCGTGAGCGGGGAGGAGGGGGAGGTCACCGGGGCTGGCCGGGGGGATGGCCGGGCCCGCGCGGCCCGGCGCCGCGCGGAGCAGATCTACGCGGCCACGGGGGCGCGGCCGGCGAGTTGAGCCGCCGTTCCCGTGCCAGGTCCCGCCTCGGCTCCGTCCTGGGCCCGCGCCAGGTCCCGGCTGAGGCCCTGTGCGCCGCGCCGAGGCGAGGGCCCGCGCGCGAGGCCCCGCCCGTGGTCCAACGCCAGATCTCTTCCCGGGGCTCAGCCAGGGTCCGTCCCAGCCCCTGCCCGCGAGTCCCACGCGAGTCCCACACGAGGGTCCTTCGCCGGGCCCGCCCGCGGGCGCCGTGCCCGGTCCCGCGCGAGGCCCCGCCCCCGCCCCACCTCAGGGCCCAGGGCCCAGGTGGCGCGGTCAGTCGAGGTCGTCGCAGATCTGGTGGGCCTTGTCGAGGTTCTTCTTCACCTCGCTGTTGCCGAAGTCGAAGGTCCTGGCGTGCTGGTTCTGGACGGTGAGCAGGGCCTTCGCCAGCGGCTTGTACTGGGCGTCGCCCGCGGCCGCCGACGCGGAGAGCGTGATGGCCGCACCGAAGCGGTTCATCGCGATCTCGCCCTTCGCACCCTTCGTGACGTAATCGGATGTCTCGAATCCGCTCAGCGCACGGCAGGCGTCCCGGGCGTCGCCCGCCGCGTCGTTGCCGGACGAGCCGTCGCCGCTGACCGCCCAGGCCACGCCGACGCCGGCGCCGCCGATCAGGATCCCCACGATCAGCGCGGCGGCCAGGGCTCGGGGGGACTTGCGCGGCGCCGAGGGGGCCGGAGCGGCGTCCGGAGGTATGGGCACGGAGGCAGGCTGCTGTGACGACATGCGGACAAGATAGCTGCTCAGCGGGGCTATGCTGGGGCCGGGTGCGCCTCCGTGTGTGCCCCGGCCGCCGTCAGGCGATCCAGCGGTAGCGGCGCTCCGGGCGGCCCGTGCCGCCGTAGCGCAGGGTGACCTCCACCCGCCCCGTCTCGGCGAAGTACTCGAGATAGCGCCGGGCGCTCACCCGGGAGAAGGCGCCCGCCTCCGCGCACTCCGCCGCCGAAAGCCCCTCGGTGTGCTCGCGCAGCGTGCGCTCGACGAGGCTCGCGGTGTGCGCGGCCAGGCCCTTGGGCAGTTGCCCGCGCGAGCGCGAGCCGCGCGGGCGGGTGCCGAAGATCTGGTCGACATCCTCCTGGCTGGCCTCGCCGAGCGAGTCGAGTCGGGCCCGCAGAGAGGCGGCGTGGCGCAACTGCTCCTGCAGGGCGGTCCGGTCGAAGGGTTTGATGAGGTAGTGCAGCGCCCCCGCGCGCAACGCCTCGCGTACGGCGTGCGGGTCCTTGGCCGCGGTCACGAACAGCGCGTCCACATGGCGGTGTTCCGGCTGCTCCCGCATCCGGCGCAGCACACTGATGCCGTCCATGTCCGGCAGATACACGTCCAGCAGGACCAGGTCGGGACGGAGCGCGTCGGCGGCGCGCAGCGCCTCGGCGCCCGTGTGGGCCACCCCCGCGACCGTAAAGCCGTCCAAGGCCGCCACATAGCGGCTGTGCAGCTTGGCCACCATGAAGTCGTCGTCGACCACCAGCACTCTCGTCATCGAACGCGCCTTCCCGTTGGCCTTCCCCGTTGGCCTTCGCCGTGTACGCAACGACCACAAGGTCTCTTAATACCGAAAGAGAGACAGCGCGTTAACCCACCGGCAACATGTGGCGCGCCTCACACAGACACCCACGCAAGAACAGAAAGGCGGTGTCACCGTGCGTCTGAGTCCGCGTCTGCGTACCCCGCTCGCCCTCTTCTCTGCGGCTCTGATCGTGCTCCTCGGGCCTCCGCTGCTCAGCTCCGGCAGCGGCTCCGCCACCGGTACCCATATCCCCGGCCTGCGCCTGATGGTGCCCAACACCCCAGGCGGCGGCTATGACATCACGGCGCGTACGGCGGCCAAGAGCGCCGAGGACGCCGATCTGAGCCGCAACATCGAAGTGTTCAACCTGCCCGGCGCGGGCGGCACCGTCGGGCTCAGCCGCCTGGTGGCCGAGCGCGGCAACGGCAAGCTCGCGATGTCGATGGGCCTGGGGGTGGTGGGCGCGGTGCACACCAACCACGCGCCGTCCACGCTCGCCGATACGACGCCGATCGCGCGGCTCACCCAGGAGCCGGACATCGTGGTCGTGGCGAAAGACTCCAAGTACCGCGACTTCGATCAACTGGTCGCGGACTGGCGCGACAAGCCCGGCTCGCTGCCCGTGGGCGGCGGCTCCTCGCCCGGCGGACCGGACCATCTGGCCCCCATGCTGATGGCCAAGGCCGCCGGGATCGCCCCGAAGAAGGTCAACTACATCCCCTACGACGGCGGTGGCGAACTGCTGGCCTCCGTTCTCGGCGGCAAGGTCGCCTTCGGCGTCTCCGGCGTCGGCGAGTACCTGGATCAGATCGAGGCGGGCGAGCTGCGGGTGCTCGCGGTGACCAGCGAAAAGCGCCTGCCGGGCCTGGACGCGCCGACGCTCAAGGAGTCCGGCCTCGACGTCTCGTTCACCAACTGGCGCGGCATCGTCGCCCCGCCTGGACTGACCGACACCGAGCGCGACAAGCTGATCGACCTGGTCACGAAGATGCATGCCTCGAAGCAGTGGCAGGAGGCGGTGCGGCGCAACCGCTGGACCGACGCCTTCATGACGGGGGACGAGTTCGGACGCTTCCTGACCGCCCAGGACAAGCGCGTGGACACGGTGCTGAAGGAGCTCGGACTGTGACGGACGGCCACGCGGACACCAACACCGAGACAACCACCGAGACAACCACCGGCACAGACCCCGGCACAGACCCCGGCACAGGGCTCAGAGCGTTCCTGCGCGGCCGCTCCGAACTCGGCGTCTGTGCCCTGCTGCTGGCCATCGGTGTCCTCGTGCTCACCGACGCCCTCACCATGGACACCGACTTCGCCCAGCGCGGCCCCGTCGGCCCCAGGACCGTGCCGATCGTCGTCGGCGTCGCGCTGCTGGTCGTCGCCGTACTGCTGGCCGTGGACGTGCTGCGCGGCGGCAAGGGCGAGGCGGAAGGCGGCGAGGACATCGACCTGGCCGCGCCCGGCGACTGGCGCACCGTCCTGCTGCTGGCCGGTGTGTTCCTCGCCAACGCCTTCCTCATCGACCCGCTCGGCTTCCCCATCTCCGGCGCCCTGCTCTTCTGGGGCTCGGCGTACGCCCTCGGCAGCCGCGCCTTCCACCGCGACCCGCTGATCGCGGCCGTGCTCTCCACCGTCACCTTCTTCGTCTTCGACCGGCTGCTCGCGGTGCCGCTGCCCGGCGGCCCGCTGATGGAGGTGCTGTAACGCGATGGACTCCCTCTCCTCCCTCATCGACGGCTTCGGCACCGCCCTGAGCCCGGTCAATCTCCTGTGGGCGGCGGTCGGTGTGCTGCTGGGCACCGCCATCGGGGTGCTCCCCGGTATCGGCCCGGCGATGGCCGTCGCGCTGCTGCTGCCCGTCACCTACGGACTCGACCCCACCGCCGCGTTCATCATGTTCGCGGGCATCTACTACGGCGGTATGTTCGGCGGCTCCACCACCTCCATCCTCCTCAACACCCCCGGTGAGACCGCCGCCGTCGTCGCCGCCATGGAAGGCCATCCCATGGCCCGCTCCGGGCGCGGCGCGCAGGCGCTCGCGGCGGCGGCCATCGGACACTTCGCGGGCGGCATGATCGGCACCTGTCTGCTGGTCTTCCTCGCCCCGACCGTCGCCGAGCTCGCCGTCGACATCGGCGCGCCGGACTACTTCGCCATCATGGTGCTGGCCTTCATCGCCGTGACGTCGGTGCTCGGCAGCTCCCGCATCCGCGGCTTCGCCTCGCTGCTGATCGGGCTCACCATCGGCCTGGTGGGCCTGGACCAGATGACCGGACAGCAGCGGCTCACCTTCGGCTCGCTCCAGCTCGCCGACGGCATCGACGTCGTCATCGTCGCGGTCGGCCTCTTCGCCATCGGCGAGGCGCTGTGGGTGGCCCTGCATCTGCGCCGCCGCCCCGACGAGCCGATCCCGGTCGGCCGCCCCTGGCTCGGCAAGGCCGAGCTGCGCCGCACCTGGAAGCCCTGGCTGCGCGGCCCGGCGATCGGCTTCCCGTTCGGCGCGATCCCGGCGGGCGGCGCGGAGATCCCCACCTTCCTGTCGTACGTGACCGAGAAGCGGCTCTCCAAACACCGCGACGACTTCGGCAAGGGCGCCATCGAGGGCGTGGCAGGACCGGAGTCGGCCGCCTCCGCGTCCGCCGCGGGCACGCTCGTCTCGATGCTCACCCTCGGCCTGCCCACCACCGCGGTCGCCGCGGTGATGCTGGCCGCCTTCCAGCAGTACGGCATCCAGCCTGGACCGCTGCTCTTCGAACGCGAACCGGACCTGGTGTGGGGGCTGATCGCCTCGCTGTTCATCGCCATGGTGATGCTGCTGGTGCTCAACCTGCCGCTGGCGCCCGTATGGGCCAAGCTGCTGCGCATTCCGAGGCCGTATCTGTACGCGGGCATCCTCTTCTTCGCGGCGGTCGGCGCGTACGCGGTGGGCGGCGAGCCGCTGGACCTGGTGATCCTGCTGATCATCGGCCTGTTGGGGCTGCTGATGCGGCGGTACGGCCTGCCGGTGCTGCCCGCGGTGATCGGCGTCATCCTCGGTCCGGGGGCCGAACAGCAGCTGCGGCGGGCCCTGCAGATCAGCGACGGGAGTGTGTCGGGGCTGGCCAACACGCCCTTCTCGGTGACCGTGTATGTGGTGATAGCGCTGATCCTGTGCTGGCCGCTGGCGAAGCGGCTGGTGCTGCGCGGATCCGCGAAAACATCCTGACCGGCGGCGTTACGGTGACGGCCCGGTGGTCCCGCTCGCAGTGGAGCGGGACCACCGGGCCGTGGGCTGTTGGCGACCGGGGGGTCGGCTGCCGGGGTTCGCGCGCTACGCGCCGAGCTCCCGTACGTACCGCCACTGCGTGGCCACCGGCGTGTAGCCGAACCACTTGTTGACGGCGAGCATCGGCTCATTGCCCCCGTCGTTGCCGGCGAACGCCTCCACGCAGCCCGCCGCGCGGGCGCGGTGCAGCGAGTCGTTCTTGGCGAGTTTGGCCAGCCCCCGGCCGCGGAAGGCGCGGAGCGTGCCGGTCATGCCCGACCAGTAGCGGCCGCGCCGGTCGGTGTGGGCCATGCTGAACGCGGCGACGGCGCCGTCGACGACGGCGACCGAGGTCAGCTCGCGGTCCAGGGCCGGGTGTTCCCAGGTGAGGGCCAGCCACTCGGCGTACGGCGGGCCGGCGAACCTGACGTCACCCGGCTCGTCCTCCGTGCACTCGGCGTCCGCCTCGTACAGCGGGCGCGGGTCGTCGGCGAAGTCGGCGGCCGTGCGCAACTCGACACTGCCCCGCCGGGAAAAGCGGAGGGCCTGGAGGTCCAGCGGGGGCAGCGCGGCGCCGGCCAGGTCCAGCCGCTGGACGCGGGAGCCGCCGCCGCGCCGGTAGCCGCGCCGCTCGGCGAAGGTCACGCAGCGTGGCTCGTCCAGCGCCCAGGCGGACACCTTGGCCGCCCCCAGCCCCGCCAGACGCTCCTCGGCGGCCGACACCAGCGCGGACCCGGCCCCCGTACCGCGCGCGTCGACGCGCACCGCGGTCTGGGCGAACGCGTGCCCCGGCTCACTGGCGTCGTGGAACACACCCGTCGCGCAGGAGCCGACGACCTGTCCGTCGGCCTCCACGACCAACAGCCGGTACTGCCGCTCGGGCGGCGCGCTGGCAACCGTCCAGGCCACCGTCTCCGGTGTCGTCACGAGATAGGGGAAGGCGGAGCGCCGCGCCTCGGCGACGGCCTCGGCGTCCGCGGCACGGAAATCGCGCACGATCAGCGTCATGGTGCCGCAGGCTACGGCCCGCCGCCCCACGCCGCCTCTCCATTTCCGTGTCTGCGCCCCACCCGGCCGACCGTGGCACACAATAGGTGCGACAAACCCACCCGCACGCCCTGGAGCCCAGCCCGTGGCCTTGAAGATCACCGTCGACCCGGATTCGGCGACGGCCCCGTTCGAACAGATCCGCGCCCAGATCGCCGACCAGGTCCGCTCGGGGGGCCTCCCGGTGGGCTACAAGCTGCCCACCGTACGCGGCTTCGCCGAGGAGCTGGGACTCGCGGCGAACACCGTCGCCAAGGCATATCGGGCGCTGGAGTCCGACGGAGTGATCGAGACCCGAGGCCGCCACGGCAGCTTCGTCGCCGCCGCGGGCGACGCGGCCGCGCGGGAAGCCGCGAGCGCGGCGGCGGCCTACGCCCAACGGGTCCGGCGGCTCGGCCTGGACCGGGTGGCCGCGCAGACCGCCGTGGACGAGGCGCTGCGGGCGGTGTACGCCGCGGACGCGTGACGGCGTGCGCCCGGCGGATCGCCGAAACCCCGAACGGCCGGGCGCGTGCCGCACCATGGAGGCCGGAGGCCCGCAGCCGACCAGGACCAGGACCAGCACCAGCACCAGCACCAGGATGGAGTCCCCATGCCCAGCGCCAAAGCCATCGTCCGGCGGCCGAGCCCCCGCCTCGCCGAAGGGCTCGTCACCCACATCGACCGTAAGCCGGTCGACGCCGCGCTGGCGCTGCGGCAGTGGGAGGTCTACGTCGTGGCGCTGCGCGCGCACGGCTGGGAGCCGGTGGAGGTGCCCCCGGCGGACGACTGCCCGGACGGCGTCTTCGTCGAGGACACCATGGTCGTCCACAAGAACGTCGCGCTGATCGCCCGCCCCGGCGCCGCCTCCCGCCGCGCCGAAACCGCCGACGCGGAGGAGGCGGCGACCGCGCTCGGGTGTTCGGTGAACCGGATCCGCGAGCCGGGCACCCTGGACGGCGGGGACGTTCTCAAGATCGGCGACACCCTCTACGTCGGCCGCGGCGGCCGCACCGACGCCGACGGCGTACGGCAGCTGCGCGCCGTCTTCGAGCCGCTGGGCGCCCGGGTGGTGGCGGTTCCGGTCAGCAAGGTGCTCCATCTCAAGTCGGCCGTCACCGCCCTCCCCGACGGCACGGTCATCGGCTATCCGCCGCTGGTCGACGACGTACGGGCGTTTCCGCGCTTCCTCCCCGTCCCCGAGGAGTCCGGCGCCCATGTCGTCCTGCTCGGCGGTGGCAAGCTGCTGATGGCGGCGAGTGCGCCCAAGAGCGCCGAGCTGTTCGCGGATCTCGGGTATGAGCCGGTGCCCGTGGACATCAGCGAGTTCGAGAAGATGGAGGGCTGTGTGACCTGCCTGTCGGTGCGCCTGCGCGACCTGTACGCCTGACGACCGGGACCTGGACCTGGACCGGGACCTCGACCGGGCAGGCTCAACCCACTACAGATACAGCCCCGCATCCGCGTCGGCCGACTGCGGCGGCACCGACGCGGGCCGGGTGCCGCGCCGCAGCGCGTACAGCTCGGCCAGCGTCGCCCCGTCCCGCCCGATGGACTCCTCGCTGCCCAGCCAGCCGACGGCCTCCTCGCGGGTGAGCCGCCCCACCTCGATCCTGGCCAGACAGCGGCCGGGCCGGACCACCGCCGGGTGCAGCCGCTCCAGGTCCTCGTTGGTGGTCACCCCGACCAGCACGTTCCGCCCCTGGCCGAGCAGCCCGTCCGTCAGATTCAGCAGCCGGGACAGGGCCTGGCCCGCGGTGTGCTTGGCCTCGCCGCGGATCAGTTCGTCGCAGTCCTCAAGCAGCAGGAGCCGCCAGCGGCCCTTGGCCGAGCCGTCGTCCTCGCCGATGGCGATGTCCATCAGATAGCCGACGTCCGAGAACAGCCGCTCCGGGTCGAGTACGCAGTCCACCTGGCACCAGTCCCGCCACGAGCGGGCCAGGGTGCGCAGCGCGGAGGTCTTGCCGGTGCCGGGCGGGCCGTGCAGCAGCAGGAGCCGGCCCGCGATGTCGTCCGGGGTGACCTTCATCAGCCCGTCCATGGCCTCGGCGACCGGGGCGGTGTAGTTGCCCCGGATCTCCTCCCAGGTCCCGGCGGAGATCTGGCGCGTGGTGCGGTGCGGGCCGCGCCGCGGGGAGACGTACCAGAAGCCCATCGTCACGTTCTCCGGCTGGGGCTCCGGCTCGTCCTCCGCGCCGTCGACCGCCTGCCGCAGCACCTTCTCCGCGAGGTCGTCCGAGACGGCCGTCACGGTCACATCCGCGCCCCGGTTCCACCGGGACACCAGCAGCGTCCAGCCGTCGCCCTCGGCGAGGGTCGCGCTGCGGTCGTCGTCCCGCGCGGCGCGCAGCACCTTCGCGGCGGGCGGCAGCAGCGTCATACCGGACTTGACCCGGTCGACGGAGTGGCTGCGGGCGTACGGCTGCTCGCCGGTCGCGAACCGCCCGAGGAAGAGCGCGTCCACGACGTCGGACGGGGAGTCGCTGTCGTCGACGTTCAGCCGGATCGGGAGCGACTGCTCCGGGGGTGTGGTGGGCAGGGCCTGCCTCCTGGTCGGGCGGGACGGTGCGGCGGTCAGCGCACACCCGAGCCATGATTCAGCACGGGGGTCCGTCGCGCACCTGGGTTTGGGGGCGTTTACCGAGCTGTTCTCGAAGAAGCCCGCCGAATGGGGGCGTTCGTGGATACTCTTACCCGATATGGGGCGTCATGAGACGGGACGTCGTACAGGGGGACGGATGGTGTTGTCGCGCGGCGGGCGGTGGCGGATCGCGGCACTGCTCGGCATCGGCGTGGCGGCCCTGGCGCTGCTGCTCACCACCTGCGCCGGCCGGCCGGGGGACGACGCCGGGCGGCGGGGCGCGGACCGGACGCGCGAGCGGCCCGTCACGGCGGCGCCCGGCTGGGGCCTCACCCACACCCAGTACAGCGCCGACCGCGGCACCGAGCAGGGCAGGCGCGCGGCGGAGAAGACGCTCTCCGCACAGCCGCTGACGCAGAACCAGCACATCATGGGCTGGGGCGCGAGCAACCCCGAGCCCTCGCCCGGCCGCTACGACTTCGCCGACCTCGACCGCCGCGTCGACCTCATGCGCAGGACCGGCGCCACGCCCGTACTCACCCTGTGCTGTGCCCCCGACTGGATGAAGGGCGGCAAACCGGGGGACACGGACTGGTCGCAGCAGGCCCTGGAGACGGCGCCCACCCCCGAGCACTACGCGGACTTCGCCGAGCTCGCGGGCAAGGTCGCCCGGCGCTATCCGGACGTGCGCCACTTCATCGTCTGGAACGAGCTCAAGGGGTTCTACGACGACGACAAGAACCGCTGGGACTATGAGGGCTACACCAAGCTCTACAACCTGGTCTACGCGGAGCTGAAGAGGCAGAACGGGCACAACCTGGTCGGCGGGCCGTACGTGGTCGCGGACAGCGAGCCGCCGGGCGGGGCGGGCGGGTCCTCTGCCGTGAGCGGGCCCTGGGGCTCGCTGGACCAGCGCTCCGCCGATGTGATCACGTACTGGAACCGGCACAAGGCGGGCGCGGACTTCGTCGTCGTCGACGGCTCCAGCTACACCCGCGAGGGCGATCAGCTGCTGCCGGACGAGTTCGGCGCGACCGCCAAGTTCACGGATGTGACGCGCTGGCTGCGCGAGGCCACGCGGCTGCCGGTGTGGTGGGCCGAGTGGTACGTGGAGCCGCCCGACGCCGACGACGACCGCGACGGCTGGAGCGAGCCGCACCGCCTCGCCGTGCAGGCCGCGGCGATGACCCGGCTGGCCCAGGGCGGTACGGCCGCCGCGCTCTACTGGAACCCGCAGGGCACCGGCGCCAAGTGCCCCGGCTGTCTGTGGCGCGGCACCGAGCTGGCGGACGGCGGCGGCCCGCTGCCGATGATGGACCTGCTCGGCCGCTTCGCCCGGGAGTTCCCGCCCGGTACCCGCTTCCGGACCGTGGACATCGCCGCCGACGACCGGCCGAATGTGGTGGTCCTCGCGGACGACGACGCGCTGCTGGTGGTGAACACCCTGAAGCGGCCGATCCAGGCGAAGATCGACGGCCGGTCGTTCGACATGGACGGGTACGACGTGCGCTGGTTCAAACGCTGAGCGCCGTCGCGGCCACGCGGCGGCGCCGGACATCGCCGCGCATCGGGACCGGTCCCGGATGGTCCGGGCTAGGTTGTGGCCGCGGTGCCATGGGGCACCCACGACCAGTGTGGCTTGGTGGACATCTATGTGGACGGGTTCTGGGGGACTGGTTCCCCTCCTCTTCGTGGTCGGCGCTCTTCCCGGTGCCGCCATGGGGGAGCCGATCGTCGCCTTCCTGGGCGGTTGCCTGATCGGGGTGGTGCTCTACCGCATCGGTGAACGCGAGAGTCAGCACGCGGAATGGTGGGAGAACACCTTCTTCTTCATCCCGACACACTTCTGGGGGATCGCCGGCTTCGTTCTGTCGGCCGCGATGGTGCTCACCCTTGCCGCCGACCCTTCCTACGGTGCTTAGGACATCGTCCAGAAGCGCTGCCCGAGCGACGCCAGCAGCACGGCCAGCAGCGGCAGCGAGAACCAGAACGAGCCCTGCAGCCACCGCAGCCGCCGCACACTCGGCCGGACCGTCACCCGCACCACCTCACGCGCCGTCAGCAGCGCGACCAGCGAGACCGCCGCGAGCGCGCCGAGCACCGACCACGGCGTCCAGGTGATCCGCGGCCCGGCCGGCCCCGGTGCGGGGCGGGGCACCGGTCCGGGTGGCCGCCGCGTCAGCTCGTACAGCGCCGCGTCGTCGTTCGACACCACCCGGCGCAGCTCGGGCCGCCGGTCCAGGGAGCGCAGCAGCCGCCGCTCCCAGGCCGCCGAGTAGCCCGAGTCAAGACGCAGATAGACGGACTGGCCCCGGCCCACCATCAGATACGAGTTCGGCCCCGCCCCGCGCAACGCCTCGACCAGGCCGTCGACGAGGACCGGGTCGCGCGGCGCGAGCGTCGGCAGATAGCTCACCCGCTCCATGTCCCGGTCCCCCCACGGCATGGCCGGAGTGACGTTGTTGACGGTGTCATTGCTCAGCCACAGCACACGTACGGTCGGCTTGTCGTGTGCGTACACGTACTCCATCGCCGCGACCTCGCCCGGCCGTACCCGCTCGAACGTCTCATTGCCCCAGCGGGCGACCAGAAAGCCGAACATGAGCACGAGCCCCGCCATCAGCGCGGCCACCGGGCCCAGGCCCCGGCGGGCCGACACGACGCGCGGGAACAGCGACAGCGCCCCCAGCGCACATGCGCCCGGCAGCGCGAACATGAACACGCGCAGCGCCATTTCCCCGCCGTACGACTGCATGCCGAAGCCGAGGAACGGTACGAACGTCAGCACCACCAACGACCGCTCAGCGAACCCCGCCGCGCGCCGCCGCAACACCCCCCAGCAGGCGAAGGCCAGCACCCCGCCCGCCAGCGCCACACGGGTGCAGAGCACCAGCTTGTGCACGCTGCTGCCGCCCTCGATACGCCCCGAAACGGACGAGGACACATTGCCGCCCACCCCGCCGACCCCACCGAACAACTCGTCGAAGTGGCCCGACCAGTACGGCTCGGCCAGGAACCCGACCCACACCGCCACCAGCACCCCGCACAGCAGCGGCAGCCCGACCAGCTCCGACCGCCGCACCAGCACCAGCGCCGTCACCACCCCCAGCATCATGAACGGCGTCAGCTGGTGCGCCGCCACGGACGCCATGAACAGCACGAGCAGCAGCCCCAGCAGCGCGCCGCGCTGCCCGCGCGTGGCGTCGGCCACCTCTGCCTCGCCCGGCCACCACCTCCCACGCAGCACACGCGGCTCCCGGAACCACACGAGCAGCACGGCAACGAAGAGGAGATAGAAGAGATACGTGAACCCCTGCGGCGAGAAGTAGTCCTGACCCACCCAGCCGCACAGCGCGAACAGCCAGGCCGCCGTCCACTTCGCGCGCCAGCTCGCGCGCAGCGACCGCAGCAGCACCATCATGGGCGCGAGGTAGAGGAGCTGAAGGGCCGTCGGCCACCAGCGCAGCACCTCGGTGAAGTCCGTAACACCCCCGGCCCGCGCCAGGAACTCAGCCCCCGCGAAGAATCCGGGCCAGCTCCACCGCGCGTCCAGATCCGGCGCCGCCTCGCCGTTCCGGCCGATGTAGTCCAGAAACCCGACATGCTGCCACGCGGTCGCAAACCGCGGCTCGCCCTCCAACACGGCGGGCACGGCGTGCAACGACACCACCGTCGCCACCAGCGTCACGGCAAGCAGCCCATGCCGCGGCCGCGCCGGCCACAGCGCGCCGACAAACGCGACCACCAGCAGCGCCGCCCCGAGCAACGTCGCGCGCGGCAGCACGGAGACGAGCCCGAGGCCGCCCATGCCGTCCAGATCGCCCTCGCCCATCCGGCTCACCGGCACCCAATAACACGCGAGCGCGACGCCCAGCATGAGCCACAGCCCGAACGTCACGACGCGCCCGCGCCGGGGTGCGCCGGCCTTGGTTGCCCTCGGTCGAGTTGGCGTGTCCGGGCGGTTGGCAGGGCGGGGCCGCGCGTCGGGGTGCCAGGCCGAGCCCCCTGCCGGGTCGACCCGAGCGGGGGCTGTGGCTTGCCGGCGGTCGCTGTGCGGCGGAGCCGCATGTCCCATGCCCATGCGGATGCCGAGCGCCAGCGTGTCGTGGTTGAGCGCGGCGCGCCGCGCCCAGTGGGTGCCGTAGCCCGGGTCGGGCCCGCGGTCGCCGTGGACGGCGAGATCCGCGAGGTCGCCGTCGGGCGCGGTGCCGGGCTCGGGCGGTGGGGGCGGGGCGGCGTAAGCGCCGTACGCGCCGGGCTGGGCGTAAGCGCCGTACGCGCCTGGCCCGGCAGGCTTCGCGTACGCCGTGGACCCCACGGGCCGGGCCCTGAGCACCCCGCGCAGCTTGACTGCCGCGATGGCGGCGATCACCGACAGGCTGGAGATCTCGGCGACCCCCGCCCCCGTGAGCCCCATCCGCGGCAGCAGCGCCGGCGTCAGGCCCAGCACCGACACACACAGCAGACCCTGCAGATAGGCCAGCCCCGACGTGCGGCTCTGCGCGCGCAGCACCGCGAAGTACACCTCGATGACGACCCGCAGCGCCGACCCCACCGCGAACCACCGCAGCAGCGGCGCGCCCGCCTGCGCGTACCCGTCCCCGAACACGCCGAGGATCTGCGGCGCGAAGACGAAGAGAACGAGGCAGACCGGGACCATGATGCGCGCCATCCGGCGCAGCGCCGCACGGCAGTTCTCCGCGAGCCGGGCCGGGTCGTGCGAGCCCTCGACGGTCAGCGAGGCGCCCATGTTGATGGCGAGCAGGTTCGTCGTACCGGCGATGGTGGTGGTGATGTAGAAGTACGCGTTGTCGGTCGCGCTGACCTGCGAGGCGACGATCACCGGCACCGCGTAGACCACGGCCAGCGAGAAGAGCGACCCCGTGCAGTCCCCGGCCAGGAAGCGCCCCATCTCCCGGTAGGTCGCGGGCCGCGCCGTCTCCCGCGTCGCCTCGACATGCCGGGGCACCAGCCGCCGGAACACCAGCCAGCCCAGCGGCACCACGGACACCGCGATCGAGGCGACCCAGGACACGAACACCCCGGCCGTCGGGATCGCCACGGCCAGCGCGACGAGCAGCAGCAGCTTCGCCGCCGAGAAGACGGTGTTGCCCACCGGCACCCAGAACGCCCTGCGCAACCCGGTGAGCACCCCGTCCTGGAGGGTCAGCAGCGCCCACCCGACCACCGCGGCGATGAAGCCGAGGCCGTGGAGGGTCCCGTGCAGAAAGCGGTACGAGGGCCCCCACGTATCGAGCGTCAGCAGGAAGACCCCGGCCGCCACCGCGACGATCACCGAGCTGCCCGCGTACGTACGCAGGACCAGCCGCCCGGTCGTCCGCCCGGCGACCGGGATGAAGCGGGCCAGCGCCCCGGTGAGGGTCACCGCCGTGACCCCCGCGAGAAGCTTCATCGCGGCGATGGCCGCCGAGCCCTGGCCGACCGCGTCCTCCGCGTAGTAGCGGGCCGCGGCCAGCCAGAAGCCGAGGCCGAGGACGGCCGAGATGCCCGTGTTCAGCATCAGCGCGTAGGCGTTGCGGAACAGCTGGTTGCGATCGCGGTCGCCGCGGGGGCTGGTGTGCCCCGCGGGGGCCGCTGCCCGCGCGGTGGGCTTCTCGGCGGACTTCTCGGCCCGAGTGGTCGTATCGGACACGGGCTCAGCGCACCTTCCCCCACACCTGACGTGATACCTGACGTGATCTGCGGACCAGGGCGTACCCCTTGGTGAGCGCCCGGTCCCGGGCGAAATACCGGCCGAGCGACCGGCCGTTGACCAGCCGCTCGAACTCCTCGATACGGGTGGTACGGCCCACCGTCACCCGCCGCAGGGCGTAAGGCCCCTGACGGCGCGACGCGAGGCCGTTGCCCACCGCGAGCCCCACCTCGAACCCGGCCGCGCGCACCGTGCGGCGCACGCGGGGGCTGGAGTAGCCATAGGGATAGGCGAAGGACGTCGGCGGGCGGCCGAGTTCGTCCGTGAGGATCTCCCGGCAGCGCAGCATCTCGAACCACAACCGCTCGTCGTCGACCTGGTCGAGCTGCGGGTGGGTGTGGCTGTGCCCGCCGATCTCGATCCCGGCGGCCGCGAGGGCGCGCAGCTGGTCCCAGTCGAGCATGAGATCGGGCGCGCCGCCCGTGTCGTACGGGCCGCGCAACCAGCCGGTCGCGGCGAACAGCGTGGCCGCGAAGCCGTGCGCGGCCAGGGCGTGGAGGGCATACCGGTGCACGCCCTCGTAACCGTCGTCGAACGTGATCACCACGGGCCTGTCGGGCAGCGCCTCCCCGCCCCGCCAGGCGGCGGCCAACTGCCCGCAGGTGACCGGCGTGAACCCGCCCGCGCCGAGCAGATCCATCTGCTCGTGAAACGCGCCCGGCGAGACGGAGAGCCCCCGCGCCGCGCGCGCGGGAGCGTGTGCCACGGCGTGGTACATCAGTATCGGCACCCGCCCCTTCATCCGCGGCTCCCCGCCCCCGCCTCCGCCCCCGGGAACGGGGGCACCGCAAAGCCCGCGCCGGTTGACCTCCGGGCGCGGGCGGCGCCCACCACGTAGCCGCTTGCCGCGGCCGCGACGCCGGCCACGATCGCGCCCGCGCGGCCCGCGCCGCCCGGTCGGCCGAGGAGCGCGTCGCGCAGGCCACGGGCGACGGCCGCGGGGAGTACGCGGGTGATGTAGCGGCGTTCGGTGGACAGGCCCGCCTGGGCTCCGACGCTGCGGGCCACGAGAGCCTTGGAAAGGCCCTCGGCGTAGGCGCGGGTGCGGAAGTAGGCGAAGCGTTCGCGGACGGGTGGGACCTTGTGGTGGATCACGGCGCGGTCGTCGATGAGCAGCACCGCGTCCGGCCGGGCGCGGGTGAGCCGGATGCACAGTTCGGTCTCCTCACAGCCCAGCGGCCGCTTGTCGCCGTCCCGTCCGATGCCGGTCGCGAAGCCGCCCGTGAGCTCGAAGGCCGCGCGGCGGAAGGACGCGTTGCCGCCGAGGACGTTGCGCACCTGGACCCGGCCGGGCGGCAGCCCCCGGTACGTACAGCCGACGACCCAGTCGAACTCCTCGGGGAACCAGGGCGGGCGGCGGCGGGAGGCCCACACCGGGACGGTGCGCCCGCCGACGGCGAGCACCGCCGGGTCGGCGTAGGCCGCGGCGAAGTGGTGCAGCCAGTCGCGTTCGGCGACGGCGTCGTCGTCGAGGAAGGCGATCACCTCGCCGGTGGAGGCCGCGATACCGGTGTTGCGGCCCGCCGACAGGCCGCGGGGGCCCGCGTTGGCGAGCACCCGCACCGGTACGTTCCCGTAATACGCGGCGAGACGGCGACGCAGCGCGGGGTTGTGGTCGACCACGAGCAGCGTCTCGTGGGCGGGCAGCGACTGGCCGCGCACCGAGTCGACCGCCGCGAGGATGTCGTCCCAGCGCTCCTCGGTGAAGACGCAGATGACCACGGATATCCGGCTGATCGGGCAAGATGTGCTGCGTGCGTTGCGAGAACCAAGCGCGCACAACGTGCTGAGCGAGAACCAAGCCAGCACAGCAACTCCTCTGCTTTGCCGTATCAAACCGGGCTGGTTCCAACCCGGCTGGTGTTGATCGTGTAAGACCTGTCGTCCCGCTGGGCCGCAGGCGACGTGAGCCAGGAATCCCCCTGCTCCAGCTGGGGGAGGGTTCAAGACAGCTCTCCCCGGATCGTGGCGGGCGCTGGCGCGGGGTGGCGGCGCCGCTTCGCGCCCCGCTCGCGCAGGATCACCCTCAGCACGCGCAGCCCGTCGCGCACGGCCCGTAGATTGCTGACGCCGTGGATGCGCTCGTACTCGTGGCTGGGGATCTCCTGGACCCGCAGGCCCGCCTTGACCACGCGGATGTTCATCAGGGTCTCGACCTCGAACCCGGCGCAGTCCAGCGCGATCTCGTCCAGGCAGTGGCGCCAGAAGGCGTTGTAGCCGTAGCACAGATCGGTGTAGCGGGCGCCGAACTTGTGGTTGACCAGCGCGGTCAGCGCGCGGTTGCCGAGCTTGCGGATCGGCGTCATATCGTCCGTGCCGCCGCCGTTGGCGAATCGCGACCCCTTCGCGAAGTCGGCGCCGGAGACCAGCGCGGACACATAGCTGACGATCTCGCCGCCGTCGGCGGAGCCGTCCGCGTCGACCATCACCACGATGTCGCCGGTGCAGGCGGCGAATCCGGTGATGAGCGCGTCGCCCTTGCCCTTGCCGCGCTGCGGTACGACCTTCACCCCCGGCCACAGCTCGCGGGCCACCCGGACCGTGTCGTCCGTGGAATTTCCGTCCACGAGTACGACTTCATGGATCCAGTCGGGAAGTGTCTTGAAGACGTACGGAAGGTTCTCGGCTTCGTTCATGGCCGGAATGACGACGCTCACCGGCGGCGCGATCGCGAGATGGGAGGACACCGGGCGATAGTGATGCGATCCGGAGATCGATGAGATTGGTCCGCGTTCCGCTGTGGATTCACTTTCCGGCGCGGATTCGCCTTTCGGTGCTTCCGGGTGCACAGAGGAGCTCATGGATGTTTTCCCTCTCGTCCGGTGGACCGTCCGCCCCCGGGCGGTCCGTTGGGTTATCCGGTTCGAAAGGGGGGTTCTCACCCGCCCATGACGGCATGACGACGTGACGGCAAAACGGCACACCGATATAACGGCATGGCGCATCATCGCCTGACGACATCGACAGCCGAACGAGAACGAGCGAGCTGGCTGGTGTTACTTGCTTCGCGGCCCGCGTCACGGCATGCCCGAGCAGCACAAGCGCACAGGACAGCCGGGCGCGGCACCCCCCTACCGCGGTCCCGCCCCGGAATTCATCGCGACGTTCGAGCCCTCCCCTGGAGCCGCCATGGTGATGGTTCCGACGCGGGTGTGACTGTGGCTTTGACGGTATTTACCTTGATTGATCCATGGCAAGAGTAATCATCCAAACACCCCCTTTGGTAAATGTGTTCGTCAACTCTTGGTCCGGATACTGCCCAATCGCTTGAGCAGCCGGTCCGCCGGTCCGAAAAGCTCCGGCCGGGAAAGCACTGTATTGCGCAGTGCCCGAATCGGCGCACGTCGCGCCCGGTGCCCGAGCGCCACCGGATGGCGGCGCGTCACCCACCCCTCCGACACGCTGAGATCGCGTGTTTTCAGGGAGTTCTTGTATTCCCTCTCACCGCGCCCGAGATCGAGATAAGCCACCCCCTGGGCGGCCGCCCCCTCGGCCATCCGCAGATGCAGCACCAGCCCGGGCGAGTATTTCGCGAACGCCGTGTCGTACGCCGGGAACCAGCAGGCCAGTACGCGCTCCGAGCGCAGCCCGAAATGCGCGGCCACCGGCCGCCCGCCGCAGTAGAGCACCGAGAGCAGCCCGGCGCACGAGGCGCCGCGCGTATGGAAAAGCTGCTCCACCAGGTGGGTGATCCAGACGTGGGCGAAGCGGTCGCTGCGCCCCGTCCTGCGGTACTGCGCGGACTTCCAGTCGATCAGCGTCCGCAGCACGGCCGGATCGCGCTCGTCGTGGACGTATCGCACTTCTCCGATGTCCCGGGCCAGCTTGCGCTCCTTGGTGAGCGTGGTGCGGGTGAACTTGGGTGAGCGAGTGCGGAGCTGGGCCAGATACGCCTCGAAGCCCTGCTCGACGTCGATCACCGGGGAGGGAAAGGAGCCCCGGGCCCCCACCTCGAAGGGCTTCTGCCCCTCCACCAAGTGATCGAACTCCCAGACCGCGAGCCCACAGGCCCGTAGCAACTCGCGCGCGTCCCACTGGAACCCGGGCCGGTGCATCAGGCCCTGCGAATCCGAAAGGCCCAGGCCGATCGCCCGCCCCACGCCGAGCCGGGTCCGCTGGAACGGGAAGAAGGCCACCGGCTCGCCTTCTTCGCGCACCACCGCGATCCGTACCCCACGTCTGCAGCGGCCGATGGCCAGGGTGAACTCCGGGGCGAGAAAGGGGTTGGCGAGCTCGGGCGCGCCCAGGAGATGCGCCTGCGCCTGCATGGCCGTCCAGGCCGCCCGGTCGGCGGCCGTCAGGTCGCCGGGGCGATACACGCCGATGTCCACGTTTCATCCCTGACTGTCTCATCCCTGACTGCTTGTCGCGCGGACACTGCTCCTCGTGCGGGGAGTGCTGTGGCTACTGGGCGTGTTTGGGCTGCTCGTCGTGCATGGGCTGCTCGCCGTACGGGGGCTGCTCCTTGCGTGGCGACGGCGCCGCGCGCGGGCCTGCCGTACCGACAGGAGCCCCACGGACAGGAAGAGCCCCAGGCTCACCGCGCCGACCGCCACCACGCCCCCGCGCACCGACCACATATGCGAAGCGAGCATCGCCTGCGCGACCAGCAGATCCAGCGCGAGCGCACCGACGCCCGCGAGCACCGCGCGGGCCGCCCCGTCCAGCCCGCGCAGCGCGCCCCCCAGGGCTGAAGCGGGCGCCGTGATCAGGAAGAGGAGAGTGAAGGGCGCGCGCAGCGGTGAGCCGATGCCCGCGAGTGTGAGCGCGGCACCGACTCCTCCGACGCCGACGGCGACCCCCGCGAGCGCCGACGGGAATCGCACACCTGTTGGGCTCTTGTCACTGTTGGTCTGCATTGGCGACTTTGCCCCCTGAAGCGCCGGATGCCGGGCTTCAATGTCGCGCAGGCGGAGGAAGCCCGTCAAGATGCGGCAGATGTGCGAACGGGCGGGTCAGAGACGTGAGTTGACCGTTCCGCTCCGCTTGCGCAACGGCGTGCGCGGTGGCGCGTGACCAGCGCGGGGGGCTGACGCGCGCGAAGTTCATCGGCCCGACCGGAATATTTTCCTAACTACACGCATAGACCCTTGGTTTCGGCGGGATGACATAGCCATGTCACGCCGAGGCAACAACGCGGCGGTGTGACAGACGGTTTCGAACATGATTGCCCCTTTCGGGGCGGTCGTGCCGCAACAGCATCGGCAGCAATCCTGCTAAGGGAGACTGAATGAAACTGTCCAGACTCACGGCCACCGCAAGCGCATTCGTCGTCGGTGTCGTGCTCGCCCTCGCCGGGGCCGGCGCGGCTCAGGCCGCGGAGAGCGCCGCCGGGCCCGCCTATGTGGCGCTCGGTGACTCCTACTCATCCGGCGTCGGCTCCGGCAGCTACGACTCCGCGAGTGGCAGCTGCAAGCGCAGCACCAAGGCCTACCCCAAGCTCTGGGCCGCCGCGCACGCCCCGTCGAGCTTCAACTTCACGGCCTGCTCCGGCGCCAAGACCGGCGACGTCCTCAACAACCAGCTCGGCCCGCTGAACTCCAGCACCGGTCTGGTCAGCATCAGCATCGGCGGCAATGACGCGGGCTTCGCCGACGTCATGACCACCTGTGTGCTGCCCGGCGAGGACAACTGTCTCAGCGCGGTCGCCAACGCCCGCAGCTACGCCCAGAACACCCTGCCCGGCAAACTGGACCAGGTCTACGACGCGATCCGGGCCAAGGCGCCGTCCGCCCGTGTCGTCGTCCTCGGCTACCCGCGCTTCTACAAGCTCAACGGCGACTGCATCGCAGGGCTCACCGAGGCCGAGCGCACCGCGATCAACAACGCCTCGGACTACCTGAACTCCGTCACCAAGGGCCGCGCCTCCGCCCACGGCTTTGTCTTCGGTGACGTGGCCACCCCGTTCACCGGGCACGAGATCTGCTCCGCGAGCGAGTGGCTGCACAGCGTCACCTGGCCCATCGACGAGTCCTACCACCCGACCGCCGCGGGCCAGTCCGGCGGCTACCTGCCCGTCCTGAACACGGCTGACGGGATCTGATCAGCTCTTTCAAGCTTTTTGCTTCGCCGCCATGTACGAGCGGGAGGCCCCGGACGGTCCGTCCGGGGCCTCCTCGTACACCGCCTCGGCGGCTTGTGTATTTGTCGATACGGCGTCAGCCCAGCGTGGTCGCCGCCCCCCTGAGTACCAGCCCGCAGCCCAGCGCCAGCACCACCGCCGCCGTGCCCACGGGCGAGGCGCGGTGCACCAGGCGCAGCACCCGTTGACCGCGGCCCCCGTCGCTCGCCCGGGCCGCCAGCCGCTCCGTGGCCCGCCGCCCCAGGCGCACCACCGCGATCCCGGCCAGCGTGAGCGTGAGCGCGAGCCCCGCCCCGTACGCCAGCACCAGCAGAAACCCGAACCACGCCTGCCCGAGCGCGGCCGCCCCCACGAGGACGACCACGGCGGACGGGCTGGGCACCAGCCCGCCGGCGAAGCCGAGGAGGAGGGTGCCGCGCAGGGTGAGGCGGCCGGTGGGGAGGGGGTGGGAGTGGGTGAAGCCGCCGTGGGAGTGGACGTGGACGTGGGCGTGTTCGTGTTCCTTTTCGTGTTCGTGCGGGTGGCTGTGGTCAGACGCATGCTCGCGTGCGTGCTCGTGCCCGTGGCTGTGGTCGCTCGCGCGTGCGTGTTCGTGCCCGTGGCTGTGCTCGGGACCGTGCTTGTGTCCGTGCTCGTCGTGATGGTGATGGTGTGCGGGAGCGCGCCGCCGCAGCGCCTTGCGCAGCAGCCCCGCCCCGGCCAGCGCCACGAGCACCCCGCTCGCGATGCCCAGCCACGCGATCACCGACGGCGCGGCCGCCGAGCCCGCCGTGACCAACAGGCCCAGCGCGAACACCCCGAGGGTGTGGGTGACCGTCACCGACGCGCCCAGCGCCAGCACATCGCGCATCGCACTGCGTCCGCCCGCCGCCGCGGCCGCCGCCATCAGCGTCTTGCCGTGGCCGGGCGCGAGTGCGTGCATCGCGCCGAGCAGCATGGCGGTGGCGAACGCGGTCACGGCGAAGAAGGGCGTGATGTCGTGCCGCGCCACCAGGTTGGTGAGCGCCTGCGTCCAGCGGTCCACGCCACGCGGCAGTACGGAGCTGCCGGGCGGCTCGGACTGTTCCTCCGCCGACTTGGCGAGCGCGGGCCCGCCCGGCGCGGTGCGCAGCGCGGCGGTCCGCTCGTCGGGCGGGGAGGAGAGCTGGTCCTGCGGATAGCGGGTCAGCCGCCGGGAGGCGGAGGACGTGGGCACGTCGGAGGCCGCGAGCGTCATACGGTCTCCCCGCGCGGTCATCTCACGCCAGCCGGGCCCCGTGCCGATGTCCGCCGGACGGTACGCGAGCGAGGCGTGCCCGTCGCGCGGCAGCGCGGCGGTCAGCCGGCACTCGACGCGCAGCGTCGGCAGACCGGCCTGCCCGGCCCGCGAGCGCGCCTGCGCGCCCTCGCTCCGTACGGACACCGACCGCCCCCGCACCGTCAGCCGCGCGTCCCGCGCCGCGCTCGCACAGCGCCGCTCGGCCCAGGCGGCCAGTTCGGGGCGGGAGAGCTTGTCGTCGCCGTCCTTGTCGATCCGCGGCTTCGCCTGCGCGGCCGGAATCTCGGCGAGGTCTTCCACATGGTCGACCCGCAGCTCGCTCGGCGCGACGACCAGCCCGTCGTAGCGGTTGACGGTGAAGTTCCCGAGCGGATGCGCCTCGGCGGCCCCGGCGGGCAACACCACGATGGCGGCCGCCCCGAAGAGCACGGACGCGGCGGCGCCGATGCGGCGGGCGCGCCGGATCAGCCGGTTCATGGACGGGTACCTCCTGTGGTGCGGATGGGGCGGTGCGGGCGCGCGGTGGGCGGGGGCTTCGGCACCTGCGCCGTTCGGGGTGGTCTGAGCGCCTGATGGCCGGTCATCGGGGGCCGCCCAGCCCCTTCAGCGCCGTCTTCGCCGCGCGGGCGCCCGTGGGGGAGAAGGCAGGGTTGAGGTCGAGGGCCGCGGTGAGGTGGCGCCGGGCGGAGGCGGTGTCGCCGAGGGACTTCTCGATGACCCCCCGGTGGTAGAGGAACGACGCGTTGCGGTACCCCGGCGCCGCCGCGGACTTGGCGTAGGTCAGGGCCTCGCGGTCGCGGCCGGCCCGGTGCAGCGCCCAGGCCAGCGCGTCGGCGGTGTGCACGCTGTGCCGGCGGCCCCATTCGGCGCGGGCCGCCCGCAGCGCCTCCGCGCGGTCGCCGTGGTCGGCGGCGATCAGCGCGCTGTCGAGGTCGGTCGCCACGCCGTTGGCCCGCGCCAGGTCGATCCAGGTGGCGGCCACGGCGTACTGCTCCCGGGCCCGGGTACGGTCGCCGCGCGCCTCGTACACCTCGCCGAGGGCGGCGAGCTCGGCGGGCAGCGGGTAGCGCCGTACGACCTCCTCCAGGTCGCGGGCCGCCGCGTCGAGGTCGCCGACCGCGGCGTGGGTGCGGCCGCGGCCCTCCAGGGCCGGGAGGTAGCCGGGCTCGGCGCGCAGCGCGTCGGCGTAGTGGCCGCGGGCCCGGGGGAACTGGCCCTGGCTCCAGGCCAGCTGGCCGAGCGCCGTGGCCACGTACGCCACGTCCCCGGGCGCGGTCGCCGACTTCCGCGCGCGCAGCAGTACGCGGCGGGCGCCGGCCGGGTCGCCGCGCAGCTCCAGGACGTAGGCGAGACGGGTGAAGACGGGGATGCCGGGGCGCAGCGAGTCGGCGCGCCTGGCGGCGGCGTACGCCTCGTCGTACCGGCCGAGTTCGACGAGCGCGTCCACCCGGACGGCGAGCGCCCGCTCGCTGTACGCGTTGACCTTCAGCGCCCGGTCGGCGTCCCGCAGCGCGCCGGGGAAGTCATGGCGCGCCGCGGCGAGCGCGGCGCGGCCGGCGAGGGCCGGGTCGTTGTCGCGCGGCTGGGCGGACAGGGAGCGGGCGAGGGCCTTCTGGGCCTGGGGGTAGCGGGTGGGGTCCCCGGTGGTGCGGGCCTGTTCGACGTAGGCGGCGCCGAGTGTGGCCCAGCCGGCCGCGTCCTTGGGCTTGGCGCGCAGCCGGGCCTGGAGCGCGCTGATGCTCTTCCCCAGGTCCTCGGAGCTGACCTGGTCGAGCGCCGCCCGCCCGGCGGGCAGCACGGCGGTGGTCCGTGCGCCGGACGGGCGGTCGTCGGACCCGCCGACGGCGAACGCGGCGACCGTGAGCCCCGTCGCGAGCGTGACGACGACGGCGGCGGTGCGGACGAGGTGCCGGACGGGGACGGGCATTGCGGCTGCCTTTCGGATGATGGGCGTTCAGGGCTCGGGCGCCGGCGGGCGCCGGTGCTACCGGGATGTACGTACGGAAGCGGGCCCGTGCTCGCCGGTCCGGGCCGGCGGGCGCGTTTCTTCTCGCATTTCTGCTCGAACGCGCCCACCGGCCGGTGCGCGGAACCGACCCCCGTCGCACGCCCGATCAGTGCCTGCGCGTGTGCACCCGCACCAGCCGCTGCCGGCGCCGGCGCCAGGTCAGGCCGACGGCCAGCAGCAGCACCGCCGCGCCACCCGCGGCGGCGGACGTGGCGAGCAGGGTGTTGTTGTCCTCGGTGGAGGTGGAGACGATGCCGGAGCCGCCGTTGAGCAGGGTGCGGCCGTCGGCCGTGGTCGTGGCGCTCTTGGTGGAGCTCTTGACGTCCGAGCCGGAGTTGGGCAGCCCGATGTACGGGAAGTAGCCGCCGAACTTCTGGTCGTCGTTCGAGTCCACCGCGTCGCCCAGGTCGTTCTTCTCGCCGAGGAGTTCGCCCTCGACGACCTGAAGCGCGATGTCCAGGACGTCATCGGTCAGCCGACGGCCGTTGGGGAAGCCGGCCTGGTCGCCGTCCAGGACGCCGAGGCGCTTGGGCTTGTCGGTCGGCTTGATCGAGGTGTTCAGGCGCAGCATCTCGGAGGCCTTGACGCCCTTGACCTGGTTGAGGTCGGGGACCCCGGTGAGGAAGACCTGTTCGAGGTCCTTGCGCGGGGCGTCCTGCGCCTTGATCTTGAAGATCTGCTCGATCAGCTTGGGCAGCTCCGGGTCGTCCACGTTGTCCAGGAACTGCGCGTCGTCCTTGGGCTCCGAGGCGTTGAACTTGTCCTTGTCCTTACGGGGATTGACAACCTCGTTGACCAACGGCATTCCGAGCCGCGAGACCTGGGTGTAGTCGCCGTAGGCGTCCGCGCGCTGGGTGGTGGACCACATACCGATCACCGGCTGCTCATGGGACTCGCGCACCTGGTCGGTCGGCACCTGGAGGGCCAGCGACTGGACGTTGTAGCCCTTGAGCGTGTCGTTGCCGACCTCGGACAGGTCGCCGCCGTACAGCAGGTCGAAGACCCGCAGGTCGGCGAAGAACGGGTCGTCGGCCTGACCGGCGAAGGCCGTGGCGCCGCCGTACACCTTGCGCACCGCCTGGTCGCGCAGGGCCGCGTAGTCCGGCATGGACGCCTTTCCCACGTTCGAGGGGGCCACGACCAGATCGTCCGCGATCTTCGTGCGCTCGCCGGCCTTGCCGTGGCGCATCTTGATGAGCTCGATGTCGTACGTCTGGAAGAAGTTCAGGTCGTGGTCGTCGAGCGAGGTGACCGGGCCGGTGTTGTAGAGGAACGTGTCCTCGTTGCGGACGTGGTCCTTGAAGGTCCAGCGGTAGATCAGGTCTTCCCGGGCGTCGCCGTCGTTGTCGATGCGCAGGTCGTACTGGGCGTCTTCGGCGAACTTGAAGAAGTTCGGGCCTCCCGCCGGGTCCTGGAACGGCAGGAAGTTCGCGATCAGCGTCGTCGTGTCCGCCTTGTCGGGGCTCACGAACGCGTAGACGTCGGTGGTGTCGTACTCCGGCTGGCCCGAGATCAGCGGCGCCTCCCGGTGGCTGGAGGCCTCCGCCTCCCCGGGCCCGAGCGCGGCCACACCGGCCACCGCGAGCCCTCCCGCGACCAGCGCTCCGCCCACGAGCGCGGCCACACTCCTCTTGGTGATTGAGGTCATCTGGGTCGGTCCTTCGTACGTGTGGTGGACAGGCTGATGCCGGCTATTCGGAGCGGTCGGCCGACCGGATTGGTGGGTCGGTGGATTTTTTTTGGCGGCGTCGCGAAGCAACCGAAGACGGGGCAGCTGAGACGGATGGCAGGAAGCGGGGTTTGCCGCGTGAGTGTGGAGCGGACGGGAGAGCGGGGTCCGGTACGCGGGTGGGTGGGCGGACAGGAGCGCGCAGGGGAGCGCGGGCGTGGCCCGGACGACCTGCTGCCGCTGGTCGCCGTCGGAGACCACCGTGCGTTCGAGGACCTGTACGGCATGGTCTCGGGGCCCGTGTACGGGCTGGTGCGGCGCGTGCTGCGGGACCCGGCGCAGTCCGAGGAGGTGGCGCAGGAGACGCTGTTGGAGGTCTGGCGCACCGCCGGGCGGTTCGACCCGCGCCGCGGCTCCGCGCTCGCGTGGATCCTCACTCTCGCCCACCGCCGCGCCGTGGACCGGGTGCGGTCGGCCCGCTCGGCGGCCGACCGCGAGGCGCGGGTCGGCGGGCAGGCGGAGGGCCCGGCCTTCGACCAGGTGGCGGAGGCGGTCGAGGGGCGTCTTGAGCGCGAGTGGGTGCGCGGCTGTCTGGCCCGACTCACCGAGCTGCAGCGGCAGTCGGTCACCCTCGCCTACTACGAGGGGTACTCCTACCGGGAGGTGGCGCATCGGCTGGCCGTACCGTTGGGGACGGTCAAGACGCGGATGCGGGACGGGCTGACGCGGCTGCGCGAGTGCTTGGGAGCGGCGGTATGACCAATGACCGGTCAGCCGACCGGCGAATGGACGGAGTCCCGGCGTATCGGGGCGGCAAGGGGCGCAAGGCGCACGCCCTGGCGGGCGCGTACGCCCTCAATGCGCTGGACCCCAAGGAACGCCGGCGGTACGAGAAGCATCTGGCCCGCTGCCCGGGGTGCGCCCAGGAAGTGCGCGATCTGGCGCAGGGCGCGGTACGGCTGGCGCGCGCGGTGGCCGCCCCGGCGCCACCCCAGATGCGGCAGCGGGTGCTGGCGGCCGCTCAGGCCACCCCGCAGGAGGCGCACTCGGCGGCGGACGGCGGATACGCCGCGCCGCCCGCGCGCGCCGCCCACGCGGGCCGTTCAGGGCCCGGCGGGCGGCGGGCGCGCGGCGGGGGCTACCTCCGGCGCCCCGTGTTCGGCCTGCGGCTCGCCGGGGCCGTGGCCGCCCTGTCCTTGATCGCGGCCGCCGTGCTCGGCGTCGAACTGGTCCGTACCCGCGACCGGCTCGACCAGGAGCGCGGTGCGACGCGCGCCGTCGAACAGGTGCTCTCGGCGCCGGACGCCCGTGGCGTCAGCGGACGCGACGCCCAGGGCCGCGGCATCAACGCCGTGACCTCGCGCCGGCTCGGCGCCGCCGTGGTCACCGTCTCCGGGCTGTCGGCACCGCCCGGCGGGCGGACGTACCAGCTCTGGATGATCGACGCCCCGCCGGAAGGGTCGCAGGGAGAGTCGTCGGGCGGGTCGCCGGGAGGGGCCGCCGCGCCCCGTTCGGCCGGACTCCTGAAGGGCAGCGGGGAGGGGACGCCTCTGGTCACGGGCGGCTTCGGCGCACGTACGGAGCGCCTGGCGGTGACCCTGGAACCAGATGGCGGATCAACCCGGCCCACCACGAATCCAGTCGTGCAACTAGCCCTCGGTGATCCATGATTCGCGATGGACGCGTCAACGCCCTTGACGCGGAGGTGAATCAGCGACCTTGGGTGCGTGGGTGACGGCTCGCCGAGGTAGGGTTACTCTGCCCGGGGCGGGTGCCCTCGACGGGTGGGGAGTGACATGGAGCAGATAACAGTACGCAGCAGGCCACGAGTGCCTGCCATCAACTGCGGGAGCGGGTCGACCAGCGCCCGGCTCGACCGCCATCTCGCGGTGTTGGGCGGCCCTGCCGTGCCGCAGCGGGAGGCCGAGGGCGCCACGGTGCTGATGCAGGAGCTGACCGCACGGGACCACGCGCGCACCGAGCGGAACAGGGGCGCCAGGGTCTCGCTGTTCGCACCGCTGCGACGGTTGCGCCGTTCGCTGTTCGGCAGCCGCCACTGAGCCTTTGGGCGTACTTGGCCCGTCCGGTTGATTCCGGTCGGCCTGGTGAGCCCGAAAAGCCTGGTTGGCCCGGTTGGTCCATCCCCAGGGCCCGCCGCGGTCGTCTGCCGTCCGCGACAGCTGTGTCGTCGTCCGCATCCCGGACACGGAGATTCCGGCCCCGCTCCAGCCGGTGAGCCCGTGTCAAGGTCGTTCTCCCGGGATGCGGACCGCGACGCGCTCGGCACCCACACGCACACGTCCTCGCCCCGGAGGCGTGTGCGCAGCCTTTGAGCGCCCCGTCCGTACGACTCGCGCCTCCGGCTTCTCCGGCTTCAGACCAGCGCGAACTGCCCGCCCGGACCCTCCTCGTGATGGTCCAGCACGGACGCCGGGCGCCGGGCCGCGGCAGGCACCGGCAGCACGCCCGCCTCGCCCAGCTCCGCCGGGCCCATACGCGGCCCGGCCGCCAGCCGTTCGGCCAGCGCCCGCCGCGCCGGGCGCTCCTCGGCGAGCAGCGCCAGCACGGTGATCAGCTCCAGCAGCTCGGACGTCCAGTCGCGCGGCCAGGCCCCCGGGAGGACGGCCTCCAGCGTGCCGGGCTCACCACGGGCCGTACGGCGCTCGAACCAGGTCTCCAGGACCCGCGCCCCGCCCGCATGGAACTCCCACGCACCGCGCGGCACCGGTGAGATCCGCCCCGCGCCGAGGAGCAGGGCCGCCTCGTCCGGGTCGTACGCCAGGGATTCGGGCAGCCCGCGCTCGGGGAGCGCGGCGCGTACGTAGGGGCGCTGGCCGCCCGGCATGCGCGGGCGTTCGCTGCTGTGCGCCCCGCGGGTATGCAGCCACAGCGCCCGGCGGCCCAGCTCCACCCCCGCCTCCCAGGTCTCGGGGTCGGCGGTCAGCGGTACCGCGCACCCCTCCGGGCGGTGACCGGCCACCGCGGCGACCCAGGCCAGGAAGTCCTCGGCCGCCACCGGCCGGGCCAGCTCTGCCGCGAGGTGGTCGAGCAGCCGCGGCGCCAGGTTGGGCTCGCGGCCGCCGGGACGGCGGTAGAGGGGCCTGATCCGCCCGGGGCGGCCCGCGGGGGAGTAGCCGTCCGGCAGCAGCGCCGAGAACGTCAGCGTCGGACCCGGGTCGGGCCCGGCCCCCTCGACGGCGTGTATCTGCCGCTCGTCGGCCACCCGCCACAGCTCCGGCCGGGCCGCGTCGATCAGCCGGTGGTCGGGGATCAGCCACTGCTGGTCGTACGGCCCGTGGGCGACCCGCACCGGCTCCGGGCAGGGCCCGCGCTCGCCCGCCAGCGGGGCGGTGGAGGTCCGCTGACCGGGCAGCTGGGGCACGGCGCTGTGCAGCGTACGGGAGCGGCTCGGCCGGAACAGCGCCGCCCGCCCCGCCTCGTCACCGGCCCCGACCAGCCGCTCCCAGCGCGCCTTGAGCACCGCCGGATCCGGGCCCATCACCCACGCCCGCCCGAGCCGCAGCGGCCCCACGGACCAGGGCATCAGATCCGCCAGCAGCGGTGCGTCGGCCCATACGGCCCGGTCGGCCTCGGTGGCCTGTGTAGCTGTCACACCGCAGCCCTTCCGTTACCGAGAGCCTTAGCTGCTCTCAGCCATCCGGGCATTTCGGCCCGGATGGTCCGTCGCATCACCAAAGCGTAAGGGCTTCGGCTTGAGTACGGTCTCTCGCTTCCTTCCCACGTGGGGTGGGGATTGCGCCACCTGCCCGCCCCGGCCCGGCCTTGCGGCTGGGTCGGGTGGCGCGGGTCTTACGGTTGGCTTCACGAGGCTTCGACGCCTTCGCGGCCTCCAGGTCTCCGGCCACTCCGGTACCTGTGGTGCTGGCCACCGCGAGGGCGACGAGGTTGTGCGCTGAGTTCTCGTCTCGGTCCATCACGAGCGGGCACTCGTCACAGTCGAAGACTCGGACGTGCAGCGGCAGCTTGGCTTTCACCGCGCCGCAGTTCGAGCAGGTCTTGGAGGAGGGGTACCAGCGCGAGGCGACCACGGTGCGGGTGGCGTTACGTCGGCCCTTGTAGGTGAGCTGGCGGCGGATCTCCCCGAACCCGGCATCGGCGATCCTTCGGGCGAGATGCCGGTTCTTCAGTATTCCGGCGACGTTTAGATCTTCGATCACGACGGTGCCGTACTCGGCCCGGATGCGGGTGGTGAGCTTGTGCAGGGCGTCGGCGCGCAGGTTCGCCACCCGGTGGTGCACCTTGTTGCGCTCAGCGTTCGCTTTCTCCCACGGCTTCGACGGCTTCTGCCCGGTGCGCTGGTCGGGCCCTTGACGGCGGGAGACCCGGCGCGAGTGCAGACGCAGCAGCTTCAACGAGACGTCCAGGTGCTTCGGGTTCGGCTCGTAGCGGATCTGCCCGGCGCTGTCGGCCATGACCGCGAGGTGCTTCACGCCCAGGTCGATCCCGGCCGCCGCATCCGGGCGGGCGACGCGAACCAGGTCCCGTTTCACCTCGGCCTGGAAGGAGACGAACCATCGGCCGCGCTCGTGCCGCACGGTCGCCGACAGGATGCGCGCGGTTCCGGCTGTGATGCCTTCCCGCAGACCATGGGCGCGTTCGTGCACGCGGATCGTGCCCAGCCGGGGCAGGGTCACATGCCTGCCGTCGGTTCCGACGCGGATGGTGCCGGTGGTGAACCGGCAGGACAGGCGCGCCTTCCGCTTCGACTTGCGCCGGGGCGCGCCCATCGCTCGGCCCTTGCGCTTGCCGTTCTTCGACTTTGCGTAGTTGTCGAACGCGGCGGCGGCGTTCGACAGGCCGGTGTTGTACGCCTCCTTGGAGTTCTCTTCCCACCAGCCGGCGAACCTGGGGTCGGTGCGCTTGGCCTCGTTGAACGCCTTTCGCAGCACGGGCAAAGTCCACGGGCGCCACTTGGTGACCTGATCCTCTGGGATGCCGTAGGTGGCTTCGGCCTTGCGCTGCCACCAGGAAGCCGTCATCCACGACACCGCCCAGTTGTAGGCGGCGCGTGCCGCACCGCAGTGCGACCTGAGCGCCCGCTCCTGCGCGGCGTTCGGGTCGAGCGCGAACCGGTAGGCCTGCACCACGAACCCGGGCTGGAGCTGGAACTTTTTCACCCGGCGGCCTCGCCGGTCATGACGGCAGCGGCGCGCGCGGCACGGTTCTCCGCAGCCTGACGCCCGTACTGGCGGGCGCATATCGAGGTCAGCACCTCGGTGATGTCCCGCACCAGGTCGTCCGTGGTCTCCTGCTGATCGAGGACCACCAGGCGCCGCCCGGATGCCGACAGAGCGGCTTCGAGGTGTTCGACACCGAACCGGGCCAGCCGGTCACGGTGCTCCACCACGATCACGGTCGCGTCTGGGGCGGCCAGCAGCCGGTGCAGCTTGCGCCGCCGCCCGTTCAGACCGGAGTCGACCTCGGTCACCACCTCGGCGACCGGCAGACCCAGCCCGGTGGCGCCGGTGACGACACGGGCCACTTGCCGGTCAAGGTCCGCTTTCTGATCGGCCGACGAGACCCGACAGTACGCCACCGTGCGCCCCTTGGGCCGCTGCTCGGGTTCGTGCACCAGCCACACGCCGGTCGCGGTCCGGGTCGCGGGAACGGGGAGCTTCCCGTCTCTCGCCCACCGCCAAGCCGTCTGGTAGTGCACGCCGTTGCGCGCAGCCCATTCTGACAACCTCACGTAACCATCATATATAGAAGTTGATAGGTGATGAGACTTCAGTCAGCAAATAACTTCCCCGCAACGTATCCATGCCTCTGCCACCGGGTGCCGTGCGGCGAGCGTGCGGCTCGCGTGGCCGGTCGCCTCGTGCGGCGACCAGGGACCGGTCGGCCTCATGGTCGTGGCAAGCTCCCCCCGTGGCGGGGAGCAGGGTAACCACGGAGGACGACCGCGTTGCCGAAGGGCATTCGGGACCAGGCCGGAGCGGGGGCAGTAGCTATGCGGCGAGCTGGCCAAGCAGAGTGTCCAGTCACCGGACGATGTCGTCGGGATTGGTGTGCTGGATCGCCTTGCCCCTCACCGCAGACTGACAGTGAGGGATCCGCGATAGGACAAGACAGCTCGTTGCTTGAAGCGCGGCGATACGGGATCGGTTCCCTTGTCCATATATGGCGAGGGACAGTGCCCCTGCCCAGTCCCACCTGCTGAGGACAGGGCAGGGGGCACATCGTTGAGTGGCGGAGTGGTCGGCCTGATCGGCCCGCAACAGACACGACCTATGGGACCACTCCTAGATCATCCGGGAGCCCGCCCGTTCCGTGCGGACGAACGCCAGAAGCTCAGCCCGTCCGTCACGAGTGAAGTGCAAGGCGGGGCCGCTCTTGTCCTTGGAGTCACGGACCAGGACGTCGCCATGGGTCTGGAGCCGGTCGGCTATCTCCACGCAGTTGTTACCGGTGCCGTCGCTGTAAGACGACCCAAGCTTCATCGGGGACCAGCCGGCTGGCTGAAGTGTGAGTGTTCATGGCTTTACTACTTTCGAGTTAGTTCTTCCAGAAAATCGATGGTGGCTTCGAGACCGAGGGCCAGGCCCACCATCGCGTCGAACCTACGGGTGAACCGATCGACCTCACGTCGTGTGTCCGAGGTCGAAACGGCACCCCACGCGTTGTCAGTCTGCACTCGGGCGGGCAGCTCCCCAGGTCGAGGATGGTGAAGTCGTTGCTTGATCGGTACCCCCGCCTGAATGGGAGCACCTGGATCGAGACGTGGTCCTCCTTGGCCAGCCGGATGATCTCTCCGTACTGCTCGCGCATCACGTTGTCGTCGCCGACTGGGATCCTCAGAGACGCCTCACCGAGAACGACGCGGAGCTTGACTGGATCCGTGCGAGCCAGGACCCGCCGTTTCCGCTCCATGCGTAGCTCGACGTTCCGCTGTATGAACTCCGCCGTGGTGTCTTCGACGGGACGCTGGACCTCGAACAACGCCTTGGCATACGCCTCGGTCTGAAGCAGCCCGTAAACCACTGTCGGGTGGTACGCACTGATCGATGTGGCCTCAGCTTCGAGGCCAACGAAGTGCGGCATGCCGGTTGGCATGAAGTTGCGGTACTGGGTCAGCCAGTCCTCGTTCGGAGCGTCACGGTTCAGCTCGATCAGCTGCTCGACCAACTCTTCATCGTGACGTCGTACTTCTTCAGCAGGGTGCGGAGATCTCCGACGTTGCGTCTGAAGTTCAACTCACCGTTCTCGATACGGGCGAGTGAAGCCTCTGAGAGCGCTTTCAGACCCCGGACGGCTGCCTTCCGGGTCATCCCCCGCGCCCTGCCCGGCTCGACGGGCGGACAGTTCTCGCGCAACTGCTTCAGCTGGATGCCGAGTTCCAGTCGTCTGCCTGTCGCGCCGCGCTTTGCCGCCATGTGTGCACCACCCTCATGTCTGTGCGCAGGTCGGTACTGCCGTGCGCAGAGTGTGTCATCCCCTGCGCATGCTTCACATCCCCTGTGCATGTTCCTGAATAGTCCAATTTGGCTCCCGCTGAAAATTCAGTGGCGATCCAGTTGCGATTCAACGGGCTCTCGGGTCCTCGTAGTTCAGCCAGGACAAACTCGGGCAGTCGCAGACGAATCCAGGTCTCATTAGCAGTGGGACCTACGTGGCGCTGCCATTCTGAGCTGTGGAGGGGTGAGGCATGGCTATCACCGCAACGGGCGCGGAGGTCCTTGCGGAACGTGGCCTCGGGAGCATCGCCGAGCCTCTGCCTAATGCGCTCGAGGATCTGATGCTGACCATCCAACGACCACCAGTGCAGGGCGACATGGACACAGCGGTCGCCCTCGGCCCCTGGGTTGGGATCCTCCGCCGGATCGGCGCAGCCAAGCTCAACTACTGGGGCCTCTCGGCGCAGGTCGACAACGCCCTGCTGCTGATCAGCGAACTCGTCACCAACGCCTTGAAGCACGGGAAGGGCACTGAAGTCCGGTTCCGCTTGATCCTCGGTACTGACTGGGACATTGATCTGGTCGTGATGGAGGTCGACGACGGGTCAGCTGGCTGCCCTCAGCTTCGTGAAGCCAGCCTTGAAGAAGAGAACGGGCGACGTCGTCAGCCTGATGAACCTCACCGACGACGGCTGCGGTGAGACGTGCGGAGCCTGCACCACCAACGTGGCCTGGCCAAAGGCGTACGTCACCCCAGGCCGGTGCCTTCGCGAGTGCGGGGTCAGGGCCCGTTCTGCCTTGGCCAACAAACTGCCCAGAAGACGAAGGCGGTCCTCTTCCTGTGGCCCCTCTGGCCGCACCTCCGGATCCGCCACCGGTTCAGCCGCCAGAGCGACCAACGTCCGGTGGTCGTACAGGTCACCGGGACCGGTCCCGGGCTGGGCTGGCCATCATGCAGGACAGGGCTGGTGGCCGTACAGGTCACCGGGATGTCTAGGGGGCGCCAGGGTTCGGCCCCGGAGAAGGAAACGGTCATGCTTGCATTACGATCCGGACGCCTCAGTCGCGTGACCGGACTGACCGCCGTACTTGTGACGGGAGTCTTCGGCCTCGGTGTGGCCAACGCTTCCTCAGCGAAGGCAGACGCGATCAACACGTTCAAGAACCATGCGACCTCAAAGTGCCTGGAATATGGGTACACCTCCCCCCGCTGCGACGGTCACCAGGCCCAGCAATGGAATGTCCACGCGTGGGCCGACGGCACGCGCGAGCTGAAAAACATGTTCGTCGGCAAGTGCCTCGACGACAGCAACCAGTACGGGCTGCGCACCTTCGCCTGCAACGCCACGCCCTACCAGAGCTGGTATGTCATCCGCCACAACAACAACACGCTGTCACTGAGGAACGAGGCGACCGGACGGTGCCTCGACGACAGCCTCGATTACGGGCTGCGCACCTTCCCCTGCAATGGCTTGTCGTATCAGGAATGGTACTGAACGCCCGCTTGGCCACCGCGCGGCTCAGGGCGGGCCCTCAGCGGTGAGCCGCACCGTGTGAGATCAGCCGGGCGGTCCCGGGCGTATGTCCGGGGCCCGCCCGGCGCGCCTTCTCCTCCCGCTCGGCTTGTTCACGCGCGCGGCGCTCCTCCTGCTCGGCGCGCTGGCGCCGCAGTTCCTCCATGAGGGCGCGATGCCGCCCCAGCGGTCACCGCGCCTCGACAGTGACCGTGAACGAGAAGCGGTCCCCCCGGTAGTGGATGCGGGCGACGTCGACCGCTCGGCCCGTTTCGTCATAGGTCACGCCCGTGTAGTGCAGGATCGGGCTGAGCAGCGGGACCCGTAGCAGCCGGGCGGTCTCCGGGTCGGCCAGCCGGGCCTCGACGGTGTCCGTGATGCGGCTGATGCGGACGCCCGCCGCGTCCCGCAGCACCTTGGTCATCGGCCAGCGCGCCAGGTCGGCCACGTCGATGCGGTCGGCGAGCTCCGGGCGGACGAAGTTCTCGGCCCAGTTGGTCGGCTCGCCGCCCGCCGCGTCGCTCCGCAGCCGCCGGTAGGACGTGGCCTCGCGCAGGCCCGGGAAGTGTTCCGCGAGCTCCGCCGGTACGGGGACGGGCCCATGGCCGAGCACGGTGGTGCGTTCGCCGGACTGCTGGGCCACGATCGCGTCCACCGAGCCCAGCAGCCGCACCGGCGCGCCGCGCCGCGCGTTCGGCTCGATGAAGGTGCCGCGCCGGCGGTGGCGGCTGATGAGCCCTTCGGACTCCAGCTCCTTGAGGGCCTGCCGCATCGTCAGGACGCTGACCCCGTAGTGGGCGGCCAGGCGGTCCTCCGTGGGCAGGCGCAGCGGCTCGTGGGGGCCGCGGCCGAGTATGGAGGCCCGCAGGGACTGCGAGACCTGGTACCACAGCGGCAGCTTGCGGTTCAGGGTGAGGGAGTCGGGGGCGAAGGTGGTCACCGGAAGTGCCGCTCCAGGCCCTGCCAGACGTCGTCGTAGCCCTGCTGGAGGTGGTCCGCCTCGCGCGCCTGCCGGGTGACCGTCACGGGCCAGCGGGTCTCGAACATGAAGGCCAGCCCGTCGTCGACCTTCCGCGGCGTCAGCTCCGCGCTGCTCGCCCGTTCGAAGGTCTCCCGGTCGGGGCCGTGCGCGGACATCATGTTGTGCAGGGAGCCGCCCCCGGGGACGAAGCCCCCCTTGCCGGCGGTCTTGGCGTCGTACGCGCCCTCGATCAGGCCCATGTACTCGCTCATCACATTGCGGTGGAAGTACGGCGGCCGGAAGGTGTCCTCGCCGACCAGCCAGCGCGGGGCGAAGACGACGAAGTCGACATTCGCCAGGCCGGGGGTGTCCGAGGGCGAGGTGAGGACCGTGAAGATCGACGGGTCCGGGTGGTCGTAGCTGATGGAGCCGAGCACATTGAAGCGGCGCAGGTCGTAGACGTAAGGGACGTGGTTGCCGTGCCAGGCGACGACGTCCAGCGGGGAGTGGTCGTACGTCGCGGACCAGAGGCTGCCGCAGAACTTGTTGACCACCTCCACCGGCCCCTCTACGTCCTCGTACGCCGCGACCGGGGCCAGGAAGTCGCGCGCGCTCGCCAGCCCGTTGGCGCCGATCGGGCCGAGGTCGGGGAGGACGAAGGGGCGGCCGTGGTTCTCGCAGACGTAGCCGCGTACGGCGGGGTCGAGCGGTTCGACCCGGAAGCGTACGCCGCGCGGCACCAGTGCCATATGCCCCGGTTCGGCGCGCAGCCGGCCGAACTCGGTGTGCAGCAGCAGCCCGCCCTCCTGGGGCACGATCAGCAGCTCGCCGTCGGCGTCGCTGAACACCCGGTCGACCATGGGCGCGTTCGCGGCGTAGAGGTGGATCGCCATACCGGACCGGCGCGTGGCGTCGCCGTTGCCGCCGAGCGTCCACAGGCCGGCCAGGAAGTCGGTGCCGGGAGCGGGCTCGGGCAGTGGATCCCAGCGCAGCCGGTTGGGGTCCGGGGCGCACTCGGTGAACGGCGCGCCGCGCAGTGCGCCGTTGTCCACCCGGACGAAGGGCGGGTGCGCGGCGGACGGGCGGATGCGGTACAGCCAGGAGCGGCGGTTATGGGCGCGCGGCTCGGTGAAGGCGGTGCCGCTCAGCTGCTCCGCGTACAGCCCCAGCGGGGCGCGCTGGGGGGAGTTGCGGCCGATGGGCAGCGCGCCGGCGACGGCCTCGCTGCTGTGCTCATTGCCGAATCCGGAGGAGTACACAAGCCCTTCGGCCGTCTTGCGCGCCCGCTCGATGTCCGTACCGCCGCTCATCGTCCGGCTCCCGCCACTTGGTCACTCGGTCACTCGGGGTTTTGATTCCTATGTATGACCATAGGAATCGAAACCGGGTGCGTCAATGATCGGGCAGGATGGTGGCGTGCCCATACCGCCCCTCCGCCGCGCCCCCGTCCAACGCCGCAGTGCCGAGCGCCTTGGCCGGATCCTCGACGCCTGCGCCGAACTCCTCGACGAGACCGGCTACGAGGACCTGAGTACCCGCGCTGTCGCCGAGCGCGCCGGCGTGCCCATCGGCTCCGTCTACCGCTTCTTCTCCAACAAGCGGGCGATGGCCGAGGCTCTGGCCCACCGCAATCTCGACCAGTACGCCGCCCGCGTCACCGAGCGCCTGGCGAAGTCGGGGACGGACGGCGGGGGCTGGCGGGAGGCCATGGACGTGGTGGTCGACGAGTATCTGGCGATGAAGCGCGGGGCGCCGGGCTTCGCGCTGGTCGAGTTCGGCATGCCGGTGCCCGTGACCGCCCCGCCCGAGCAGCCCAACCACCTGGTCGCGGACCGGCTGCGCGGGCTCCTGGGCGAGCGGCTGGGTCTCGAGGAGTCCGGCGAGGCGGGGGAGCGGGTGCGGGTGGCGTTCCTGCTCGCCGTCGAGACGGCGGACGCGCTGCTGCGGCTGGCGTTCCGCGTCGACCCGGAGGGCGACCCGGTGATCGTGGCCGAGACCAAGGAACTGCTGCGCTCGTATCTGGCGGGGGTGCTCGACTGAACTAACCGGGGTCCGGGGGGCGTCCGGGGGGCCGGGGGCTTGCCCCCGGTTTCGGGAAGGGGCGGGTAGGGGAAAATCCACCCCCTCCCCCACATGCGTACCAGTCGGTAGGGTGAGGAGTCGTCGCGTCACCGTTGCCGCCGCCGTCCCCAGGAGGGACCGATGAGCCGTACCGCTCTGCGCATCTGCCCGCTGTGCGAGGCCACCTGCGGGCTGACCCTGACCATCGAGGAGGGGCGGGTCACCAGGGCGCGCGGGGACGGTGCCGATGTCTTCAGCCACGGCTTCATCTGTCCCAAGGGCGCGTCCTTCGGCCAGCTCGACGCGGACCCCGACCGGCTGCGCCGGCCGCTGGTGCGGCGCGGCGGGCGGCTGGAGCCGGCGGGCTGGGACGAGGCGTTCACCGCGGTGGAGGCCGGGCTGCGGCCGCTGATCGAGCGGTACGGGCCGCAGGCGGCGGCCATATTCCTCGGCAACCCGAACGTCCACACCATGGCCGGCGGGCTGTATCCGCCGCTGCTGCTCGGCGCGCTCGGCACCCGAAACGTCTTCACCGCCAGCACCCTCGACCAGATGCCCAAGCACGTCTCCAGCGGGCTGCTCTTCGGCGACGCCAACGCCATCCCGGTGCCCGACCTGGACCGCACCGACCACCTGCTGATCATCGGCGCCAACCCGCTGGACTCGGGCGGCAGCCTGTGCACCGCCCCCGACTTCCCCGGGCGGCTGCGGGCCCTGCGGCGGCGCGGCGGGCGGCTCACCGTGGTCGACCCGCGCCGCACCCGTACGGCCGAGGCCGCCGACCGGCATCTGGCCATCCGGCCCGGTACGGACGCGCTGCTGCTGTTCGCGGTGGTGCAGGTGCTGTTCGCCGAGGACCTGGTGGCTGCCGCGGGGACGGTCGGCGAGCCGGTGACGGACGCGGCGGGTGTGACGGGCGTGGATGAGGTGCGGCGGCTCGCGGCGGACTTCACGCCCGAGGCGGTGGCCGCGGCCTGCGACGTGCCCGCCGAGGAGATCCGTACGCTCGCCCGCGAGCTGGCCGCCGCGCCGCGCGCCGTCGTCTACGGGCGGATCGGCTCCACCACCGTCGAGTTCGGCACCCTCACCAGCTGGCTGGTCGACGTGGTGAACACCCTCACCGGCAACCTCGACCGGCCCGGCGGGGCCATGTTCCCGCTCTCCGCCACCGGCAGGGCGCCGCGCCCGCCGCGCCCCGGGAAGGGGTTCGCGCTCGGCCGCTGGCGCAGCAGGGTGAGCGGGCACCCCGAGGCGAAGGGCGAGCTGCCCGCGGCCGCGCTGGCCGAGGAGATCGAGACGCCGGGGGAGGAGCAGGTCAGGGCGCTGATCGTGATAGCGGGCAACCCCGTGCTCTCCGCGCCGGACGGCGACCGGCTGGACCGGGCGCTGGCCGGGCTCGACTTCATGGTGAGCGTGGACCCGTATCTGAACGAGACCGCGCGCCATGCGCACGTCGTCCTGCCGCCGCCCCCGCCCAGCCAGAGCCCCCACTTCGACTTCGCCTTCAACACCCTCGCCGTCCGCAACCAGGTCCGCTACAGCCGCCCCGCCGTCCCGCTGGACGCGGACCGGCTGAGCGAGTCCGAGATCCTGGCGCGGCTGGTGCTGTGCGCGGGCGGGCACGGCGGCGCCGACCCGGCGGCCGTGGACGCCATGGCGATCGACGCGGCGCTCGGCAAGGCCGTGGCCGACCCCGGTTCGCCGGTGTACGGACGCGACCGGGGAGAGCTCGCCGCCCATCTCACCGGGGTCGGCGGCGACGAGCGGCGGCTGGACATGATGCTGCGGCTCGGCCCGTACGGCGACGGCTTCGGTGCCGACCCCGACGGGCTGACCCTGGCCAAGGTGCTGGCCCACCCGCACGGCATCGACCTGGGGCCGCTGCGCCCCCAAATGCCCGGCTTGCTCAGGACCCGCAGCGGCACCGTCGAGCTGTGCCCGGAGCCGATGGCCGCCGAGGTGGAGCGGCTGCGCCGGGCGCTGGGCGGGCGCGCCGACGGGCTGGTGCTGGTCGGCCGGCGCCATCTGCGCTCCAACAACAGCTGGATGCACAACGTCCCCGCGCTGGTCGGCGGCAGCAACCGCTGCACCCTCCAGCTGCACCCCGAGGACGCGGCCCGGCTGGGTGTGACCGACGGCGGTCTGGTGCGGGTCAAGGGGGACGGCGGGGAGCTGGAGGTGCCGGTGGAGGTGACGGACGCGGTACGGACCGGGGTGGTCAGCCTGCCGCACGGCTGGGGGCACGACCGGCCCGGCACCCGGATGTCGGTCGCGGCGGCGCACGCCGGGGTGAATGTCAATCAGCTCATCGACGGCTCCCGGCTCGATCCGCTGTCCGGCACCGCGGTGCTCAACGGCTGCCCGGTGCAGCTGACGGTGGTCGCTCAAGGCGCCAAGACACCCGCCCCTTCTCCCGCTCAGTCTTGACGCGCTTCTACGCGCGGGCTTCCTTCGTCACTGCTCGCTCCTTCGTCACTGCTCGCTCCTTCGTCGCTGCGCGGCTCCTCAGTCCAGCCCGCACAGCGCGCCAAGACACGCTCACTCCGCTGACCTGGGGTTTTGCGCTTATTGCTCACGCGTCAAGACCTTGTTAACGGAAAGTTGCGCCACCTAACGTCGCCTCGACCGCCAGTTCTGGGGGAGTTCAAAGGTGAACGTGAGGTAGCCAAATATGCTGACAATCCTCGGATTCGTCATGATCGCCACCTTCTTGGTGTTGATCATGATGAAGAAGATGACCCCGATGGGCGCGCTGGTGCTCATCCCGGCACTCTTCTGCGTCATCGTCGGGAAGGGGGCGCATCTGGGGGACTACGTCCTGAAGGGCGTCGGTGACCTCGCGCCCACCGCGGCCATGCTGATGTTCGCCATCATCTACTTCGGGGTGATGATCGACGTCGGCCTCTTCGACCCGATCGTCCGGGTCATCCTGCGGTTCTGCAAGGCCGACCCGATGCGGGTGGTCGTCGGCACCGCCATACTCGCCGCGATCGTCTCGCTCGACGGTGACGGCTCCACGACCTTCATGATCACCGTGTCGGCCATGGTGCCGCTCTACCGGCGGCTGAAGATGAGCCTGGTGGTCATGACCGGTGTCGCCGCCATGGCCAACGGCGTGATGAACACGCTCCCCTGGGGCGGCCCCACCGCCCGCGCCGCCGCCGCGCTCAAGCTGGACGCCAGCGACATCTTCGTGCCGATGATCCCGGCCCTCGCCGCCGGTCTGCTCTTCGTCTTCGCCCTCGCCTACGGCCTCGGCCTGCGTGAGCGCAAGCGCCTGGGGACGCTGACCCTGGAGGACGTCACCGCCGACCCCGAGACGGTGCTGGTCGGCGCCGGTTCCGGCGCCGGTTCCGGTGCCAAGGGGCGTCGTAAGGGCAAGAAGGTCACCGGCGGCGCGGGCGGCGGCACCGACGCCGAGGCGCCCGAGACGCACGGGGCGGCCGGGGCGGCCGAGGACGGCGACGAGGAGCACCAGGGGCTCGACCCCAACCGGGCCACCCTGCGCCCCAAGCTGTACTGGTTCAACGCGGCCCTCACCATCGCGCTGCTGACCATGATGATCCGCGAGGACCTGCCGATCCCGGTCCTGTTCCTGCTCGGCGCCGCCATCGCGCTCACCGTCAACTTCCCGAGCGTCGCCGACCAGAAGGCCCGTATCGCGGCCCACTCCGAGAACGTCGTCAACGTCTCCGGCATGGTCTTCGCCGCCGCCGTCTTCACCGGCGTGCTCACCGGCACCGGCATGGTCGAGCACATGGCCCGCTGGCTGGTCGACGGGATCCCGGACGGAATGGGCCCGCACATGGGCCTGGTCACCGGCATCCTGTCCATCCCGCTGACCTACTTCATGTCCAACGACGGCTTCTACTTCGGCATCGTGCCGATCCTCGCCGAGGCCGGCGCCGCCCACGGGGTCGACCCGGTCGAGATCGCCCGCGCCTCCCTGGTCGGACAGGCCCTGCACATGTCCAGCCCGCTGGTCCCGGCCGTCTATGTCCTGGTCGGCATGGCGAAGGTCGAGTTCGGCGACCACACCCGCTTCGTGGTGAAGTGGGCGGCGCTCACCTCGCTGGTGGTGCTCGGCGCGGGTCTGCTGTTCGGCATCATCTGACCCGTGAAGACACGAGAGCCCGGTAGGGGCTGGCTGCTGCGCCTGGTCATCGCCTTCGCCTTCGCACAGGGGGCGGTGAGCATGGCCCGGCCGGCCGTCTCCTACCGGGCTCTCGCGCTGGGCGCCGACGCCCGGGCGGTCGGAGTGATCGCCGGCGTGTACGCCCTGCTGCCGCTGTTCGCCGCCGTACCGCTGGGGCGCCGCACCGACCACGGGCGCTGCGCCCCGCTGCTGCCCATCGGGGTCGCGCTGATCGCGACCGGCTGCGCGCTCAGCGGCCGGGCCGGGTCGCTGCTGGAGATGGCCATCTGGAGCGGGGTGATGGGCCTGGGTCATCTGTCCTTCGTGATCGGCGCCCAGTCCCTGGTGGCCCGGCAGAGCGCCCCGGAGGACCAGGACCGCAACTTCGGCCACTTCACCATCGGCGCCTCCCTCGGCCAGCTCATCGGCCCCATCGCCGCCGGGCAGGTGGTCTCCGAGCACGCGGACGCCCTGGCCAGGACCAGCGCGGCCGCGCTCTTCGTATCCGCCGTCGTCGCGGCCTTCGCGGTCACGTCCCTGTGGCGCATCGAGCACCGCACACCGGCGGCGGACCGTACGCGGGCCGGGGCATCGGACCGCTCCGAGGGCGACGGGGCGCGCTCCGGCCGGGTCTCCGTGGCCGGCATCCTGCGCACCCGGGGCGTGGCCTCCGGGATCTTCATCAGCCTCGCCGTGCTGTCCGCCACCGACATCCTCACCGCCTACCTCCCCGTCGTCGGCGAACAGCGGTCCATCGCGCCCGCGGTCATCGGCCTGCTGCTGAGCGTGCGCGCCGCCGCCACCGTCGCCTGCCGGCTCGTGATGACCCCGATGATCCGGCTGATGGGCCGTACGGTCCTGATGGCCGTCAGCTGTCTGGGGGCCGGGCTGCTGTGCGCGGCGCTCGCCCTGCCGGTGCCCGCCTGGGGGCTCGGGATCCTGCTGGCCGCGCTCGGCTTCTGCCTCGGCGTCGGCCAGCCGCTGTCGATGACCACCGTCGTCCAGGCCGCCCCGGACGGGGCCCGCTCCACCGCCCTGGCGCTGCGGCTGACCGGCAACCGCCTCGGCCAGGTCGCGGCCCCCGCCGCCGCGGGCCTGCTGGCGGGGCTCGCGGGGACCGCCGCGCCCTTTGTGATGCTCGGCGTGCTGCTGCTCGCCTCCGCGGGCGTCGCGATACGCCCCGTACGCCCCGCCGAACGCGGCGCCCCACCCGCCCCGCCGGAGGCGCCCGCGCCCGCCACGGAGCCCTCGGCCGAGCCGTCGGCCCATCCGCGCGGCGCACGCCCGCCCGCCTGAGCCCCGGTGCGTAGTCAGGGTGAGCCGCCCGAGTGAGCCTAAGCGCTTGCTCACCGGCATGTAGGGTGTCCGCCATGAATGCGGAGGCGAAGAACACCGAGGGCGCCCCCGAGGCGTGGCGCGACATCACCCCGGATGCAGCCCGGCGGCTGATGACCGCCGCGGTGCACGCCTTCGCCGAGCGCGGCTACCACGCCACCACCACCCGCGATATCGCGAGCCGCGCCGGTATGAGCCCCGCCGCGCTCTATATCCACTACAAGACCAAGGAAGAGCTGCTCTACCAGATCAGCAAGGTCGGTCACCGGTTCGCGCTCGACATCCTCGAGGAGGCCAGGGACGGCGCCGGCACCCCCGCCGAACGGCTCGCCCAGGCCGTACGCGCCTTCGTCCGCTGGCACGCCGAGCACCACACCACCGCCCGCGTCGTCCAGTACGAACTCGGCGCGCTCGCCGAGGACCACGCCGCCGAGATCACCGCGATGCGTCGGGCCTCGGACGGCGCGGTGCGCGCGATCGTCGAGGACGGGGTGAAGGCGGGCGACTTCGACGTCGCCGATGCCCGCGGCACCACCGTCGCCGTCCTGTCGCTGTGCATCGACGTAGCCCGCTGGTTCAACCCCCGCGGCCGCAGCACCCCCGACGAGGTCGGCGAGCTCTACGCGGGGCTGGCGCTGCGCATGGTGGGCGCGGCCGGTCCGGGGCGCCCGAGCAGGGCCTAGCCGGCCGTCCCGGCGCCGTCGGCCGCGCCGCACAGGGTTACAGCTGCGGCTCGGCGGAGTTCGTCGACTACGGCCCGGGTGCGCCCGGCGGGGGTGACAACGACGACTACCTGGTGATCCACGACTACTGCTCCGGCGGACACGGGGTCAAGGCGTGGCTGTGGTGGTACAACCCCGACGGCAGCCAGATCTACTACGGCGCGAAGTACAACGGCAACGGCGAGGCCGGTGCCGGGGTCGTCTGGGACCCGTTCGCCGACTACGGAAACGTGGACAAAGGCGAGAAGGTCGCGCTCAAGGTGTGCCTGGTGGACGGCTCGGGCGCTTCCACGGGCACCAGTTGCCGAGAGGGCAGCCATGTCAGCGAGGACGGCTGAGCACGGTTGAGGACGGCTGAACACCTGACGCCCTGCCCGGTCCCCGCGGCGCGTCCGATCCCGGCGCGGCGCGGGGACCGGGGATCAGGCCGTGCCCCGGCCTTTACGCCGCGCAGGATGCCGCGCGGATCGCCCGGGGCGCGGGGCTGACCCCGCGCAGCGCGGGAGCGCCAGTGCCACGGGGTCAGACCCACACGTAGAGTTCCCACCAGATGCTGGACGACCGCGTGCAGACCCATTCTTCGTAGCCGAGGTCCTCGGCGGTCTCCTGGCAGTCGCGAAGGGTCCTGCACTGGTAGACAGGCCCACCCGGCCTGCTCCACAAAGGCTCGCAGGACCCTGTTGCGGTTTCCGCGGAGACAGGTGCTGCCTGCGCGGTGGTGGTGGCACCGCCGGCCAGCACGGCGGCTCCCATCGCCACACTGGTGAGCAAGAGTCGTGTGCGCATGGAACGGTTCCTTTCAGATGGCGGGGCCGCAGCCCCGGCAGCGGGGTGAGGCTGCCGGGGCTGCGGTGATCAGTCCGTTCACGTGGCTTTCAGGGCGTCACGTGCTTACGAGTTGGTGTCCACGTACAGTCCCCAGGCGCTGCGGCTAGAGCTCCACTTGCAGTACCAGTAGCTATAGACGGAGTTCTCTCCGTCGCCCTCGCACGCCGCGTAGCTGGAGTACCAGCCGGCGACGACGATGGCGGAGGTGGTGGGCGGTGCGGCGGCCGCCGTATTGCCGGGGTCGAGGGACGCGGGTGCCGCCTGCGCGGTGGCGACGGCACCGCCGGTCAGCAGGGCGGCTCCCAGCGCCGCACTGGCGAGCACAAGTCGAGTACGCAATGTCTCCCCTTGAGGTCGAAGTGTTGCTGGCGTTTGCATCACCGATTCCAGCCGCCCGCCCCTTTGTTTGGCAGTGCTGTTCCGACGGCCAAACATTGGCCGGACGCGACCTCGCCGCGCGTTACGGGCGCGCCTAACGTGGCCGTCGGACCGGTTAGGGGCGGAGGAGTATGGCGGGGCGTCGTGAAGTGCCCGTGGATCCGGGTGCTGGGCCGGTGCAGCGCTTCGCGTTCGAGTTGCGGAAGCTTCGGTCGGAGACGGGCGGCCTCACCTATAGGGCCATGGCACAGCAGACGGGATATTCGATCACGACCTTGTCGCAGGCGGCGGGCGGCGACCGCCTGCCGACGCTGCCGGTGGCGCTGGCCTATGTACGGGCGTGCGGGGGCGACGGGGCGGAGTGGGAGGCCCGATGGCGTGAGGTGGTGGAGGAAGAGGCCGCACGGACCGTCGAGGGCGGTGGCGCCGATGGGACGGATCCGCCGTACCGGGGGCTGGCCCGGTTCGAGACAGGTGACAGTGACAGGTTCTTCGGCCGTGAGCGACTGACCGGTGACCTGCTGGACCTCGTGCGCCGTGAACGGTTCGCGGCGGTGTTCGGCCCGTCGGGCAGCGGTAAGTCCTCCCTGCTGCGCGCCGGGCTGATCCCCGCCCTCCGCCAGGGCCAGGTGACGGGTGCGCGGCTGGCGGCAATCCGGGTCCTGTCTCCCGGCGAGCGCCCTTTCAGCGCCCATGCCCGTCTTCTCACACCGGCTGACGCCGACGGCGCTGCGGACACGCTCGTGGTCGTCGACCAGTTCGAGGAGATCTTCACCCTCTGCCAGGATCCTGAGGAACGCGTCCGCTTCATCGATCTGCTCCTCGCGGCCCGCCGGGCTGACAGCCGATTACGTGTGCTGATCGCGGTTCGTGCCGACTTCTACGGCCGCTGCGCCGAGCAGCGAGACCTTGCCGACGCCCTGCGCGACACCACCATGCTGGTGGGGCCCATGACACCGGTCGAATTACGGGAAGCGGTGGTGAAGCCGGCTGTGGCCCACAGGCTGATCGTGGAGCAGGCGCTGACCGCCAGACTGGTCGATGAGGTCGCGGGTGCGCCCGGTGGACTGCCGCTGCTGTCGCATGTGCTGCTGGAGACGTGGCTCCGCCGCCGTGGCGGCAGACTGACGCTGGAGGGCTACCAGGCCGCGGGCGGTCTGGACGGTGCGATCGCCAAGACCGCCGAGGACGTCTACACCCGACTCGGTTCGCAGCAGGCGGAGGTGGCCCGTGCCATCCTGCTCCGCTTGATCAGCCCTGGCGACGGAACCCCGGACACCCGCCGACCCGCCCGCCGCGCCGAACTCGACACCACCCGCCACCCCGAAGAGACCGCCGTGGTCGTGGAGCGCCTGGCCCGCGCCCGGCTGCTCACCCTCGACGGCGACAACGTCGAGCTCGCTCATGAAGCGATGATCAACGGCTGGCCCCGGCTGCGCGGATGGATCGAACAGGACCGAGAACGTCTCCGCATCCACCGCAAGCTGACCGAAGCGGCCACGGCCTGGGCCGAACTGGGCGAGGACAGCGGCGCGCTGTACCGGGGAACCCGCCTGACAATGGCGGAGGAACGCCTCGCGCCCGAAGACCTGACCGCTGTGGAGCGGTCCTTCCTCACCGCCGGCATCGCCCACCGCGACCGCGAACAGCACACAGCCGCCCGCACGGCCAGGCGCCTGCGCCGACTGCGTACGGCCCTGTCCCTCGCCGCCGTACTCGCGCTCCTCGTCGGTGTGATCGCATGGCAGCAGAACCGGTCCCAGGAGCGCGAGCGCGTCCAGGCCCAAGCCCGCCGGATCGCGGCACTGGCCGACAGCCTGCGCGCGACGGACCCCGTCACCGCCATGCGGCTGAGCGTCGCCTCCTGGAACCTGGCCGACCTTCCCGAAACCCGCTGGGCTCTGATGGCAGCCGCGGCGCAGCCGGAGCAGGACGCCTTCACCGATCCCGATGAGGATCCCGCCGCAGTGCGCTATCTCAGCCCCGACGGCCGCACGCTGGTCAGCGTCGGCGCCAAGCACGTGGTGAAGTGGGATGTCCGCACACATCGGCGCACCGGTTCGTTTCCGGGGCTGGGCGACAATCTCGTGAGTGCCGGGGTGATGAGCGCTGACGCCAGTCGGCTCACTCTGGTGCGCGAGGACGGCCGGGTGCGCACCTGGGATGTGCGTTCTGGTCGTGTCCTGCGCGACCGGATGCCGGCGGACGACGGGGCCGAGATCAGCCCGAGCGGGCGCGTCCTTGTTCTTTATCGGACCTGGGGGCCACAAAAGGTGGTTCAGCTGCGGGACGCAAGGACCCAGCGCGTGCTGCTGGAACGTCGTATGACTCGTCAACTGCCCGAGCTCGGTGACAGGCAACTGTTCGAGGTGCCGGACTGGACCATGCGACGGCTGCATCAGCAGCGCCTGGTCAGGGCGTATCCGCTGCCCGACGCGCAAGTGAGCCCGAATGACCGGCTGGTCGCCCTGTGCCTGCCCGGCGCCCGCCTGCGGATCTGGGATCTCGCCCGCCGGCAGGGGCTGAAGACCCGGTGGGCTCCCAAAGCGACGGCGGGCAACTGCGCGCAGGAGGACTTCCAGTTCACCCCGGACAGCCGGCGCCTGGTTTTTCGCAGCGCCACCGGAGTCCGGAGGTGGGATATCGCTTCGGGGCGGGAATTGCCGGAGATCCGGCACAAGGGGCTGAGGGAACTCGCGTTCAGCGCGGACGGCAGGTTCATGGCCGCAACGGACGATGACGAAGTCCTGCTGTGGCGGACCGAAGCGTCCGCGACCCCCGTCTTTCGCTATGCCCTCTCCGACGAGGTGGTCAACGAACTTCGGCTGGATCTGAAAGAGCGCCGCATACGCTATTTCGCGGGCCGGTCCCAGACCGTAGTGCGCACCCTGGCCCTGGACGGCGTTCTGGATGCCCGCTGGCAGAACCGGTCGGCAGTAGCGGCGTCCTTCAGTCCGGACGGCCGCACCCTCGCCATCGCCCACCAAGAAACCCGCACCGGCCGCGCCCACATCCAGCTGCGCGACGGACGAGGGGGCAACCCGCTGGCTGCCATGCCGCCGACAGCCTGTCCGACCCTCCAGGAGGAGCCGAAGGACCCCGTGCCCTGCCCCGTGCATCTTGCTTTCCGGCCCGATGGACGCCTCCTTGCCTATGGCGTCAGCAACCCGACGCATTCCTTACGGCAGGAGACGGTGTCCTTATGGGACGTGCCGGCCCGGCGCATCACCGGCTCGCTGTCGGTCACACGTACCGACCCCGAGGTCCCCGGTGCTCCCGGGAACCCCATCAACGGGATCCTGTTTCACCCGGACAGAAGATCACTGGTGATCTCCCGCATACCAGAGGATGAAGCGCTTGAGTTCTGGGATCTGGACCGCAAGTCCAAGATCCGCGAAATCGCCGGCATCGGCGGCAAAGTCCTGGCAGCGGAACCCGGAGGACGCACCATGGCCACCAGCCACGGCCAGTTCCTCGATCTGCGGTCCGGTCGCGTGACACGCCGGACGCTGACCCCAGGGGCGACGACGACGCTGGCGTACAGTCCGGACGGAAAGTACCTGGCCGCAGGCGATGAATCCGGTCAGGTCACCATCTGGGACACCGCCGCCCGGCAAGCCCTGGGAGCCCTTCCCGCCACACCGGCCCGCGACGGCGAACCCAGGAACGTGACAGCCCTGGCCTTCTCACCCGACGGGCGCACTCTCGCGGCCGCAGGGAGGGACGGCACGCTGCGGCTGTGGGACACCGACTCCAACCGGCCGCTTGGATCTTCACTTCCCACGGCAGGCGGCGCGGTGCTGTCCCTGGCCTTCAGCCCGGTCGGCGGTGTCCTGTACGCGGCAGGCGAGCACGTACCGCTACAGAAGTACGTGGTCGCCCCGCGACAGGTCGCCACCGCCGTGTGTCGGCGCGCCGGGGCGCTGTCGCGGGCCGACTGGAAGGCGCATATCCCCGCAGTGCCGTACCACCGGGCCTGCTGAAACATCCCCGTGGGCAGGTGTCAGAGGTAGTAGCGCGCCACGGACTCCGCCACGCACACCGGCTTCTGTCCGCCCTCGCGCTCCACGGTCACCACCAGCGTCACCTGCACACCGCCGTCGGCCACCTCGGTCACCTCCGCCAGCCGTCCCGTGGCGCGCAGCCGTGAGTCGACCGGGACGGGGGAGGGGAAGCGGACCTTGTTCACGCCGTAGTTGATCCCCATGCGCACGCCCTCGACCCTCAGCAGCTGCGGGGTGAACGAGGGCAGCAGGGAGAGCGTCAGATAGCCGTGGGCGATCGTGGTGCCGAACGGCCCCGCGGCCGCTTTCTCCGGGTCCACGTGGATCCACTGATGGTCGCCGGTCGCCTCGGCGAACAGGTCGATCCGCTTCTGGTCGATCTCCAGCCAGTCGCTGGGGCCGAGGTCTTCCCCGACCGCCGACCTCAGCTCGTCGGGCGAGGTGAAGATCCTTGGCTCTGCCATCTCACGGCCTCCCGGGCATCCGATCACTAAGCGACTGCTCAGCATGGACGGGCGGGCGCCGCCTGTCAACGAGCCACGGCCATGGCTCCGGACGCGAACGAGCCACGGCCATGGCGCCCGACGCGGCGGCGCGCCCGCCGGTTTCCGACGGGCGCGCCCCGGGGCTTGGTCATGGCTCCCTCACACGGTGGCGTACCGCCTGTGGGGCCGGGCGGACGCGGTGGCTGAGGTGGACGCGGCGGAGTGGCCGGACTTGGGGGCGCGGCCGGACCTGGTGTGGCGGGCGGCGGCCAGGGCCTCGGGGGTGAGCACCGGTGCGGGGACGACGATGCCGCAGGTGCCGCACATCGGCCCCTCCCAGGGGTAGCGGCCCAGGTTGTCGTGCCAGGTCAGCCGGTCCTGTGTGCAGACCGGGCAGGTCGAGGCCGGCCCCGACTCCATCGCGAGGATCAGCCGGCGCAGCACCTCCGCCAGCCGGTCGTCGGGGTGGGCCGATGGGCTCTCGCAGGGCATGATGTGGTTTCCGCCCCAGGTGTGCAGATGCCAGTCGTCCACGGCGCTCGGCTGGCGGATGCCGTGGTGCTTCTCCTGCCGGCGCCGGGCCGCGAAGTCCGCCTCGTACGCGAGCCACAGGGCCCGCGCCTCCTCCAACTCCTCCAGCGCGGTGATCAGTAGTGCCGGTTCGGGGTGACGGTCCTCCAGGGCGATCCCCGCCCGGGAGCACAGATGGTGCCACGTCGCTCGATGCCCGTACGGCGCGAACCGTTCGAGGCATTTGCGCAGCGAGGTGCGGCGCGCAGTGATGTGCCTGCGTGGGTTGCGGACGTCTCGTGCGAGTGCTCTGAAACCGGCCATCTCTTTCCACCTCCGCGGGTGCGGACCCGACTCGTTGTGGAATGGACGTAACGGAGCGCGATCCGGATCCCTTCGATTCCGGAAATCCGCAAGGAAGTTGGATTTCAGGGAAAGGTGACGGCTGCTCATCTTCCGAGCCGGTCATACCGCCGGTAACCTCCCGTCCCAACGGCACCCGGGAGGAGCGTACATGCGACGACGAACCGGCAAGCTCACCTGTACCGCGATCGCCACTACGGCCGTACTGGCCCTCGGCGCCGCGCTCGCGGGGCCGCTCCCGCAGCGGGCGCAGGCGGCGCCGGCCGCCGCGGCCGTCACCGACTACTGCCAGGACCAGTGCTCGGACATCCTGCCGCCGGGCCAGAACGGCAACGCCACGCTCGCCGAGATCCTCGCCAACCGCGCGTTCGGCACCCACCCCGAGCACAGCACCGACCAGCTCGGCCCCTACAACAACCTGGTCGCCGGGTATCCGACGCTCACCGATGACAAGCTGACCGACTTCTTCAACGACTCGTCGTTCGGGGTGCCCGCCGACCAGGTCGCCTCGGTGACCAAGCCCCGCGACGATGTGACGATCACCCGCGACAAGAAGACCGGGGTGCCCCATATCCAGGGCACCACCCGCGAGGGCACCGAGTTCGGCGCCGGATACGCCGCCGGCCAGGACCGGCTGTGGCTGATGGACCTCTTCCGGCACGTCGGCCGCGGCGAGCTGACCTCCTTCGCCGGCGGCGCCGAGGCCAACCAGGGCCTGGAGCAGAGCTTCTTCGGCCAGGCGCCGTACAAGGAGGAGGACTACCAGGCGCAGATCGACTACATCCTCGCCACCCAGGGCGAGCGCGGCAAACAGGCGCTGGCCGATGCCCAGTCGTACGTGGACGGCATCAACGCCTACCGCAAACAGGCCAAGGACGGCCGCTACTTCCCCGGCGAGTACGTCCTCACCGGCAAAATCGACGCGATCACCAACGTGGGCGAGATCGAGCCGTTCAAGCTCACCGATCTGATCGCCCTCGCCTCCGTCGTCGGCGCCCTGTTCGGCAACGGCGGCGGGGGAGAGGTGGAGTCGGCGCTGTCGCTGCTCGCCGCCCAGCAGAAGTACGGCATCGCCGAGGGCACCAAGGTGTGGGAGTCCTTCCGGGAGCGCGACGACCCCGAGGCCGCGCTGACCGTGCACGACGGCACCAGCTTCCCGTACGCGGGCAAACCGGCGAACGCCAAGGGCACCGCCCTGCCCGACCCCGGCTCGCTCACCCCCGAGCAGCTGGTCTACGACAAGACCGGCAGCGCCAAGACGGGGGCGACGCAGCAGGTCGAAGCCCCGAAGAAACTGGAGGCCCTGCGCGGTATCTACGACGACGGCGTGCTGCCCCGCGATCTGTTCAGCCGTAAGCACGGCATGTCCAACGCGCTCCTGGTCTCCGGCAAATACACCGCCAGCGGCAACCCCGTCGCCGTCTTCGGCCCGCAGACCGGCTACTTCGCCCCGCAGTTGCTGATGCTCCAGGAGCTGCAGGGCCCGGGTATCAGCGCCCGCGGCGCCTCCTTCGCGGGCGTGGGCATGTACGTCCAGCTGGGCCGCGGCCAGGACTACGCCTGGAGCGCCACCACCTCCGCCCAGGACGTCACCGACACCTTCGCCGTCGAGCTGTGCACACCGGACGGATCCACCCCGACGAAGGACTCGACGTACTACCGCTACCACGGCTCCTGCCTGCCGATGGAGAAGATCGAGCGCCGTAACGCCTGGAAGCCGACGCTCGCCGACTCCACCGCCGAAGGCTCGTACCGGATGCAGGTCTACCGCACCAAGTACGGGCTGGTGACCCATCGCGCGACGGTCGACGGCAAACCCGTCGCCTACACCCTGCTGCGCGCCAGCTACCGCCACGAGGCCGACTCGATCGTCGGCTTCCAGATGCTCAACGACCCCGGCTATGTGAAGGACGCCAAGTCCTTCCAGAGCGCGGCGCAGCACATCAACTACACCTTCAACTGGTTCTACGCCGACTCCCGGCAGACCGCCTACTACAACAGCGGGCTGAACCTGGTCCGGCCGGCGGACGTGGACCCCTCGCTTCCGATCAAGGGCGAGGCGGCGTACGAGTGGCGGGACTTCGACCCGACGGTCAACACCGCCGCCTACGCCCCGCCCGCCCAGCACCCCCAGTCCATCGACCAGGACTACTACGTCAGCTGGAACAACCGGCAGGCCAAGGGTTACACCGCGGCCGGCTTCGGCAACGGCTCGGTGCACCGCGGCAACCTCCTCGACGACCGGGTGCGGGCGTTGGTGAAGAAGGGCGGGGTGACCCGCGCAGCGCTCACCCGCGCCATGGCCGAGGCGGCCGTCGCCGATCTGCGCGGCGAGGACGTGCTGCCGGAGCTGCTGAAGGTCCTGCGCAGCGCGCCGGTCACCGATCCGCAGGCGGCCAAGGCCGTACAGCAGCTCGAGTCCTGGCAGACGGCGGGCGCCCAGCGCCGTGAGACATCCGCCGGCTCGCACACCTATGGACACGCCGACGCCGTACGGATCATGGACGCATGGTGGCCGCTTCTGGTGGAGGCAGAGTTCAAACCTCAGCTGGGCAGCGATCTGTACGATGCGCTGCGCGCCAATCTGACCGTCGACGAGGCGCCCTCGGCCGGCCACGGCCCCACCGGCTCGCACGCCGGGTCCTCCTTCCAGTACGGCTGGTGGTCCTACGTCGACAAGGACCTGCGCGCGGTCCTCGGCGAGGACGTCCAGGGCTCGCTCGGCAAGAAGTACTGCGGCGCCGGGGACCTGTCCGCATGCCGTGACGCCCTCCTGACCAGCCTGAAGCAGGCCGCGGCCAAGCCCGCCACGGAGGTCTACCCCGGCGACGCCAACTGCTCGGCGGGCGACCAGTGGTGCGCCGACTCGATCATCCAGCGTCCGCTGGGCGGCGTCACCCACGACAAGGTGCACTGGCAGAACCGGCCGACGTACCAGCAGGTCGTGGAGTTTCCCACGCACCGCTGACGGCCTTACGCCCCAACCTCGCGCCGCGGCGGGCCGGCACGACGGCCCGCCGCGGCGCCGGTGCGTCGGCCGTGCCCGATCCGCGCCGTCCTTGTCCGCCGCAGTCGTCGGCTGCGGTTGTCGGCTGCTGCTGCGGGAATTGCCGAATCCCCCGGCGGAATGCGGTCGGCCGAATTCCCGAATACAAACCTCAAGAAAATTGCCGCTGTTCTCCCGATCAGTTTGCCGGAGCCCATTGGACTATGCTGCGAAGCCGGAATTCGTAGGCTCGGAGCGGAAGGCCGGCATGCCCTTAAACCCCCGGTGGCAGTACCCCACGGCACTGCTCGACACCACGATGGACCAGCTCCGCACGCTGCTCGCGGTCCACGAGGCGGGTACCGCACTGGGCGCGGCCCGGCTGCTGGGGCGGGAACAGTCCAGCGTTCAGAAACAACTCGACACCATGAACCGGAACTTCGGCGCGCTGTGCGGTGAACCGCTCGTACTCAAGCGCGGCCGGAGCCGTAACGTGCTCTTCACCCCCACAGGGGAAGCCCTGGCCGAACTCGCGCGCGGCACGCTGCAGGAGTGGCTGGACTCGGTGCACGGGTGCCGCCGCCGGCTCGGCAGCCGGCTGAACGTGGGCTCCACCCGCTACACCCTCGGCTTTCTGCTGGGCGCCGTGGAACTGGTCACCGAAGACTTCGAGAGCCGTGGTGTGGAGCTCAAGGTCGAGCATGTGCGCACCCGCGATCTGCTGGACCGGCTCGGCTCCAAGGAACTCGACCTGGTCTGCGGCTCCGTGCTGACCACCGGGGACGGGGACAGCCGGCTGGACGGCTTCGAGGTGATGGAGTGGCGGCGCAGCGGGCTCTCCCTGGTGACCAACCTCGCCGAGGACGAGTTGCCGGGCCCCGGGCTCTCGGTCCGCGAACTCCCCGGGCTGCCGCTCGCGGTCTCCGCCGACGGCCTGATACCCGGCTTTCTGCGCGGCTGGTTCGGCGCCCGCTACCGCCAGGAGCTGCATATCGCGGCCGAGATCGACACCGTGCAGTACGGCCTGGAACTGCTCTCCTCCGGCGTGCTGCGCGGCTGTGTGCTGGTGACCCAGGGGATCGGCGAAGCGGTCGCCGACGGGCGGCTGCAGAGCGGCGCGGGGCTGCGGACGCTCCAGCTGGCGGATGACCTCGGGCCGGATCTGGCCGTGCTGGTCGGGGTGTTCGTACGCGGCGGGGAGCGCACCGCATGGGACGCCGCCCATCCGCTCAACGTCCTGTGGGACGCCCTGGCGGGCGAGAACGCCCGCTGGCGGAGCGTGATGAACAAGCCGGGCGAGGGCGGGGAGGGCCGGTAGATCGTCCCTTCCGTACCCCGTCGTGCCCCTTCCGTTTACACATACCGACTGGTTAGTCTGCCGAGCAGCTGAGCGACGCGGCTGAGTGACGCAGTCGACCCCCGGCCGAAGGAGCATGCGTGGATACCGTGCGTGGAGATGCCGTACGCGGGAACGCCGTGCGTGGCGCGCGAACCGTGGTGACCGGGGCAGGAGGCGGTATCGGTGCCGCGCTGGCCCGCCGGTTCGCCGCCGAGGGCGCGCGCGTCGTGGTCAACGATCTCGACGCCGACAAGGCGAAGGCCGTCGCCGAGGGGATCGGCGCGGTGGCCGTGCCGGGCGACGCCTCCCGTGTGGTGCCCGAGGCGCGGGCGGCGCTCGGTGGGGGCATCGACATCTACTGCGCCAACGCCGGCGTCGCCCCCGTCGGCGGCCCCGAGGCCGACGAGCTGCTGTGGGCGGACGCCTGGGACGTCAACGTCATGGCGCATGTCCGGGCGGCCCGTGAGCTGCTGCCCGAGTGGCTGGAGCGTGGCAGCGGCCGCTTCGTCTCCACCGTCTCCGCCGCCGGTCTGCTGACCATGGTCGGCTCGGCCCCGTACAGCGTGTCCAAGCATGCCGCGCTCGCCTTCGCCGAATGGCTGTCCACGACCTACCGCCACCGCGGCGTCAGCGTCCACGCGATCTGCCCGCAGGGCGTGCGCACCGATATGCTGCGCGCCACCGGGGCCACCGGCGACCTCATCCTCGTGCCGACGGCGATCGAGCCCGAGCAGGTCGCCGACGCCCTCTTCGACGGGATCGCGCAGGAGCGCTTCCTGATCCTTCCGCACCCCGAGGTCGCCGAGTACTACGCGGCCCGCGCCACCGACACCGACCGCTGGCTCACCCACATGAACCACCTCCAGCGCAAGGTCGAAGAGGCCAACGGCTGATCCGTACGACCGGCTGATCAGTACGTACGCCCCCGTACCCCCATCCCCGCACCCCCATCCCCCGAGCAGACAGTCCCCCGAGCAGACAGGGCCGCCCTCATGACCTCGTACCAGGACAAGCCATGGCTCGCTCAGCTCAACGAGGTGCAGCGCCAACCGATCCGGCCGCGGCCCAGCGTGCTGCACGCCTTCCGGGACGCCGTGCGGACCAGGCCCGACCGGGCCGCGCTCGCCTACTTCGACGGGCAGGTGACCTACCGGGAGGCCGATGAGCTCTCCGACGGCATCGCCGGCCATCTCGCCGCGCGGGGCTTCAAGCCCGGCGACCGGCTCGCGATCATGCTGCAGAACACCCCGCACTTCGTGCTCGCCCTGCTCGGCGCGTGGAAGGCGGGCGGCACGGTGGTGCCGGTCAACCCCATGTACAAGGGGGGCGAGCTCGGCCACATCCTGGCCGACGCCGAGGTGAGCGCCCTGGTGTGCTCGGGCCACGCCTGGGAGGAGTACGCGCGCGAAGCGGCCGCCGCCTCCTCCTCCGTGCGCATCGCGCTCACCGCCGACGCGTACGACTTCCAGACCCGCGACGACGTCCGCGTCCTCACCCATCGGCGCATCCCCGCGCCCGAGGACACCGACGATCTGCTCGCGGCGGCCCGCGGCGGCGCGGCGCGGCCGGATGTGCCGGAGCCCGGCCTCGACGACATCGCGCTGATCAGCTACACCTCGGGGACCAGCGGCACCCCCAAGGGCGCCCTGAACACCCACGGCAACATCTCCTACAACGCCGACCGGCAGCATGTCGGCCATGAGATGCCCGACGGCTCCACGATCTTCGTGCTCGCGCCGCTGTTCCACATCACCGGCATGGTCTGCGAGCTGGCCGCCTCCATCGCGGACGCCGGGACCCTCGCCATGGCCTACCGCTTCGAGCCGGGCGTCGTCCTCGACGCCTTCGCCGAGCACCGCCCCGCCTACACCGTCGGCCCCTCCACCGCCTTCATGGCGCTGATGGCCCACCCGAAGGTGACCCGCGACCACTTCGCGTCCTTCCTGCTCGCCTCCTCGGGCGGGGCCCCGCTGCCGCCCGCGCTGGTCGAGCGGTTCGAGGCCGACTTCGGCCTCTACCTCAAGAACGGCTACGGCCTGACCGAGTGCACCGCCCCCTGCGCCAGCGTCCCGCCCGGCACCAGGGCCCCCGTCGACCCGGTCTCGGGCACCCTGGCGGTCGGTCTGCCCGGACCGGACTCGGTGGTGCGCATCATCGATGACGAGGGCCGGGACGTGCCGTTCGGCGAGCCGGGCGAGATCGCGGTGCGCGGTCCCATGGTGGTGCCCGGCTACTGGCGGGCACCGGAGGCGAGCGCGGCGTCTCTGCCCGACGGGGAGCTGCGCACCGGGGACATCGGTTTCATGGACCCGGACGGCTGGCTGTACGTCGTCGACCGCAAGAAGGACATGATCAACGCCTCGGGCTTCAAGGTGTGGCCGCGCGAGGTCGAGGACGTGCTGTACACCCACCCCGCCGTGCGCGAGGCGGCCGTCGTCGGCGTCCCCGACCCGTACCGCGGGGAGACGGTCAAGGCGTACATCAGCCTGCGGCCGGGCGCCGAAGTGGCGCCGGAGGAGCTGACCTCGTACTGCGCGCAGCGGCTCGCGGCGTACAAGTATCCGCGCCGGATAGAGATCCTGCCCGAGCTGCCCAAGACGGCCAGTGGCAAGATCCTCAGACGGGAGCTGCGGACGGCGCGGAGCCCCCGGGAGTAGCGAACCCGGCACCGACGAGAGGCAGGTGGCGACCAGATGGCCAGAATGAGGGACGGCGACGGGAAACCGGTGCCACAGCGCTTGCTGGCCGCGGCCACCCGCCTCTTCGCCGAGCGCGGCTACGACCGGACCTCCGTCCAGGAGATCGTCGAGGCGGCCGGGGTCACCAAGGGCGCCCTCTACCACTACTTCGGCTCCAAGGACGATCTGCTGCACGAGATCTACGGGCGGGTGCTGCGGCTGCAACAGGAGCGTCTGGACGCCTTCGCGGACGCGGACGCGCCCGTAGAGCAGCGGCTGCGGGACGCGGCGGCCGACGTCGTCGTCACCACCATCGACAACCTCGACGACGCGACGATCTTCTTCCGGTCCATGCACCATCTCAGCCCGGAGAAGCACAAGCAGGTACGGGCGGAGCGGCGGCGTTACCACGAGCGGTTCCGTGCCTTGGTGGAGGAGGGCCAGCGGGCCGGGGTGTTCAGCTCGGACACCCCGGCCGACCTGGTGGTGGACTACCACTTCGGCTCGGTCCACCACCTGGGCACCTGGTACCGCCCCGACGGACCGCTCACCCCCCAGCAGGTCGCCGACCACCTCGCCGACCTGCTGCTGCGCGCCCTGCGGCCCTGACAGCGGTTCTTAGGGGGTTTTAGAGGTACTTCTTCAGCTCCCGCCGCGCCAGCGACCGCTGGTGCACCTCGTCCGGCCCGTCCGCGAGCCGCAGCGTCCGCGCCGCGGCCCACAGCTCGGCCAGCGGGAAGTCCTGGCTGACCCCGCCCGCGCCGTGCAGCTGCACCGCCTGGTCCAGGATGTCGACGACCGTGCGCGGGGTGGCGATCTTGATGGACTGGATCTCGGTGTGCGCCGCCCGGTTGCCGACGGTGTCCATCAGCCAGGCCGTCTTGAGGACCAGCAGCCGCAGCTGCTCGACCGCCACCCGCGCATCCGCGATCCACGCGTGGACCTGGCCCTGCCGGGCGAGCGGTTTGCCGAAGGCCGTACGGGACACCGCCCGGCGGCACATCAGCTCGATCGCGCGCTCGGCCATCCCGATCAGCCGCATGCAGTGGTGGATACGGCCGGGGCCCAGCCGGGCCTGGGCGATGGCGAAGCCGCCGCCCTCCTCCCCGATCAGATTGGCGGCCGGGACGCGCACACCGTGGAAGACCACCTCGGCGTGGCCGCCGTGGTAGTGGTCCTCGTAGCCGTAGACCCGCATGGCCCGGCGCACCTCGACGCCCTCGGTCTCCCGCTCCACCAGCACCATCGACTGCTGACGGCGCAGGTCGGGGGAGTCAGGATTGGTCTTGCCCATGACGATGAAGATCCTGCAGTCCGGGTTCATCGCCCCGGAGATGTACCACTTGCGGCCGGTGATGACGTAGTCGTCGCCGTCCCGCTCGATCCGGGTCTCGATGTTGGTCGCGTCGGACGAGGCGACCTCGGGCTCGGTCATCGCGAACGCGGAGCGGATCTCGCCCGCGAGCAGCGGCTCCAGCCACTGCTTGCGCTGCTGCTCGGTGCCGAACTGGGCCAGCACCTCCATGTTCCCGGTGTCCGGGGCGGCGCAGTTCAGGGCGGTGGGGGCCAGCTGGGGGCTGTGGCCGGTGATCTCGGCGAGCGGGGCGTACTGGAGATTGGTCAGCCCCGCGCCCAGCTCGGCGTCGGGCAGAAACAGATTCCACAGGCCCTGCTTGCGCGCCTCCGCCTTGAGCTCCTGGACGACCGGCGGGGTCAGCCAGAGGGAGTCCAGCCGGGCGCGCTGCTCCTCGGCCACCGCCTCTGCCGGGTGGACATGCTCCGCCATGAAGGCGAGCAGCTTGGCCCGCAGCTCCTCGGTGCGGGCGTCGAATGCGAAGTCCATGGCTGTCTCAGCCCTTCCGTAGCGTGGTGAGGCCGCTCTCGACGAACACCGGGACGACTTCGCCGATCCGGTCGAAGCCGGCGCCGACGGTCTGGCCGAGGGTGAACCGGTAGTGGATGCCTTCGAGGATCACGGCGAGCTTGAAGTAGGCGAACGCCGTGTACCAGGCGACGCCGCCGACATCGCGGCCCGAGCCGGCCGCGTACCGCTCGATCAGCTCGCTCGGCGCGGGGTGGCCGGGGGCGCCGCTGGTCGTGGTGATCGGCGAGTCGGACGAATCCTCCTGCTCGCTGTACATCACCAGCAGGCCCAGGTCGGTCAGCGGATCGCCGAGGGTGGACATCTCCCAGTCGAGAATCGCCTTGATCCGGTCATCGGCGCCCACGAGCACGTTGTCCAGCCGGTAGTCGCCATGGACCACGGCGGGTTCGGGGGAGAGGGGCAGCGCCTTGCCGAGCGCTTCGTGCAGCTCGTCGATCCCGGGCAGCTCACGGTTGCGGGAGGCGGCCAGCTGCTTGCCCCAGCGGCGCAGCTGCCGCTCCAGGAACCCGTCCGGGCGCCCGAAGTCGGCGAGGCCGACGGCGGCCGGGGCGACGGCGTGCAACTCGACCAGGGTGTCCACCAGGCCGAGCACGACACGGCGGGTGCGCTCCGGGCCGAGGGGGGTGAGCTGTTCGGCCGTGCGGTACGGCGTGCCCTCGACGAACTCCATGACGTAGAAGGGCGATCCGAGGACCGACTCGTCCTCGCACAGCAGCACCGGCTCCGGCACGGGCACGCTGGTCGGGTGCAGCGCGCCGATCACTCGGTGCTCGCGCCGCATGTCGTGGGCGGTGGCGAGCACATGGCCCAGCGGCGGGCGGCGCACGACCCAGCGGGCGGCGCCGTCGTCCACCGTATAGGTGAGGTTCGACCGCCCGCCCTCGATCAGCTCGGCATGCAGCGGCCCGCGTACCAGCCCCGGCCGCTCACGGTCCAGATGGGCGCGGAGCCGTTCGAGGTCGAGTCCTGGCGGATTGCCTGAGTTCATCGGGTCTCTGCCTCCGTTGAAGGTGCTGCGGGCGGGCGCGGGGCGGGTGATCGGACGGTCCCGCATCATGATGCCGACCAGTCGGTATGGAGTCCAGTGCTGGGCCGTTCGAGGTGCGAGGCCGTGTCGTAGTCCCCGCCGCATTACGCCGCTCGGCAGGCTGCGGGCGAACGCCGACGCGTGCATTTCAGAGAGGCAGTCTGATGAAGAGAATGATTCGAGCCATGGTGCTGGGCGCTTCCGTTGCCGCCGCCATGGTCATCGGCGGAGGCCCCGCGGCCCAGGCGCAGCAGCCGATGTCGTACGGAGCCGCTGATGGCGACGGTCCTGCGGTAGAGGTGCAGAAGAGCGACTGCGACAGCCGCGGCGGCGGGGGCGATCAGGCGATCCCCGTCGGACGCAGCGTCGTCGCCAAGAGCGGCAGCTCCACCTGCCGCAACATCAGCCTGGGCTAGCCCCCGGTTTGCGCCGGGTCGGCGGGCGCGGGAGCGTCGAAGACGGGAGCGTGGGCTCCGGCCGCGCTCGCCGTCCGGCCCGTACCCCGCGCGGGAACGCAGGAACGCAGGAACGCAAGGAGCGCCCCATGAAGGCCATCACCTACCGCCGCTACGGCGGCTCCGAGGTCCTGGAGTACGGGGAGGTCCGCGAGCCCAAGGTCGGCCCCGACACCGTCCTGGTCAAGGTCACGGCCGCGGCCGTCAACCCGGTCGACTGGAAGGCCCGGGCGGGCTATCTGGACTCCGTCCTGGAGGCCGTCTTCCCGGTCATCCCGGGCTGGGACGTCGCGGGTGTCGTCGAGCGGACCGGCCCGGCGGTGACCGAGTTCGCGGCGGGCGACGAGGTGATCGGATACGTCCGCGAGGACTTCCTGTCCCGGGGCACCTTCGCCGAGTACGTCGCGGCCCCCTTGCGCACGCTCGCCCGCAAGCCGCGGAACCTCACGTTCACGCAGGCCGCGGGCATTCCGCTGGCGGGCCTCACGGCGTACCAGACACTGGTCAAGGCGTTGAAGGTGGCCGAGGGCGACACCGTTTTGGTGCACGCCGCCGCGGGTGGCGTCGGTTCCCTGGCCGTCCAGCTGGCCAGGCACCTCGGCGCCCGCGTCATCGGCACCGCCAGCGAGCGCAACCACGAGTACCTGCGCTCGCTGGGCGCCGAGCCGATCATCTACGGGGACGGGCTCCGCGATCGGGTACGGACGCTGGCCCCCGGAGGGGTGCACGCCGTCTTCGACACCGTCGGCGGCGAAGCGCTCACCGAATCCGTCCCGCTGCTGGCCCCGGGCGGGCGGCTGGCCTCCATCGCCGACCAGGCGGTCCTCGCCCTCGGCGGCCGCTATGTCTTCTGCCGGCCCGACCCGAACGACCTCCAGGACCTCACCGATATCGCCGAGCGCGGCGCCCTCGGCGTGGAGGTCTCGTCCGTCTTTCCCCTGGAGAGGACCGCCGATGCGCACCGCCTCAACGAGGAGGGCCACACCCGCGGCAAGATCGTCGTCACGGTCGGCTAGGGACGAGTTTCGGCGGATCAGGCCGTCGGCGGATCAGCGTGTCGCCGGGGCAGCGTGTCGCCGGGGCAGCGCGTCACCGGATCAGCGCGTCATCGGGCCAGCGCGGCGCCGAAGGCCACGAGCGCCAGGGTGCAGCCTGCCGCCGCCGCGGCCGCCCGCGGGGACAGTGCGGGCGGACGCGGCGCGGACATCGCCCGGATGCGGCGGCCCGCCACACCCAGGAAGCCAAGCCAGGCCAGTGCGGCCAGCGCCGCGCAGACCACGGACACCGGCCCGGTCCCGTTGTGCAGGGCCTGCCGTGCGGCCAGCGACGCGGCGACGGCACAGGCCAGCGTCGTACGCCGCCAGGCCAGCCGGGTCCGCTCGGGCTGCAGCCCGGGATCCCGCTTCCAGGGACCACCCTCGGATCCCTGATCGGGGGACTCGGGTGACTCGGGGGGATCGGGTGAGCCGGGATCCGGTGACTGGGGATCGTGTCGCTCGGGGCCCTGCGGCCCCGTGGGCGAGTCGGGCCCGGCCATCGGCTCAGCCGCCCCAGCGGACCGCGACGAGGCCCACCATCACCAGGGCGATCACCCCGACGGCCAGCCCCAGCACGACCGGGAAGCGGGAGACCGGCAGGTCCTCGCCGCGCCGCATCGCCCGCTCACAGCGGACCCAGTGGTTGAGCGCCCGCACCGCGCACACCGCGCCCCCGGCCAGCAGCGTGAGCGCAGCCGCGAGCCGCAGCGTGCTGTTCGTGTCCGGAAGGAACTGATCGACCGCGAAGCCCCCGCCCACCAGCGCCATCGCGGTGCGCAGCCAGGCCAGGAAGGTGCGTTCGTTGGCGAGGGAGAAGCGGTAGTCGGGGGTCTCCCCCTCGGCGCGCAGCCGCTCGGGCGCGAACCACAGCCGCACATCCGCGACGGCGGAGGCGAGCCTGCCCCGGGTCGGCGTGCGGTTGGCGTCGATCATGGGACAAGCGTACTAGGGCTCGTCCGGACCCTCCGGACCTGCCGGAGACCGACCCTGGTGGCGCCACTCCAGCAGCCGCCGATATGCCTCGGCGCCGTCCGGCACCCACTCCCACTCCGCCAGCCGCCGCCCCAGCTCCTCCTCGTCCAGGAAGGCGTGCCAGGCGATCTCCTCGGCCTGTGGGACGACCGGCAGCTCGCAGCGGACCTCGTAGATCCGCGACCACCAGGTGTGCTCGGGCGTGTCGTAGAGGAAGGAGAACAGTGGCGTCGGTGCGGGCAGCCCGGACACCCCCAGCTCCTCCTCGGCCTCGCGCAGCGCCGCCGTGTCGTACGACTCGCCCGCGCCGACGACACCGCCGACGAACATGTCGTACAGGCAAGGGAAGACGAGTTTGTTGGCGGTGCGGCGGTGTACGAAGATCCGGTCCGCGCCGTCCCGGGTCAGCACGAAGACGGCCCGGTGGCGCAGTCGGCGGGCCATGGCGTCGGCGCGCCGGGCCTGGCCCACCACCCGGTCCCGCTCGTCCACGATGTCCAGCAGCTCATCGGCGGAACGCGGCTCCTGAGGCGGTTCCTTGTCAGCCATGCCGCCATCCAAGCAGAACGGGGGACCCAGCAGTACGGGTGCTCACCCAGCACGGGGGCTCATGCGGCAAGGGGGCGCGGCGGTCAGCGCCGCTGTCCTCCGCCCGGGTACCCCGGGTAGCCCGACCCGCCGTGGTGGCGCCCCCCGCGGCCGGACCCGTCGTAGCCGGACCCGTCGTAGCCGGAGCCGTACCGGTCCGCCCACTCCTTCGCCCAGCGCGCCGCCTCCTCCCGGTCCCGCTGCCAGTCCTCGGCGGTCCGCCCCCGGCCGCCCCAGTGGGACGGCCAGGAGGGGCGCGACGGCTGCTGGGTGCGGGCCGGGGGCTGAGTGGGCGCCGTGGACGGGGCCTTGGGCTGTGCGGCCGGGACGCTGGTGGCCGCCGCGGGCTCGGCGGTGCGCGAGGCACCCGGCAGCGGCTTGGCGCCGGCCACCGCGTCGGCCACCGGGACGGCGTCGTCCGCGCTGGCGTCGGGCGCCGACGACGGCGCGTCGTGTGCGGGCGCGGCGGCGGCCTGGCGGCCGTCCTTGCCCAGCATCAGGAAGAGCGCGGTGGCGGCGCCGGTGGCGGAGAGCAGAATCGCCCCGGCCGCGGCCTTGCGCCGGTCGCTGACGGGGCGTCGGCGGGCGTGCCGGGGACCGACCACCTCACCCCGCAGCACCTGCGGCCCCTCCTCGGCGCTGGACCCGGAGAGCTCGACGGGCTGCGGGCCGGGAGTGACCAGCGTAGGACTCACCACGCGCTTGTCCGCGCTGTGCGGTCGCGAGGGAGAGGGATGGTGGTCAGCCATGGTGCTTGATGATGCCCGCCCGCCGAACCCGCTGTCCATCTCGGCGATCGATTGTCCCCTTTATTGGCGTTACGTCGCACAAGGCGGCACGGGGCGGGAGTTGGGCCCCGCGGCCGGGCGCCGTGAAGCTCGTGGCGGGGCGCGGCCCGCCCGGCGGGTTGACGCCATACCGGCCGGTAGGCAGGATCGACCGACACCACGGTGCCCGGGCACCACGGCCCGGCCGCCGGCGCTCCTGCGCGCTCCTGACAGAACGGGACACCAGAATCCATGGCGTACGACGCGGATGTGATCGTGGTCGGGGCGGGGCTCGCGGGCCTGGCGGCCACCGCCGAACTCGCCGACGCGGGCCGCAAGGTGATCCTGCTGGACCAGGAGCCCGAACAGTCCCTCGGCGGCCAGGCCCACTGGTCCTTCGGCGGCCTCTTCCTCGTCGACTCGCCCGAGCAGCGCCGGCTGCGCATCCGCGACAGCCGCGAACTGGCCTGGCAGGACTGGCTGGGCACGGCCGGGTTCGACCGCGAGGAGGACCACTGGCCGCGCCGCTGGGCCGAGGCGTACGTGGACTTCGCGGCCGGGGAGAAGCGGGCCTGGCTGCACGCCCAGGGGCTGCGGCTGTTCCCGCTCGTCGGCTGGGCCGAGCGCGGCGGCTACGACGCGAGCGGGCACGGCAACTCCGTCCCCCGCTTCCATGTCACCTGGGGCACCGGTCCCGGCGTCGTCGCGCCCTTCGAGCGGCGGGTGCGGGCCGCGGCCGCCCGCGGCCTGGTCCAGCTGCGCTTCCGGCACCGGGTGACCGGACTGTCCCGCAGCGCGGGCGCCGTCGACACCGTCACCGGCGAGATCCTGGAGCCCAGCGACGCCGAGCGCGGCGCCCCCAGCAGCCGTGAGGTCACCGGCGCCTTCGAACTGCGCGCCCAAGCGGTGATCATCACCTCGGGCGGGATCGGCGGCAACCACGAACTCGTCCGCCAGAACTGGCCCGAGCGTCTTGGCACCCCGCCCGAGCGGATGCTCTCCGGAGTCCCCGCGCATGTGGACGGCAAGATGCTGGGCGTCGCGGAGGCGGCGGGTGGGCGGCTGATCAACCGCGACCGGATGTGGCACTACACCGAGGGCATCGAGAACTGGAACCCCATCTGGCCCCGGCACGCCATCCGTATCCTGCCCGGCCCCTCCTCGCTGTGGTTCGACGCCCGCGGCAAGCGGCTCCCCGTGCCGCTGTTCCCCGGCTTCGACACCCTCGGCACGCTCGAACACATCATGCGGACCGGCTACGACTACACCTGGTTCGTCCTCACCCGGAAGATCATCGAGAAGGAGTTCGCGCTCTCCGGCTCCGAGCAGAACCCGGACCTGACCGGCAAGAGCGTCCGCGATGTGCTGAACCGCGGGCGGGGCGGGGCCCCGGGCCCGGTCCAGGCGTTCATGGACCACGGTGCGGACTTCATCGTCGAGAAGTCGCTGACGGGCCTCGTACGGCGGATGAACGAGCTCACCAAGGAGCCGCTGATCGACGAGGCCGAGCTGCGCCGCCACATCGTCGCCCGAGACCGGGAGATCGCCAACCCCTACACCAAGGACCTCCAGATCACGGCCCTGCGCGGTACCCGCAAATACATCGCCGACCGCCTCATCCGCACCGCCGCCCCGCACCGCGTCCTCGACCCCAAGGCGGGCCCGCTGATCGCCGTCCGCCTCAACATCCTGACCCGTAAGACGCTGGGCGGTCTGGAGACCGACCTGTCCGCGCGGGTGCTGACCGAGGGCGGGGAGCCGCTGCCCGGCGTGTACGCGGCGGGCGAGGCGGCCGGGTTCGGCGGCGGTGGCGTCCACGGCTACCGCTCCCTGGAGGGCACCTTCCTCGGCGGCTGTCTCTTCTCCGGCCGTACGGCGGGCCGCGCGGCGGCTGAGGCGGTGGGGTAGGGCGGGCGGTGGGGCGGGGCGGGTGCGCCGACTTCTGACGGAAGTCTGACGAAAGGCCGAAGAGCCTGGCGTCCGGCGCCCCCGGAGTGCTCTCATCGAGGACATGGACCGCAATCCCGGCGCCGCGGAGCACCCCGCCGCCGACCCGGACACCACCGACCCGGGTGCCCCAGAACCAGGCCCCAGCGCCGACCGGGACACCGCCGACCCGGACACGACCGACCCGGCGGACACCACCGCCGACCGCGGCACCCCCGTCGGCCGGCGCGTCATCCTCGGCATGCTGGCCCTGGGCGCGGGCGGCATGGCCGCCGCCCCCTGGCTGCAGCGCCGCCTGGAGAAGTTCCTGGCCGTGGCGGCGGAGAACGACCCCACCGGGGTGACCGGGCTGCTCCCCAACGGCGGTGGGTTCCGCTACTACTCGGTGACCTCCTCCGTCCCCCACAAGAACGCCGAGAACTACCGCCTCACCGTCGGCGGACTTGTCGACAAACCCGCCGACTACCGGCTCGCCGACCTCCGCGCGCTGCCCCAGCACCGCATCGTCCACGACGTCCAGTGCGTCACCGGCTGGCGCGTGCCGCAGACCCCCTTCGAGGGCGTACGCCTGGCCACGCTGCTGGACGCCGCCGGGGTTCGCCCGGGGGCCGGGGCCGTCCGCTTCACCTGCTTCGACGGGGCGTACAGCGAGAGCCTGACCCTCGAACAGGCCCGCCGGGACGACGTCCTGGTGGCCCTGCGGATGCGGGACGAGCCGCTGGGCCACTCCCACGGCGGCCCGGTGCGGCTGTACGTCGCCCCCATGTACTTCTACAAGTCGGCGAAGTGGCTCTCCGGTATCGAGGTCACCCGCGAGGTACGGCCCGGCTATTGGGAGGACCGCGGCTATGACGTGGACGGCTGGGTCGGCAAGTCGAACGGACGCGACGATGCCCCCACCACCTGACGCGCACCCCGGCGGCCCCGCCCCCGTACGCCCCGCCGCACGCGCCCGCACCGGGCCCCGCCCCCGCGTGGCCCGGTTCACCCCGGCCGAGCGGTGGATCCACCGCACCACCGCCGTCCTCCTGGGCGCCTGTGTGGTGAGCGCGGCCTGTCTGTATCTGCCGCAGCTCGCCGAACTCGTGGGCCGCCGCGCCCTGGTGGTCACGGTGCACGAGTGGACCGGCATCCTGACCCCGGTCCCGACGCTGCTCGGCCTGGTCTCCCGCGCCTTCCGCGCCGACCTCTCCCGCCTCAACCGCTTCGGCCCGCACGACCGCCGCTGGCTGCGCGCGGTGCTGCGGCGCGACGCGCGCGAGGGGGCGCGCCCGGCGGGCAAGTTCAACGCCGGGCAGAAGCTGTACGCCGCCTATATCAGCGGCGCCGTACTGGTGATGGCGGGCACCGGGCTGCTGATGTGGTTCACCGATCTGGCCCCGCTGGTCTGGCGCACCAGCGCCACCTTCGTCCACGACTGGCTGGCGCTTGCCGTCGGCATCGTGCTGCTCGGGCACATCGGCATGGCGCTCGGCGACCCGGAGGCCCGGCGCGGTATGCGCACCGGAACGGTCGACCACAGGTGGGCGGCCCGCGAACACCCGCTGTGGCGGGCCGGTGAGGACCACGACGGGTAACGACCTGGGGTGCGGTGGGGATCGGG